>CAZJQH010000040.1:0-14904 GCA_964547895.1 uncultured Chitinophaga sp. | reverse complement strand
GGGTGGTATTCCTGGGTGCCGACGACGTTGCCGCGGGTCGAGACGATCTTGAGCGGCTCGAGCGTGTCGCCGTTCATGATGGTGTACTGGGGCGGCCAGTAGGAGCCGGCGATCGCCAGCTTGTCCTCGTAGCCCTTGAACTTGGAGGTCTCGACCGAGCGCGCCTCGAGGCCGACGCGGATCTCGGCGACGGTATCGGGCTTCTCCATCCAGAGGTCGATCATGTTGATCTTGGCGTCGCGGCCGATCACGAACAGGTAGCGGCCCGAGGCCGACATGCGCGAGATATGCACCGCGTAGCCGGTCTTGACGATGTTGATGATCTGCTTGCTGTCGCCGTCGATCAGCGCCACCTCGCCCGCGTCACGCAGCGTGGTCGAGAAGATGTTGCTGATGTTGTAGTTGTTCATCTTCCTGGTCGGGCGCTTTTCGGGCGGAATCACGACCTTCCAGGTCTTCTTCATGTCGGCCAGGCCGAACTCGGGCGGGGTCGGGGCGTCGTGCTGGATGTAGCGCGCCATCAGGTCGACCTCGTCCTTGCTGAGTTCGCCCGAGGTACCCCAGTTGGGCATGCCGGCCGGCGAACCATACTCGATGAAGACCTTGAGGTAGTCGGTCCCCTTGCCCAGCGTGATGTCCGGTGTCAGCGCCTTGCCGGTCGCGCCCTTGCGCAACACGCCGTGGCAGCCGGCGCAGCGCTGGAAGTAGATCTCGCGCGCCTTCTCGAACTCGGCCTGCGTCAGCGGCGGGGCCTTGGGGTTCGAGCTCTGGTACATGGGCACGCCGCTGAGCGGCGAGGAGCCAGCCTGATAGCTCACCTCGGGGGCGGATACGCCATGCTTGTCCTGCGCAAAGGCCGACACGGCCAGAGAAGCCATCACCAGCGCCGTCAGGCGAGCCAGCTTGGGGGTATGCATACAAAACTCCTGTTGCAGCCGGGGCCCGGTTGCGAAAGCCACGACGACTTTCCGATGTCGCCCGCTGCAGGCCGCGGCATATATTCAGCAGGCGTGCATATATTGAGCTTCCACCCAAAATGACAAGTTGATCCAGATCAAAAAGTCACCAAATATGAACATTAAAAGACACCCTCCCTGCTGCAGCGGCCGAAACGTGTTTGGCTGGGCGAAAAAAACCGGCCCAAGGCCGATTCCTGCAGGCGGGGCCGACGCCTCAGTGCGAAGTGCCCTCCGAGCGCGTGATCTTGTTCCAGACGTTGTACTTGCCGACCGGCTTGCTCATCGGCAGCCGCTTGACCTCCTTGAGGGACTGCGCGTCATAGACGACCAGCGCACCATCCATCTCCCAGACGCTGGCCAGCGCATGGCGGCCGTCCTTGGTGAACTCGATATGCGCCAGCGTCTTGCCAGGTTCGCCCTTGACTTCTGCCACCGGCTCGAGCGTGGCCTTGTCGATCAGCGTCAGCCGGTGCTTGGCCGCCGGGCTCATCATCGAGTCGGTCCAGGCGTAGCGGCTGTTCTCATGGCTGCGCATGAAGAAGCCCGGGCCCGGCACGGGGATGGTACGCAGCAGCTTCCAGTTCTGCATGTCGATGACGTCGATCGCGTTGCCCTTGAGATTCGGGCTGGCCAGCACCGTGGTGCCGTTCCAGGCCCAGGTGATGCCAGAGCCCAGGTGCGGCATGCCGGCGATCGGCAGCTCCGCGATCTTGCGCCGCACGTCGAGGTTGACGACCTGGGCGCTGGGCTGGCCGTCGGCCTTGGGCCGGGTGGCGCCGAGCGCATGGCGGTAGCTCTGGTCGAAGAAGAAGTCATCCAGCGGCTCGTCGAGCAGGGTGCGGCGCACGTTCTGGTAGCCAGGCTTGGCGATCGCCTCGCCCATCTTGTGGTCATGCACATAGCCGTCGAAGATCGGCTCAGCCTTGGGGTCATAGCTGATCTCCCACAGCTCGGGGATGTCCTTGAGCGCGACGACGAAGCTCTTGCGTGGCGCCGCGTCATAGACCGCCGAGACGCGCGAGCTCGCCTTGCCGTCGAGTGTTTCGGCGGCGAAGGTCTTGACCAGATTGAGGTCGGCGTCGAACAGCACCAGGCTGTGTGGCAGGTAGTTGGCCGCCATCACCCACTTGCCATCGCCGCTGACCGCGACGTTGCGCATGTTGAGACCGGCGCGCACCTCGGCCACCACCTTGAGGTTCCAGAGGTCGTACTTGGTGATCCAGCCGTCGCGCGAGCCGAAGAAGACGAAGCGGCCGTCGGGCGTGAACTTCGGCCCGCCATGGAGCGCGTAGCGGCTCTCGAAGCGGTGGATCGGCTCGAACTTGTCGCCATCGAGCAGCGTGACATGGTGGTCGCCGCCCTCGACCACGACAAAGAGGTTCATCGGGTCGGCGCTCCAGGCCGGCTTGCTGGGCAGGCTGGAGGCATCGACCTGCTGCACGCGCGAGGCTCGGATGTCGGAATCGGCCCAGCGCGGCGCGGGCTCGACCGGGCTGTAGATCCACTGCGCGAGCGCGATGATCTCGTCGTCCTGGAGCTTGCCGTGGAAGGCCGGCATCTGGGTCGCGGTACGGCCCTGCGCGATGACCTTGAGCGCATCGGGCTGGCGCAGCCGTGCTAGGCTTTCGGGTAGCAGTGCCGGGCCCATCTGGCCGGTGCGCTCGGCGCCGTGGCAGGCGGCGCAATGCTGCTGGTACAGCGCGCCGGCGTCGATGCGGGCCTTGGCTTCGGGCGCGGCCTGCGCGGCGCTGGCCAGCCAGGCCGTGGCGAGCAGCAGCGTGAACTTGGTGCGGACTTCATGCATGGTGGACCTCCAGCGGGATCACGCGCTGGTCCGTTGCGGCCGGCCGGTCTGGGCTCGGCGCGATGCCGATCTCCTCGTCGAGCAGATAGCAGCCCGGGTCCTCGCCCCAGGTGTCGCCGTTGAGCTGCTGGGCGCGCACGCGGGTGTTGCCGCCGCAGATGTCGAAGTCCTTGCAAGTCGCGCAGCGACCACCGATCTGGCGCGGCCTGGCCTTGAGGCCGGCCATCAGCGGGTCGCTGGTGTCGGCCCAGATCGCGCCGAACTGGCGCTCGCGCACGCTGCCCAGGTCGTGATGCCACCACATGGTGTCGGGGTGCACATGGCCCAGGTTGTCGATGTTGGCGACGTTGACGCCGCTCGAATTGCCGCCCCAGGCGACCAGGCGACGGCGCAGGTCGGTGCCGAAGCGCTCGAACAGGCCAGGGTGGCGCTTCTCCAGCCACAGCAGCAGGTAGGGCCCGTCGGCGTCGTTGTTGCCGGTCACGTATTCCTCGTCGAGGCCGCGCAAGGCTGCGTCCCAGGCGCGGTCGAACAGCAGGTCCATTGCCTCGCGGGTGGCGAGATGGTGCGCATCCTTGCCGCGGTGGATGTTGCCGCGGCCGGCGTAGTTCAGGTGCGAGAAGTAGAACTTCTGCGCTCCCTCGGTCCGCATCAGCTCGAGCAGCGCCGGGAAGTCGTGGCCGTTGAGCGCGGTCATGGTGTAGCGCAGCCCGACCTTGATGCCGCGCGCGTGCAGCAAGCGCACCCCCGCCAGGCTGAGGTCGAAGGCGCCATCGAGGCGGCGGAACTTGTCGTGCGTGGCCTTCAGGCCGTCCAGGCTGATGCCGACATAGTCGAAGCCGAAGGCCGCGATGCGGTCGGCCATGGCTTCGTCAATCAGCGTACCGTTGCTCGAGAGACTGACATGGAAGCCAAGCGCCTTGGCGCGCTGCGCGATCTCGAAGAAGTCGGGCCGCAGCAAGGGCTCGCCGCCCGACAGGATCAGCGCCGGCACCCCGGCGGCCTTGAGGTGCTCGAGCGTGCTGAACACCTCCTGCGTGCTGAGCTCGCCCGCGTACTCGTGGTCGGCCGACTGGGCGTAGCAATGCTTGCAGGTCAGGTTGCAGCGCCGGATCAGGTTCCAGATCACGACCGGTCCGCGAGCGTGAACGCCGGCGGCGGCGCTGCGGCCGACCGCACTCGATGAATCCTGGCCGGCGGCCTCGGCGCGCGGCGCCGATCCCGGGCGGGAGGGCGCAGGATAGCTGCCGCTGGCTTGGGCCTGGGCGAGCTCGCGCATGTACTGGGTGATGCGGAACATGGTCTTTCAGCTTTCTGCCGGTGCACCCGGCCGGGCCAGGCGCAATCCGGTCTTCTTGAGGATGGCGCTGGAATAGAGGATGTCGTGCGCGCGGCAGGCTGGCCCGAGCAGCGCGCGCAGCCGCTCGGCCTGGACTTCGACCTCGGCGCGGCTGCGGCCGTGCAGCATCGCGAACAGGTTGTAGCGCCAGACGCCGGGAGCACGCGGGCGACGGTAGCAGTGGCTCACCCCCGGCAGCACGCCGACCCGCTCGCCGAGAGCATCGACCTCGGCATCGTCGACGTCCCAGACGCTCATGCCGTTGGCAGTGAAGCCGAGCCGATAGTGGTTGGGCACGGCACCGATGCGGCGGATCAGGCCGTGGAACAGCATCTGCTGCAGGCGCTCGCGCACCAGTTCGGCCTCCACGCCCAGCGCCTCTGCCAGTTCGTCGTAGGGCTGCGGCACCAACGGCAGGCCGCCCTGGGTGGCGGCGATCAGCGTGCGGTCGAAATCCGTCAGCTTGAACCGCTCGACCAGTGCAACAGACCCAGCGGCGGGCCTTGCCGGAGGCCTCGGCTCAGCACCCGGCCCTTCGAGCAGCGGCAACCGCAGTTCGACGAAATATTCGCGCTGCTTGGGAAAGGCATGGACCTTGAGCCCGGTCAGCGCCTCGATGCGCGCGATCGCCGCATCGGCCAGCGCCGGACTCTCGGCCCCGATCACGAACCACATGTTGAGCGCGTGCTCACGCCGGTAGTTGTGCGCGACCTCGGGCAGCGAGTTGACCAGTTCTGTCACCTCGGCATAACGCTCTTCTGGCGCCGAGAGCGCGGCGAGCACGAACAGGCCGCCGGCGCGCTCGATCTGGAACAGCGGCCCGAAGCGGGTCAGGTCGCCGCAGGCCAGCAGGCGCTGCAACGATGCGATCACCTCGGACTCCTGCAGGCCTAGCGCGGCGCCAACCTCGGCAAAGGGTCGTTGGCTTAGCGGAAAGCCGCCGTGCAGGTAGTCGATCAGGCGCAGGTCTTCAGGCGTGGGCATGGGCTTGCTCGCATTTCAGATGCTGGACCTCGTTGCAGCCTTGGGGCAGCGCACGGAAGCGGCGCGGGCCGGTCTGCTTGAAGCGCCGGCGCGAGAACAGCACGCGCCGCGGATAGTCGGCCAGGCCGCAGGATTCGACCAGGCTCTCGATCACGGCCAGCACCGCCTCGCGGTCGCGGCCATGCACCATGCAGTAGAGGTTGTAGCGCCATTCGGGCGCGCGCACGCGGCGGTAGGCCAGCGTGACGCCATCGGCGCGCGCCAGCGCGGCACCGCAGGCATCGACCCGCTCGTCGGGCACATCGAACACCGTCATCGCGTTGGCGTCGAAGCCGAACTCGTGGTGCCGCACGACGGCGCCAAAGCGGCTGATGGTCCCGGCGTCGAGCCAGTGCTGCAATTTGGCGATGACATCGGACTCGTCGCAGCCGAGCTCGGCCGCCCACGCGGCGTAGGGACGCTCGAGCAGCGGCAGCCCCGCTTCGAGCAGCGCGGCCAGCGGCAGGTCGGCGGCGGCGACCGGCTCGGCACGGCGGCGCGCCGGCGCGCTGACCGGCGTACCCGCGGTACGCTGGCGCAGGTCAAAGCCGAGGTCGATGCGGTACGGGCGGACCATGGTCAGGCGCAGCGCCGGCAGGCCAGTGGCGGCTTCGAGTGCCAGCATCGCGCGTTCGAGCCCGACCGGGTCGCAAGCGGTCATGACGAACCAGAGGTTGTAGCGGTCCTCGCGCTCGTAGTTGTGGTTGACGCCCGGATGCGCCGAGACGATGCTTGCCACCGCGTCAAGCCGATCGGGCGGCACTGGCATCGCGGCCAGCAGCGCGGCGCCGCCGGTCTGCGCCGCGAACACGCCGCCGATGCGGCTGAGCGCGCCTTGCTGCTGCAGCGCCCGCAGGCGAGCTAGCAGTTCGGCGGTCGAGCAGCCGAGCGATCGCGCCAGCACGGCATAAGGTTCGGTGACCAGCGGAAAACCGCGCTGCCAGGGGTTGAGCAGAGTCAGCGCCTCGTCCATCTCGTGACTTGTGGAGTCGGGCATGATCAGAACCCCATGCGCGCCGCGCGCGAGGTGAAGAAGATGCCGCTCGGTGCCTCGAGCTCGAGCCGGGCCAGGGTCTGCAGCGTCTGGGTGTCGATCACGCTGACGCGGTTGTCGTCGCGCGAGCTGATCCAGACCGCCTCGCCGCGTGGCGTGAACTCCATGTGCAGTACCGCCTTGCCGGGGGTCAGCGTGGCAATCACCTGCCGGCTCGGCGTGTCGATCACCTGCACCCGGTCGTAGTCGGGCACCGAGAAGTTGACCCAGACCTGGCGCCCATCGGGGCGCGCCATCACGAACACCGGCTGGCCCGCGACCGGGATTCGGCCGACCTCCTGCCAGCTCTGGGTGTCCACCACCAGCACCTCGTGGCGGCCGATCGCCGGCAGGTAGGCATGGCGCCCGGCCACCGCCCAGCCGCGCAGGTGCGGCATCTTGTAGACCGGCAGCGGCTGCTGGCCACGGCCGTAGCCGCCCAGGATGCGTTGTACCTGGGGCTCGGGCTGCCACAGGTCGATCAAGGCCAGACCGTCCTCGCCGAACAGGCCGGCGATGTAGTGGCGGCCGTCCGGAGTCACCAGCGCGTCGTAGGGCGACTTGCCGATGCTGCTGAACTTCTGGATCTTGGGCTGGCGTGGTTCGGACAGGTCGGCAAGCCAGATCTCGTCGGCATCGAACAGGCTGTAGGCAAAGCGCCGGCCGGGCAGGTCGACCAGACCGACCACGCGCGAGAGCTTGCCAGGCGCGTACTCGGCCGGCAGGTCGGCGACCAGCTCCAGCGTGCGGGCGTCGAACACCTTGACCCCGCCCGGCTGATAGTTCTGCGCCGCGACCAGGCTGCCGTCGGCGCTGACCGCGCCGCCGATCGAGTTGCCGGCCTGCATGACGCGCACGGCCAGCCGTCGCCGCAGCAGGTCGACCTTGGACAGGCCGCCGTCGCGCCCGAACACATAGGCATGGCGGCCGTCGCGCGAGAACACCACCGAGGCGTGCGACAGGTCACCCAGGCCGCCGACCTCGGCCAGCAGCTCGCGCCGGCTGGTGTTGACGATGGCCAGCTTGCCGCTGGCGCGCTCGACCACGACGCCAAGGTCGCCGCTGCCTTCGGGTTCGATGCCGCCCAGCGCCGCGCAGCCGGACAGCAGCAGCGGAGCCGCGCCAAGGGCCGCCAGCAGGCTGCGACGTCCGATCAGGTGAGATGGAAAGGCTTGATTCATCGCTGACTCCTTTGCTGTTCCTGCGGGAAGCCGTCGAGCAGGCGCTGAGCGATCCAGTCGGCCTCGATCTCGCTGAGCATGGCCTTCCAGGGCGGCATTGGCGTGCCGGGGCGGCCGTGGTAGATGGTGGCAGCCAATGACTCGCGCGGCATCTCGGCCAGCGCCTGGGGCGTCAGCGCCGGACCCAGGCCACCTGTCAGCTGCATGCCATGGCAGGAGCCACAGTCCTGCCTGACCATGCGCACCATGGCCTGCTCGCGCTCGGCCGGGAGCGGCGAGACTGGCTGCGACCAGGCATGGCCACCCAGGCACAAGCCCAACAGCATCCAGGCCGCTGTCTTGCGCATCTGGCTCGACCTGCTTCGCGTATCACGCGTATCCACTGCATTGCTCGACATGGCTGTCATGGTCATGCTGGCAGCGAGTGGCGTGTTTGATTTAGTGCAAACACAGCCCAGAAATATTCATCAAGAATGACTCAATCGAACCCTGAGGAATCCACATGAGACAACTTGACCAGGATCAGCGCCCGCTTGCCATGCCGCCAGCCGGACAGTTCGGCACGCAGGCGGCCCAGGTCACGCTGATGGGTGCCGGCCCCGGCGACCCCGAACTGTTGACGATCAAGGCCTTGCGTGCGCTCGAATCGGCCGAGCTGCTGCTTTACGACCACCTGGTCAGCGAAGCCATTCTTTCGCTGGCGCCTGCCAGTGCCCAGCGCGTCTACGTCGGCAAGGAGGCATCGCGCCACACCCTGCCGCAGGACGAGATCGGCAGGCTGATGATCCGGCTCGCGCGCGAAGGTCGCCGCGTGCTGCGCATCAAGGGCGGCGATGGCTACATCTTCGGTCGGGGAGGCGAGGAGGCGCAGGCGCTGGCAGCCGCCGGCGTGCCCTTCACCGTGATACCGGGCATCACCGCGGCACAGGGGGCGGCGGCCGCGGCCGGCATTCCGCTGACGCACCGCGACCACGCGCGCGCGCTGGTGCTGGCCACCGGCCACCTGCAGGACAACCGCGTGGTCGATCTCGACTGGGAAATGCTGGCGCGGCCGAACCAGACGGTGGTGATCTACATGGGACTGGGCACCCTGCCCGTCATCTGCGAGCAGCTGATCGCGCACGGCCTGCCGGCCTCGACGCCGGCCGCGCTGATCGAGCGCGCGACCCAGCCCGGGCAGCGCTGCGTGGCGGGCCAGCTGTGCGACCTGCCAGCGCTGGCCCAGTCAGCGGCGGTCAAGCCACCCACCCTGATCATGATTGGCGAGGTGGTGTCGCTGCACGAGCAGCTCAGGCCGGCCATGCGGTCCGCACCGGGCTGAAGCCCGCCCGGACATCCACCTGGCACAGGCCGGCTTCAGGGAGTTGCGTGCAGCTGCGGCCCGGCTTCGGCCCCAGGCTTCGCGACCGGCTTGCCCGAGCCCGGGACCGGCAGCGCGACGACCTGCAGCTCGGCATTGTTCATCGCGGGACGGATCAGGTCCGCCACGGTGTAGCGGTCCAGCACGCCCAGATAGGCCGTCACGGCATCGACCAGCACATTCTTGAGCCGGCAATTGCTCACGATGCGGCAACTGTTGCTGTCGGCATCGAAGCACTCGACCTGGTCGAAATCGGTCTCGGTCATTCGCACCACTTCGCCGACCCCGATCTGGTCGGCAGGCTTGAGCAGGCGCAGGCCACCGCCACGGCCCCTGGTGGTCTCGAGCAGGCCGGCGGCAGCGAGCGTCATCGCGATCTTGGTCAGATGGCTGCGCGAGATGCCATGCACCTCGGCGATCTCGCCGACAGTGGGCGGTCGCTGGCGCTCCTGGTGGATGGCGCAATACATCAGCATGCGCAAGCTGTAGTCGGTCCACTGTGTCAAACGCATGGCATCCACCTGTCAGGGAGCCGGCTGCCCGGGCAGCACGGCATAGATCGAAAAAACTAGTACTTGCGAACTATTATAGAGAATGAATCATCACGACACATGACTATTATCATTTGACCTGATCCGCTTGCCCCATGACCCTGCTTGCCCAATTTCCCTGGCTCTACCCCGCCCTGCTCTGGTCCCACATGCTGCTGGTGGGGCTGAGCCTGAGCCTGTTCTCGGCGCGCGGCCTGGGGGCGCTGTGGCGGCAGCCATGGATCATGCGGCCGGCGGTGCGAGGCCTGAGTGTGTCGATCGACAGCCTGCTGCTGGGCGCGGGCATCAGCCTGTGGGTCCTGCTGCAGCACAACCCGCTGCACGAAGCCTGGCTGGCGACCAAGCTGGTGCTGCTGGTGGTCTATGTGGTGCTGGGATCGTTCGCGCTCAAGCGCGCCCGCAGCCCTGGCGCCAGGCTGGCCTGCCTGCTGGCCGCGCTGGCCTGCGCGGGCGCGATGGTGACCATCGCACGCACCCGCGACCCGCTGGGCTGGCTGCCGCTGTAGAGTTCAGCCAGGACGCCCGTCTGGCCTTGGACTGCCGAACCAGCGCAGCAGGTGCCAGCACCAGGGCAGCAGGGCCAGCGCCCAGAGCGCAGCCACCAGCAGCAGCCAGTGGCTGCGCTGGGCGACTGGCGCCAGCTCGGCACCGACGCGCGCCAGCGTGGCCGCCTGCAGCAGCCAGAAAGCCCGCCAGACCCAGCCCTCGAAAGTGAGCTTGCGCCCGCTGTAGGCACAGGACACGCGCTCGACCATGGCCAGCATCACGCTGGCCATGAAGCCCATCGCGCCGGCATGCAGCGCCGCCAGCGGCGTCAGCGACCAGCCCAGCCAGCGGCCCAGCAGGCTGGCGGCCTCGAGCAGGAATGCCAGCGCCAGCCAGACGAAGCCGGCGTGCAGCATCGTCATCATGCGCATGGCCAGGCTCTGGACCCGGGCCCAGACGACAGCGATCCAGAACAGGGCCAGCCCAGCCAGCAGCAGGGCAGCGGCTGCGAACAGGTCCCAGCCTGCAGCTTGCGCCCGGTCGCTCCAGGCCAGTCCGAGCTTGAGCACGGCGCAGCCGAGCAGCAGCGCCAGCACCGACCAGGACTGCCAGCGTCCCGGCAGATGGTCGGACGAGAGCACCGGTACCATGCGGTGCGCCGCGGCCGCGAAACTGGTGAAGACGAAACCCCACAGGCCGGTCTGAAGCCAGGCACGCGCCAGCCAGAAATCGTCATGCAGCAAGGCCCAGATCAGGCCGGCCAGGCTGACGACGCCGACCAGTCCGGCAATTGCCAGCACTCCGGCATGGACGCGATCGGGCTCGGCACTGGCCAGCCACATCGAAGCCAGCCGCCGGTACTGCAGCAGCAAGCCAGCCAGCGCCAGCCCGAGCCCCATGCCGGCCGGCCCGCCCCCCAGCTGGCTGGCGGCCAGCCAGAGCAGCCAGCCCGCCAGCTGCGGCAGCACGACCCAGGCGATTTCAGCCGCAGCCGGTCCGGGCACACGCAACCATTTCGGACCGACGGTGAAGATGAAACCGGCGAAGAACAGCGGGAAGAAGCCGAACACCATGACGGCGCCATGGCTCAGCGCTGGCGCCAGCACGGGGGCTGGCCAGGCCGGCAGCCAGGTCCAGGCCGCAAGGGAGCCGAGCCACCACAGGCTGGCGAGCGACAGGACCAGGACGGCCGCCGCGAAGGCCAGCCGATGCGGCGCCCGCGCCAGCTGTCGCCAATGCCAGCCAGGCCAGGTTTCAGTCATGCCGCCCTACCCGCTGCATCAGATCTTGGTGACAGCAGACCAGGCCCGCTGTTCAGCGCAGGTAGCCGGACTGGGGATAGCCAGTCTGCGGATAGCTGGCCGGAGCGTAGCCCGCCGGGGGCCGCGGCACGATCGGCGTGATCTGCAGCTGCAGGTACTGGCCCGGGTCGGTCGGCATCTGCGCGCTGTACTGCTTGCCGCCGAACTCGTAGACCACGTTGTAGCCGCTGACGCGGCTTTCGTAGTCGGTCTGCGGATAGCAGCGCCTGACCATCTGGGTCTGGGGCGGTGCCTCGCCCTCGATGCTGTTGCCCAGCAGGGCGCCGCCGACCAGGCCCAGCACGGTGGCGGCCGCCTTGCCGCTGCCCTCGCCGATCGAGTTGCCGATCGCGCCGCCGGCAATCGTGCCCATCAGGGCGCCAGCGCCGGACTTCTGGCCAGCGCGCGTGACGGCTTCGTCCTGGCAGACCTGGCGCGTGACCGGCACCTGCTGCATCACGGGCGTGCTGCTGATGACGCGCGCGGTCTCCTGCTGGGCCTGGGCAGGCAGGCCAGCCAGTGTGGCGGCAGAAAGAACAGCCAGGCCAGCCAGCCGGGCGAATGGAAAAACTTGCTTCATGTCAATACCCTGGGGATCAGCCCAGCATCATTTTCGGGCGGCCAGGCTAGTGGACAAGCCGCAAAAGTGCAAAGAGTTGCAGGACTTCACTTCTTGCTGCCGATCCGGCCTTCCTGGCCGGCCAGCAGGCGGCTGATGTTGCCACGGTGGCGCCACAGCAGCAGCAGGCTCATCAGCGTGACGGCCAGTGCGACCGACGGGCTGCCATACCAGGCCCAGCTCTCGCCACTGGCCAGGATGTAGAAGCCCGGCGCGAACAGCGCGGCCACGATCGCCGCCAGCGAGGAATACTTCAGCACCAGCGCCACGAACAGCCAGCTGCCCAGCGTGGCCAGGCCCAGCAGCGGCTCGAAGCCGATCAGCACGCCAGCGGCGGTCGCCACCCCCTTGCCGCCCTTGAAGCGGAAGAAGACCGGAAACAGGTGGCCCAGGAAGGCCGCGATGCCGACGGCCGCCAGCGCGCCGTCGCCCAGGCCCCAGGCCGCGCCCCAGTGCGACACGATCCAGACCGGCAGCCAGCCCTTGACGGCGTCGAGCAGCAGCGTGGCGGCCGCCGCCTTCTTGCTGCCCGAGCGCAGCACATTGGTCGCGCCGGGGTTCTTGCTGCCGTAGCTGCGCGGATCGTCCAGGCCCATGAGGCGGCTGACGATGACGGCGAACGAAAGCGAGCCGATCAGGTAGGCGGCCAGCACAGCCACCAGGATGTTGAGGTCAGGCATGAGGAATCGGGTTCAGGAAATGTTCGGGTTTCAGGCGGCGGGATCGCGCAGTTCCCAGCGGATCTGGTCGACTGCCTGCAGCAGCTCAGGAGCCAGCGTGATGCCCCAGGCGTCGATGCACTCGTCGAGCTGGGCCAGGGTGGTCACGCCGATGATGGTGCTGGCGACCTGCCACTTGGTGTAGCAGAAGGCCAGCGCCAGCTGGGTGGGGGTGAGGCCATGCTCGCGCGCCAGCGCGTTGTAGCGGCGTCCGGCAGCGAGCGACTCGGGCCGGCCCCAGCGCTGCTTGCGCATCGAGTCGTACAAGGCCATGCGGCCGGCGGGCGCGCCCGTCGGCTCGAAGCCGGTCTCGTCGTACTTGCCGGTCAGCACGCCGAAGCCCAGCGGCGAATAGGCCAGCAGCGACACACCCAGCCGATGCATGGTCTCGTCGAGGCCGTTCTCGAGCGTGCGGTTGATCAGGCAATAGGGGTTCTGCACCGTCGCAATGCGCGGCAGCCCATAAGCTTCGGCGAGGCGCACGAACTCGTGCACGCCGTAGGGCGTCTCGTTCGAGAGGCCGATCGCGCGCACCTTGCCCGCGCGCACCAGCTCGGCCAGGGCCTCGAGCTGCTCGTGGATGCTGGCACAGGGCTTCTCCTGCGCCGGGTCGTAGTAGATCTTGCCGAAGGCCGGCACCGATCGCGCCGGCCAGTGGATCTGGTACAGGTCGATCACGTCGGTCTGCAGGCGGCGCAGGCTGCCGTCGCAGGCGGCCAGGATCTCGGCCCGGGTCAGCCCGGACTGCTCGCCCCGGATCCAGGGCATGCCGCGCGAGGGCCCGGCGACCTTGGTCGCCAGCACGATCTTCTCGCGCGCAGACGGACGGCTGGCCAGCCAGTGGCCGATGATGATCTCGGTTGCACCGCAGGTCTCGGCGCGCGCCGGCACCGCGTACATCTCGGCGGTATCGATGAAGTTGATGCCGCGCTCGAGCGCGCGGTCCAGGATGGCGTGGGCGTCGGCCTGGCCGACCTGCTCGCCGAAGGTCATGGTGCCCAGGCAGATCGGGGTCACGCGCAAGTCGCTCTGGCCCAGTGGAATCAGGTTCATGTTGGTGCTCTCTTGTCTCGGTTCTGGCCGATTTTGTCACGAGGCCGGGGCGGCAGCTGCCGCGCCAGCCGCAATAATCGGCCACATGTACCAGGAAATCCGTCCTTCCCGCAGCCAGTTCATCCAGATCCGACAGCAGCGCTACCATCTGCGCAGCTGGGGCAAGTACCGTCCGGGCGAGATCCCGCTGGTGCTGGTGCATGGCTGGATGGATGTCTCGGCCTCGTTCCAGTTCGTGGTCGACGCGATGCAGCGCGAGCGCTTCATCGTCGCGCCCGACTGGCGCGGCTTCGGCCTCACGCGCGCGCTGGTCGCCGGGCCGGAGGTCGCCGACTACGGACCCTTCGACCATTACCTGTCGCCGGCCGAGTACCTGGCCGACCTCGACTTCCTGCTCGACGCGCTCGACACCGAGCTCGGCCGCGACCGCGGCGCGACTATCGACCTGGTCGGCCACAGCATGGGCGGCAACGTCGTGATGGTCTATGCCGGCGTGCGCCCCACCCGCATCCGTCGCCTGGTCAACCTGGAGGGCTTCGGCCTGCCCGCCACAAGGCCGGCGCAGGCCGCCGGCCGCTACGCCCAATGGATTGACCAGCTCAAGTCGCTCGAGCGCGGCGAGCTCGCCATGCCGCGCTACGACAGCCTGGACGGCGTGGCGCAGCGCCTGATGAAGACCAATCCGCGACTCGATCCGTCCAAGGCCAGCTGGCTGGCGCGGCACTGGTCGGCGCAGGACAACGAGGGGCGCTGGCAGGTGCTGGGCGACGCCGCGCACAAGGTGGTCAACCCGCATCTCTACCGCGCCGACGAGGTGCAGGCGATCTGGCGCTTCATCCAGGCCCCGACGCTGATGGTCGAGGCTTCCGACGACAGCCTGGCGCGCTGGTTCAAGCGCGGCGATTTCACGCTGGAGGAATTCCACCAGCGGCTCGACGCCGTGCCCGACTGCCGCCGCGCCCGGGTCGAGGACGCCGGCCACATGCTGCACCACGACCAGCCGGCCGCCGTCGCGGCGCTGATCGAAGACTTCCTGGACTGAACAACCGCCCCTGCCCTCCCGCCAGGGCAGCGAGGCCTGGCGGGCGCACATCATGCAACATTCCAACCTGAAAACCGATCTCCTGATGCTGCTGACCGCAGCCATCTGGGGCAGCACCTTCGTGGCCCAGCAGCTGGGCATGGACAGCGTCGGGCCCTTCACCTACACCGGCGCCCGCATGCTGCTGGGCGCCGCGCTGATCGCGCCGCTGTGGTGGTGGCGCGGCGGACCGTTCGCGTCCATCCCGGCGCAAGGCGGCAATGGCCTGTGGGGCGCGGGCCTGCTGCTGGGCCTGGTGCTGTTCGTGGCCATCAACCTGCAGCAGGTCGGCCTGCTCGGCACCTCGGTCAGCAATGCCGGCTTCATCACCGGGCTCTACGTCGTGATCATTCCAGTGCTGCTGCTCCTGGGCGGCCACCACGTCACGCGCCAGG
>CAZJQH010000039.1:0-15010 GCA_964547895.1 uncultured Chitinophaga sp. | reverse complement strand
CCATCGAACAGCCCGGCGTAGAGCCTGGCATCGGCATGGATCGTGACCGAGTCCTCGGCGCCATAGCGCGAGGCCACCAGGCAGAGCCGGCCGCGCTTGTCGGCGTCGGAAAAAGACTTCTGCTCGTAGCCGGGGGCGATGCCGGCCTGATCCGGCTCGATCCAGATCTGCAGGAAATGCGTCACCGCGTCGGGCGCATGGTTGAACTCGCTGTGGCGCACGCCGCTGCCCGCGCTCATGCGCTGCACCTCGCCCGGCACGATGGTCTGGACATTGCCCATGCTGTCGCGGTGCGCCAGCGCGCCCGACAGCACATAGCTGACGATCTCCATGTCGCGGTGGCCATGGGTGCCAAAGCCGGTGCCGGGCGCGATCCGGTCCTCGTTGATCACGCGCAGATTGCCCCAGCCCAGGTGCTGCGGGTCGTAATAGCCCGCGAACGAGAAGGAATGGAAGCTTTTCAGCCAACCGTGGTCGGCGTAGCCGCGTTCCCGTGACTTGCGCAAGCTGATCATGATGGCCTGATGCTCCTGATATCGATTGATGTGCTGATGGCAGGACTTTAAGACCGGCAGCCCGGCTGGTTGGCGCAGCGTTTTGCCGGCACAATTCAAATTCTTTGAACAAGCAAAAGCTCACGATGCAGAAACAGCGCGCGGCCCTCTCGCCCGAGAACCTGCACCTGATCGAGACCGTGGCACGCACCGGCAGCATGGCGGCGGCCGCGCGCGAACTCGGCCTGGTGCCCAGCGCGCTGACCTACCGGGTGCGCCAGATCGAGGACGCGCTTGACGTGCTGATCTTCGACCGCAGCTCGCGCCGCGCCCGCCTGACCCCGGCCGGGGCCGAACTGCTGCGCGCCGGCGAGCACCTGCTGCGCGAGCTCGATGCGGTCGCGCTGCGGGTGCGCCGCGTCGCCACCGGCTGGGAGCCCGAGCTCACCATCGCCGCCGATGCGCTGATCGCACGCACCACCCTGTTCGAGCTCTGCGAAGCCTTCTATGCGCTGGGGGCGCCGACCCGGCTGCGGCTGCGCTCCGAGACGCTGTCGGGCACCTGGGAGTCGCTGCTGGGCGGCCAGTCCGACCTGGCCATCGGCGTGCCGACCGACCTGGCGCCCCGCAGCGGGCTGCGGCTGCAGGAAATGGGCGAGGTGGAGTTCGTGTTCGCGGTCGCGCCGCACCATCCGCTGGCCGCCGCCGCCGAGCCGCTGCTGCCCGAGGCGATCCAGCATCACCGCGCCGTCGCGGCAGCCGACTCCTCGCAGCGCGGCCGCGGCGTCACCGTCAACCTGCTGCCGGGCCAGGATGTGCTGACGGTGCCGACCATGCAGCACAAGCTCGAGGCGCAGCTGCGCGGCCTGGGCTGCGGCTGGCTGCCGCTGCCGCTGGCGCGCCCCTATCTGGATGCCGGCCTGCTGGTGGCCAAGCCGGTCAGCCAGCCGATGCGCACGCTGCGCGTGGGCTATGTCTGGCGCAGCGACAACGACGGCCGCGCACTCTCCTGGTGGCTGGAACAGCTGGGCCAGCCACGCACCCGCCACGCCCTGCTGGAAAACCAGCATCATTGAGCCAATCACGCAGAGCCAATTGCCCTGCCGCAAGCCAGACCCGCCACTGCAAGATCCCGCCATCCGTCCACTCAAGCGCGCCAGCGCACCGGAGACCCTGAAGATGAACCCTTCCGCAGCCGACCCCCTTGCCTCCAGCCCTAACCCCGCGCTGCCCGCGCGCCAGATCGCCGTCATCGGCGCCGGCATTGCAGGCGTCAGCTGCGCGCTGCAGCTGGCGCGCGCCGGCTTACGCGTGACCTTGCTCGACAAGAGCCGCGGCTGGGGCGGGCGCATGGCGACGCGCCGGACCGAGTTCGGCGGCTTCGACCATGGCGCGCAGTACTTCACTGTGCGCGATGCCCGCTTCGAGCGCGCGCTGGCGGCCCATCCCGGCCTGGTCCAGCCCTGGACACCCGAGACCATGCGCGTGCTCGACCAGGAAGGCCTGGCGCTGACGCCCTCGCCCGTGCCGCTGGAGCAGCACTGGGTCGCGGTGCCGGGCATGAACGATCTGGCGCGCGAGCTCGGCCAGCCGCTAGCCGACGGCAGCCTGGGTGCGCAGGTGTTGCTGGGCACGCGCGTGGCGCGCATCGAGCGCGATGCCATCCACCCGGATCAATGGCAGCTGCGCTGCGAGACTGGCGCGGGGGCCGAGGGCGCGCAGCAGGTGCTGGGCGGCTTCGACCAGGTCGTGCTGGCCGTCCCGCAGCCGCAGGCGCAAGAGCTGCTGCAGGCCTCCCAGCTGGCGCCCGCGCTGCAGCAGGCGATCGCCGGCGTCGAGATCGCGCCCTGCTGGACCCTGATGCTGGCCTTCCCGCAGGCGATGCAGCCTGGCCTGGACCAGTTCGGCCCCCAGTGGCATGCCGCGCGCAGCCAGCATCACCGCGTGCGCTGGCTGGCGCGCGAAAGCAGCAAGCCCGGCCGCGGCCCGATCGAGCGCTGGACCGTGCAGGCCAGCCCCGAATGGTCGGCCGAGCATGTGCAGGATGACGCCGAGCGCGTCAAGGCCAAGCTGCTGAAGGGCTTTGCCGAGATCACCGGCATCCACGCCGAGCCCAGCCACGCGGCCGTGCACCGCTGGCTCTATGCCCAGACCCGCAAGCCGCTAGGCCAGCCCTTCCTGGCCGACGCCGGACTCGGGCTGGCGCTATGCGGCGACTGGTGCCTGGGCCACCGGATAGAGGACGGCTTCGTCTCCGGGCTCGAACTGGGCCTGCACCTGGCTTCATGAGCGGCTACCGCGGGCGCTTTGCACCCTCCCCGACCGGCCTGCTGCATGCGGGCTCGCTGGTCGCGGCGCTGGCCAGCTGGCTCGACGCGCGCGCGCAGGGCGGCCGCTGGCTGGTGCGGATCGAGGATGTCGACCTGCCGCGCTGCGTGCCCGGCGCCGCCGACGAGATCCTGCGCCAGCTGGCTGCCTGCGGCCTGTTCAGCGACGAGCCGGTGCTGCGCCAGTCCGGGCGCGGCGATGCCTACCAGGCCGCGCTCGACGCGCTGGTCGCGCGTGGCTGGGCCTACCCCTGCGGCTGCACGCGCAAGGACATCGCGCAGGCGCTGGCCGCGCGCGGCGGTGCGCGCGAGCGCCATGGCGAGCTGGTCTACCCGGGCAGTTGCCGGCCCGTCAACGGCGGCCTGCAGGGCAGATTAGCGCGCGCCTGGCGGCTGGACGTCGGCGCGGTCTCCAGCGCGCTAGGCTTGCCGGCGGTGACCCGCTGGACCGATCGCCATCTGGGGCCGCAGCTACAGGATGTGGCCAAAGAGGTGGGCGATTTCGTGCTCAAGCGCGCCGACGGGCTCTGGGCCTACCAGCTCGCGGTGGTGGTGGACGATGCGGTCCAGGGCATCACCCATGTGGTGCGCGGCGAGGACCTGGCCGACAACAGCGCGCGCCAGATCCTGCTGCAGCGCGCCCTCGGCCACCCGACCCCAGCCTACCTGCACACGCCGCTGGTGCTGGGCGCCAACGGCGAGAAACTGTCCAAGCAGAACGGCGCTGCCGCCGTCGATCTGGGTGATCCGCTCGCGGCGCTCAACGCGGCAGCGGCCGTGCTGGGCCTCTCGAGGCAGGCGGGATCGGTGGCGCAAGCGCTGGACTGTTGGACCCGGGAATGGGCGACTCTCTACAATTCCGCCCCGTGAACACCGAAAACACCGCCTCCCCTTCCGACCTGCCGGCAGCCGACGCTCAAGCGAGCGAAAGCAGCGCCCAGGCCCCGGCCCATGTGGCCCACCCCAAGACCATCAAGAGCTACGTCAAGCGTGCTGGCCGCACCACGACTGGCCAGGCCAAGGCCTTCGAGGAGCTCGGGCCGAAGTTCCTGCTGCAGTACGCCCCGCAGCCGCTCGACGCCCAGGCCGCCTTCGGCCGCAGCGCGCCGCTGATCCTCGAGATCGGCTTCGGCATGGGCGAGGCGACCGCGCATATCGCGCGCGTGCGCCCGGAGGACAACTTCCTGTGCTGCGAGGTGCACGAGCCCGGCGTGGGCGCCTTGCTCAAGCGCATCGGCGAGCAGGAGATAGCCAACATCCGCATCCTGCAGCATGACGCGGTCGAGGTGATCGACCACATGCTGCCCGAGGGAACCCTGGACGGCATCCACATCTTCTTCCCAGACCCCTGGCACAAGAAGAAGCACAACAAGCGCCGCCTGATCCAGTCGCCCTTCGTCGCCAAGCTGGTCAGCCGGCTCAAGGTCGGCGGCTACCTGCACTGCGCGACCGACTGGCAGCCCTACGCCGAGCAGATGCTCGAAGTCCTGGGCGCCGAGCCACTGCTGGCCAACACGGCCACCGACGCCGGACTCGGCGGCTACGCCCCCAAGCCGCACTACCGCCCGCTGACCAAGTTCGAGAACCGCGGCCTGCGCCTGGGCCATGGCGTCTGGGACCTGGTGTTCCGCCGCGTCTGATCCCGCCATGTCCCGCCCACTGAGCGCCGCCGCGCTGGCGCGCCTGCTCGACGGCCTCGACGAGCTGGCCGCGCAGGCCACCGGCCTGTCCGAGCCCAACCCGCGCGTGGCCTGCCGGTTGCTGCTGGCCGACGGCCGCGTCTTCGAGGGCCACACGCAGGAGGCTGGTGGCCCGCATGCCGAGGTGATGGCGCTGCGCGCGGCCCATGCCGCTGGCGCCGATACGCGCGGGGCCACCGCCGTCGTCACGCTCGAGCCCTGCAGCCACCATGGCCGTACCCCGCCCTGCTGCGACGCCTTGATTGCCGCTGGCGTGGGCCATGTGATCGTCGCGCTGCAAGACCCGAATCCGCTGGTCGGCGGCCAAGGCATCGCGCGCCTGCGCGCGGCCGGCATAGCAGTCGAGCTGCTACCCCCCGAGCACCCGTCGGCCATCGCCAGCAGAGAGCGCAACATCGGCTTCCTGAGCCGGATGGTGCGCGGCCTGCCCTGGGTACGGATGAAGATGGCGGCCTCGCTCGACGGCACCACGGCGCTTTCCAACGGCGCGAGCCAATGGATCACGGCCGAGGCCGCGCGCACCGACGGCCATGCCTGGCGCAAGCGGGCCGGCGCCATACTGACAGGTATCGGCACCGTGCTGGAGGACGACCCGCGCCTGGACGTGCGCCTGGTCGAGACCGCGCGCCAGCCGCTGCGGGTGGTGGTCGACTCCAGGCTCGAGATCCCGCTGGACGCCAGGATCATCGCGCCTCCGGGCCAACTGCTGGTCGCCACCGCGGCCGACCCTCAGGCGAGCGCCGACAAGCGCGCGGCACTGGCAGAACTGGGCGTGACCGTGATCGACTGTCCCGGCCCGGCCCGGCCAGGCCTGCATGCCAAGGTCGACCTGCCCAGCCTGCTGCAGCAGCTCGCGCGGCGCGGCGTCAACGAGCTGCATGTCGAGGCCGGCCACAAGCTCAACGGCAGCCTGCTGCGCGAGGGCCTGGTCGACGAGCTGCTGCTGTACCTGGCGCCCAAGCTGCTCGGCCCCGGCATGGGGCTGGCCAATATCGGCCCCTTGACCGAGCTCTCGCAGGGCATCGAACTCGAATATGTCGAGGCCAGCCCGGTCGGGCGCGACCTGCGCATCCGCGCCCGCATGCCGGGCCGCGACCGCTTCTGAACCGGGCCAGGAGGACAGCCGCATGGCCCATGTGCCCAAGAACCCCGCGATCGCGATGCGCGACGGCGTCTCGCCGAGCTGCGTGGCGCTGCCGCGCATGAAGGCGCCGCCCTGGCCGACCCTGCTCGACTACCTGGCCGAGCGGCTGGCCGCGGTCAGCCGCGCCGAGTGGCAGCAGCGCATGGAGACCGGCGAGGTGGTCGGCGAGGATGGCCAGCCGCTGAACGTCTCCCATCCCTACGAGAACGGTGCGCGCGTCTACTACTGGCGCAGCCTGCCCGACGAGGCCGAGATCCCGTATCACGAATCGGTGGTTTATCAGGATGACTACCTGGTGGTGGCCGACAAGCCGCATTTCCTGCCGGTGACACCGGGCGGGCGCTATGTGCAGCAGACCCTGCTGGTGCGGCTCAAGAAAGCACTTGGCTTGCCCAACCTGAGCCCGCTGCACCGGATCGACCGCGAGACCGCCGGGCTGGTGGTGTTCAGCGTGCGGCCGCAGGACCGCGACGCCTACCAGCGCCTGTTCCGCGAGCGCCTGATAGACAAGACCTACGAGGCGATCGCGCCAGCCTGCGATCAGCTGGAATGGCCGCTGACACGGCGCAGCCATATCCTCGAGCAGGAGGATGCCTTCTACAAGATGCGCGAGGCGCTGCCGCACGAAGGTCTGCCCGACAACAGCGAGACCACGATCGAGCTGATCGAGCAGCGCGGTGAATGGGGCCGCTACCGACTGCTACCCGTGACTGGCAAGCGGCACCAGTTGCGCGTGCACATGAACGGACTCGGGCTGCCGCTGCTGGGCGACCAGTTCTATCCGACGGTCAGGCGCCAGCCCGGCGAGGCCGAGGACTACAGGGAGACGCTGCGCCTGCTGGCGCGCGCAATCGCCTTCGATGACCCGGTCACGGGCGAACGCCGCCAGTTCGAGAGCCGGTTGCAGCTGAGCTGGCCCTGAAAAGCAGCCAGCCCGGGGCCTGCAACCTGCCCGACCTCAGGCCTGCGCTTCCAGCATGCAGCGATTGAGGGAAGCGAAATAGTCCTCGGCGCGGCGCGACGGCGTCACGTACTTGATGCGGGTGTCGACCTCGTCCGACACCAGTTCCAGCAGGCCCTGCGCACGCAGGCTCTTGAGCCTGCGGTGCACGGTGCTGGGCGAGATGCCCGGGAACATGTGCATCGCCTCCATCACGGTGATGCGCTTGCCGCTGTGCCAGGTGGCCGCCATCGAGTTGAGCATGCGCTCCTCGACCGCATCGATGGCGGGAAAGGCGGGCGACTGGCGCAGCGCCTCGACCAGGCTCAGAAAACGTTGAAAACTCATTGCACTCTCTCCTGAAGGCCGTGCCGGCCTGCGACTGAAAATGGCCAGAAGCTTGGCCAGGACCTATTTATATTCGGTTTGAACATGTTTTGGGAAAAAAGTTTCATACGCTTACAACAAACCACCTGTAGATAGCTCGCTGACCGCAAAGGCAAGGGGCGCCACTGGCGCCCCTTGCTGCAGATGACGGGCCTTGGCAGGCCCGCGGACGGGATCAGGCGCGCTCGGCGACCCAGGCCTGCACGCTGGCCAGCGCATCGGCGAGCTTGCTCGCGTCGGTACCGCCGGCCATCGCCATGTCGGGCTTGCCGCCGCCCTTGCCGCCGACCTGCTGGGCGACGAAGTTGACCAGCTCGCCGGCCTTGACCCTGGCCACGCTGTCGGCGGTCACGCCGGCGGCCAGCTGGACCTTGGCGCCGTCGACCGCGGCCAGCACGATGGCGGCGGTCTTGAGCTTGTCCTTGAGCTTGTCCATGGTCTCGCGCAGGGTCTTGGCGTCGGCGCCTTCCAGGCGCGCGGCCAGCACCTTCAGGCCCTTGACCTCGACCGCCTGGGAGAGCAGCTCGTCGCCCTGGGCCGAGGCCAGCTTGCCCTTGAGCGCAGCGATCTCCTTCTCGAGCGCCTTGATCTGCTCCTGCGACTGGGCGATGCGGTTGGTCAGCTCGGCGGCCGGGGCCTTGAGCGCAGCAGCAGCCTCGCTGACCGTGCTCTCGAGCGACTGCAGGTAGGCCAGCGCGCCCTCGCCCGTGACGGCCTCGATGCGGCGCACGCCGGCGGCCACGCCGCCTTCGGCCACGACCTTGAACAGGCCGATGTCGCCAGTGCGCTGGACATGGGTGCCGCCGCACAGTTCGCGGGTGGAGCCGATCGAGAGCACGCGCACCACTTCGCCGTACTTCTCGCCGAACAGCATCATGGCGCCGGTCTTCTGCGCGCTCTCGATGTCCATCAGCTGGGCGGCGGTGGCGGCGTTGGCCAGGATCTCGGCATTGACGATGGCCTCGATGCGGCGGATCTCGTCATCGCTCACCGGGGCGTTGTGCGCGAAGTCGAAGCGGGTACGCTCGGCGTTGACCAGCGAGCCCTTCTGCTGCACATGCGTGCCCAGCACCTCGCGCAGCGCCTTGTGCATCAGGTGGGTGACCGAGTGGTTGCGGGCCGTGGCGGCGCGCAAGGCGGTATCGACCTGGGCGTCGACATGGTCGCCGACGGCCAGCGTGCCGGCCTCGAGCACGCCATGGTGGCCGAACACATCGGCCTTGATCTTCTGGGTGTCGGCCACCGCAAAGCGCGCCGAGCCGCTGACGAGCTGGCCCTGGTCGCCGACCTGGCCACCGGACTCGGCGTAGAACGGCGTGGTGTCGAGCACCACGATGCCGGCCTGGCCGTGCTTGAGCTCGGCCACCGGCGTGCCTTCGACGTAGAGCGCCAGCACCTTGGCCTGGTTCGCGGCGAGCTGCTCGTAGCCGACGAACTGGTTGCCGGCGCCCGCATAGTCGAGTGCCTTGTCCATCTTGAACTTGCCGGCCGCGCGCGCCTGCGCCTTCTGCTTTTCCATCGCGGCGGCGAAGCCAGCCTCGTCCACGCCCACGCCGCGCTCGCGGCAGACGTCGGCCGACAGGTCGAGCGGGAAGCCGTAGGTGTCGTGCAGCTTGAACGCGACCTCGCCCGGCAGCACCTGCTCGCCGTTGCCCAGTGCGGCGTCCAGGATCTCCATGCCGTTGGCCAGGGTCTCGTAGAAGCGCTCTTCCTCGGCTTTCAGCACCTCGGCGATGCGCTGGGCGTTGGCGGCCAGGTTCGGGTAGGCCGCGCCCATCAGCGCGACCAGGTCCGGCACCAGCTTGTGGAAGAAGGGGGTCTTGCGGCCCAGCTTGTAGCCGTGGCGGATCGCGCGGCGCACGATGCGGCGCTGCACATAGCCGCGACCCTCGTTGGACGGGATCACACCGTCGCTGACCAGGAAGGAGGTCGCGCGCAGGTGGTCGGCGATCACGCGCAGCGAGGGATTGGCCAGGTCGGCGCAGCCGGTCTCGCGCGCGGCGGCCTTGATCAGCGTATCGAACAGGTCGATCTCGTAGTTGCTGTGCACATGCTGCAGGATGGCGGCCAGGCGCTCCAGGCCCATGCCGGTGTCGACGCAGGGTGCCGGCAGCGGCGTGACCGAGCCGTCCTCGTGCATCTCGAACTGCATGAACACGTTGTTCCAGATCTCGATGAAGCGGTCGCCGTCCTCGTCCGGGCTGCCCGGGGGGCCGCCGGGGATATGGTCGCCGTGGTCGTAGAAGATCTCCGAGCAGGGGCCGCAGGGGCCGGTATCGGCCATCATCCAGAAGTTGTCGGACTTGTAGCGGCCGCCCTTGTTGTCGCCGATGCGGATCACGCGCTCCGGCGGCAGGCCGATCTCCTGGGTCCAGATGTCGTAGGCCTCGTCGTCCTCCATGTAGACGGTCGCGAGCAGGCGCTCCTTGGGCAGGCCGTAGACCTCGGTCAGCAGTTCCCAGGCCCACTTGAGCGACTCGCGCTTGAAGTAGTCGCCAAACGACCAGTTGCCCAGCATCTCGAAGAAGGTGTGGTGGCGCGCGGTGTAGCCGACGTTCTCGAGGTCGTTGTGCTTGCCGCCGGCGCGCAGGCAGGCCTGCACCGAGGCCGCGCGCACATAGCTGCGCTTGTCGGTGCCGAGGAACACGTCCTTGAACTGCACCATGCCCGAGTTGGTGAACATCAGCGTCGGGTCGTTGCCCGGCACCAGCGGGCTGGACGCGACCACGGTATGGCCCTTGGCGGCGAAGAAGTCCAGGAAGGTCTTGCGGATCTCGGCCACGGAGGCCACGGGTTGTGCTGAAGGCTGGGTCATGGTCGGCGGCGCCTGCGGGCGCGACGAGGTGATGAGGTTGATCGACTCGGGCCACCGGCCCGAGCCGGTGCATAACTCTTCATTTTAAGGCCCGGCGCGCCCGCGCGGCACAATCCCTGGCCCGGTATTGTCCAGCCCGTCGGCTACCATAGAAGGCAAGACCGGCGCCCGCCGCAGCGGCGCAGCGCCACCACCGGACACCTCATGCGCATCGCCCACCTGATCAACGGCCAGGCCGTCGCCGGCCGCGACCATTTCGAAAGCCTCAATCCCGCCAACCAGCAAGTGCTGGCCACTGTCGCCGCCGGCACCCAGGCCGACGTCGACGCCGCCGTGCAAGCCGCCCGCGCCGCCTTGCCGGCCTGGTCTGCCACGCCGGCGGCGCAGCGCGCGCGCATCCTGCACAAACTCGGCGAACTGATCGCGCGCGAATCGGATGAGCTCGCGCGCATCGAGAGCGCCGACTGCGGCCAGGTGATCGCGCAGACCGGCTCGCACCTGGTGCCGCGCGCAGCCGACAGCTTCCACCACCATGCCGAGCTCTGCACGCGCATGGACGGCCAGACCTTCAGCACGCCGACCCACCTGAACTACACGCTGCTGCAGCCGGTCGGAGTCTGCGCGCTGGTCAGTCCATGGAACGTGCCGCTGCTGACCGCCAGCGCCAAGGTCGCGCCCTGCCTGGCCTACGGCAATACCGCGGTGCTGAAACCCAGCGAGCTCAGCCCGATGACGGCAGCGCGGCTGGGCGAGCTCGCGCTGGAGGCCGGCGTGCCGCCCGGCGTGCTCAACATCGTGCAAGGCAACGGGCGCGATGCCGGTGCGCCGCTGGTCGCGCACCCGGACGTGCGGCTGGTGTCCTTCACCGGCTCGACCGCCACCGGCAACGCGATCGTGCGCAACGCCGGGCTGAAGAAGTACAGCATGGAGCTAGGGGGAAAAAGCCCCTTCATCGTGTTCGAGGACGCCGACTTCGAGCGCGCACTCGACGCTGCGCTGGTCATGATCTTCAGCATCAACGGCGAGCGTTGCACCGCGGGCAGCCGCATCCTGGTGCAGCAGTCCATCTTCGACGAGTTCGCGCGCCGCTTCGTCGAACGCGCCAGGCGCATTGCGGTCGGCGACCCGATGGACCTGGCCACCGTGATCGGCCCGATGGTCAGCCAGGGCCACCTGGCGCGGGTGCGCGGCTACATCGAGCTCGGCCTGCAGGAAGGCGCAACGCTGCTGTGCGGCGGTGTCAATCGCCCGGACTACGCGCCCGAGGTTGCTGCGGCGGTGAGCAACGGCAACTTCGTCTGGCCGACCGTGTTCGCCGATGTCAGGCCGGACATGCGCATCATGCGCGAGGAGATCTTCGGCCCGGTCGCCTGCCTGTTGCCGTTCATCGACGAGGCGCACGCGATCAAGCTGGCCAACGACAGTCCCTACGGCCTGTCGAGCTATGTCTGGAGCGAGAACGCCGGCCGTGCCCACCGCGTCGCCGCCGCACTCGAAGCCGGTGTCTGCTATGTCAACAGCCAGAGTGCGCGCGACCCGCGCCCGCCGTTTGGCGGCGTCAAGGCCAGCGGACTCGGGCGCGACGGCGGCCAATGGAGCCTGGAAACCTTCACCGAGCCGAAGAATGTCTCGATCAGCTACGGCCGGCACGCGATCCCGCGCTGGGGACTCTGAGCCGCTTCAGTCGCGCCAGCCCGCGGCAAGCGCGCGGGTCAGCTCGGCGGCTGGCATGACACGCGCCAGCGGCGCGGCCTGGCCGGCCCACAGTGGCGTGAAGTCGTCCCGACCCTGCGCCTCGGCCCAGGCGCGCAGCGGCGCCAGGTGCGTGGCCGCGAGCGGAAAGGCAGGCGCCTGGCGGCTGATGCAACTGCCAGAGTTGCCATCGGCACCGAGCACGCGCATCGCGCGGTTCAAGATGCCGCGTGCCGGCCGGCCAGTGAAGACATTGGTCAGCGCGGTGTGGCGTGCCGCATCAGACTGCAGCGCTGCCAGGTGCAAGGCACTGGTGCGCGCCTCGGGGCACAGCAGATAGGCGGTGCCGACCTGGACGGCTGATGCGCCCAGCGCACGCGCCGCCGCCACGCCAGCCGCATCCGCGATGCCGCCGGCCGCGATCACCGGCAGCTCGACCGCGCGCACGATCTGAGGCAGCAGCGCGAAAGTGCCAAGCTGGGTGATCAGGTCATCCCCCAGGAAGATGCCGCGGTGCCCGCCCGCCTCCAGCCCCTGCGCGATGATGGCATCCACCCCATGGGCCTGCAGCCAGAGTGCCTCCTCGACCGTGGTCGCGCTGGAGAGCACCTTGGAGCCCCAGGACTTGACGCGCGCGAGCAGATCGGGCGCCGGCAGGCCGAAGTGAAAGCTCACTACCGGCGGGCGGAAGGGCTCGACCAGGTCGGCCACCGCGGCATCGAAGGGCGCACGCGCGGCGACCGCCGGCCCTTCGGGCGCGGGCAGTCCGGCCTCGGCGCAGAGCGGCGCCAGCGCGGCGCGCCAGTTCGCCTCGCGCCGCGCATCGGGCTGCGGCGGCTGGTGGCAGAAGAAGTTGACGTTCCAGGGCCCTTTCGCCTCGCGGCGCAGGAGCTCAAGCTCGGCGCGCAGCTGCGCCGGGCTCAGCGTCGCGGCCGGCAGCGAGCCGAGCCCGCCCGCGTTGGTGACAGCCAGCGCGAGCGCGCTGTCCTGCGAGCCCGCCATCGGCGCCTGGATCACGGGCAGGCGCAGGCCGAGCAGATCTTGCAGAGTGGACTTCAACATCCGGCCATGCTAGCGCCAGGGCTTGCGCCAGGCTTACCGCGTGCAGGAGCTCCATGGGACAATCGGCCGATGAGACTGAACCTGATCTACGCCCGCGCCGCCAACGGCGTCATCGGCAAGGACAATGCCATGCCCTGGCACCTGCCGGAAGACCTCGCCCATTTCCGGCGCCACACGCAGGGCTGCCCGGTCATCATGGGCCGCAAGACCTGGGAATCGCTGCCGGCCAGGTTCCGTCCGCTGCCCGGGCGCCTGAATATCGTGCTGACGCGCGACGCGGCCACTGCCGCCCAGCTGCAGGCCGAGGGTGCGCTGGCGCTGGCCAGCCTGGAGCAGGCGCTCGCGCATTGCGACGCGCTGCCGGATGCACCGGCCGAGCTCTGGGTCATGGGCGGCGCGCAGATCTACGCGCAAGCCTTGCCGCTAGCGCAGCGCGTCATAGTCACCGAGATCGCGCGCGAATACGAGGGCGATGCCTGGGCCCCGACGCTGGGCCCGGAATGGCGCGAGACCGCGCGCGAATCGCATGTCGCGGCCAGCGGACTGGGCTACGACTTCGCGACCTACGAGCGCTGAAAACTCAGGAGGCCTGCTCGACCGGCTTGTCCTGGAAGCGCATCGAGAAGTCGACCGACTGGATGTCCTTGATCAGCGCGCCGACCGAGATCCGGTCGACGCCGGTCTCGGCCAGCTGGCGCAGCTGGTCGAAGGTCACGCCGCCCGAGATCTCGAGGCTGATGCGGCCGGCAGCCATCTCGACGGCTTTGCGCAGCGTGGGCAGGTCCATGTTGTCGAGCAGCACCATCTTGACGCCGGCGTCGATCGCCTCCTGCAGCTGCTTCAGCGTCTCGACCTCGACCTGGATGAACTTCACGCGGTCGGCAAAGGCCTCGGCCGCGCGCAGCGCGTTGGTGATGCCACCGGCCGCCGCGATATGGTTCTCCTTGATCAGGATTGCGTCGTACAGGCCCATGCGGTGGTTCTGGCCGCCGCCGCAGCGCACCGCGTACTTCTCGGCCACGCGCAGGCCCGGAATCGTCTTGCGCGTGTCGAGGATGGCCGCGCGGGTACCCTCGACTTCCTTGACGTATTTCGCGGTCTTGGTCGCGACCGCGCTGAGCGTCTGCATGAAGTTCAGGCAGCAGCGCTCGGCGGTCAGCAGCTCGCGCGCGCGGCCGGTGATCTCGACGATCTTCTGGCCCGGCTCGCAGCGGCCGCCCTCGTCGACCAGCCAGTTGGCCTGCGCGCCGGGCGCGACCTGGCGCAGCACCTCGTCGACCCAGGGCCGGCCGCAGATCACCGCCGCCTCGCGGCAGATGATGGTCGCGGTCGCCATGCGCTCGGCCGGCACCAGCTGCGCGGTCAGGTCGCCGCTGCCGACGTCCTCGGCCAGCGCGCGTTTCACATCGTCGGCCACCTGGGCCGCCAGATCGTAGTCGCTCATGTTTCTTCCTTGTACGCGGCCATCCGCTCGACACGCCGCTGAAGGCCATGATGATACGCGCGGGCACAATCCATGATATGCCCCTTGCCCTGTTCCAGGATCCGTTTTCCAGCCGTGATGAACCAAGCCCCCATTGACGAAGCCTGCGCGGCAGGCAAGCGCACCATCATTCTGAAGGCCGACCGGCTGGTCCTGGACAACCGGACCGGTGCGCGCCTGTTCGACGGCCTGTCCTTCGAGATCGGCCCTGGCCTGAGCTTCGTGCGTGGCGGCGAGCAGCGCGGCAAGACCGTGCTGCTGCGCCTGCTGGCTGGCGCGCTGCAGGCTGATGCGGGAACCCTGACCTGGCAGCCGGCCTCGACAAGCCAGGGCCGGGCTGGCAACGCTTCCGTCTTCCTCTTCGACGGCGATGACGCCGAACCCGGCTCGACCACCGTCAGCGCCTGGCTGCAGCAGCAATCGCACCGGCATGCCGGCTGGAACCGGGGCCTGCTGGACGAGTTGCTGGAGGGCTTCGCACTCGAACAGCATCTGGACAAGGCGCTGCACATGCTGTCGACCGGCAGCCGACGCAAGGTGATGCTGGCGGCGGCATTTGCCTCGGGCGCCAGCCTGACGCTGCTCGAAAAACCGTTCGCCGCGCTCGACGCACGTTCGCGCGCCCTGCTGAGCGAACTGCTGCAGGAGGCTGCTGCGCATCCGGCGCGCGCCTGGGTGCTGGCCGACTACCAGCTGCCCGAGACACTCGCGCAGGTCGATCTGGCCACCACGCTGGACCTCGGCGACTGAAGCCGCCAGTCACCGGCCAGCCGGTTGGTAAACTAGCCCTCAGCCCCGCCACCGGCAGGTTGCGGGGCCTCACCCCGGCTGCTGGCCGGGTTTTCCTTTTCATCACTTCTTTCGACATGCAGATCGCCACCTGGAACGTCAATTCACTGAGCGTGCGCCTGCCCCAGGTGCTGGACTGGCTGGCTGACCATCCGGTCGACCTGCTCGCGCTGCAGG
>CAZJQH010000038.1:0-15017 GCA_964547895.1 uncultured Chitinophaga sp. | reverse complement strand
AGGCCTTCATGAAGCGCCATGGCATCCCGACCGCGGCCTACGAGACCTTCAGCGATCCGGTCCAGGCCCATGCCTATGTCGACCAGGTCGGCGCGCCGATCGTGGTCAAGGCCGACGGCCTGGCCGCCGGCAAGGGCGTGGTCGTGGCGATGAGCCTGGCCGAGGCGCACGAGGCGGTCGACTTCATGCTGGTCGACAACACCCTGGGCGTGACGCACAACGAAGGCGGCGCGCGCGTCGTGATCGAGTCCTTCCTGCAGGGCGAGGAAGCCAGCTTCATCGTGCTGTGCGATGGCAAGAACGTGACGGCACTGGCCACCAGCCAGGACCACAAGCGCCTGCTCGACGCCGACCAGGGCCCCAACACCGGCGGCATGGGCGCCTACTCGCCGGCGCCGGTCGTCACGGCCGAGGTGCATCAGCGCGCGATGGACGAGATCATCCTGCCGACCATCCGCGGCATGGAGGCCGACGGCATCCCGTTCACCGGCTTCCTCTACGCCGGCCTGATGATCGCGCCGGACGGCAGCGTCAAGACGCTGGAGTTCAACTGCCGCATGGGCGACCCCGAGACCCAGCCGATCATGATGCGGCTGAAGTCCGACCTGGCCGAGGTGCTGCTGGCCGCGACCGAGGAGCGTCTGGACCAGGTCAGCCTGGAATGGGACGAGCGCTTCGCCATGGGCGTGGTGCTGGCCGCCGCCGGCTATCCGCTGCACCCGCGCAAGGGCGACCTGATCACCGCGTTACCGGCTGACCGCGACGACGCGGTGGTGTTCCACGCCGGCACCGTGATGAAGGACGGCCAGGTGCTGACCTCGGGCGGGCGCGTGCTGTGCGCGACCGCGCTGGGCCATGGCGTGGCCGAGGCGCGCGAGCGTGCCTACCAGCTGGTCGCAGGCGTAGCCTTCGACGGCATGCAGTATCGCCGCGACATCGGCTACCGGGCGCTGGGCAAATGAGCCAGACCCCGGCGCAGATCATGCGCGACTACCTGCTCGGGCTGCAGCAGCGCATCACCTGGGCGATTTCCGAGATCGACGGCAAGGACTTCCTGGCCGACGGCTGGGAGAAGGCGCCGCACGAGCCGCTGCAGGGCAATGGCGTGACCCAGATCCTGGAGGATGGCCGGGTGTTCGAGCGCGCCGGTTGCGGTTTCTCGCATGTGCGCGGCGCCAGCCTGCCGCCCTCGGCGACCCAGCACCGCCCCGAGCTCGCCGGCGCCCCGTTCGAGGCCATGGGCGTGTCGCTGGTGTTCCATCCGCGCAATCCCTACGTGCCGACGGTGCACATGAACGTGCGCATGATCAGCGCGACCCCGGTCGGTGGCGGCGAGCCGGTGGCCTGGTTCGGCGGCGGCATGGACCTCACGCCCTACTACGGCTTCGAGGAGGATGCGGTCCATTTCCACCGCACCTGCCGCGACGCGCTGGCGCCCTTCGGCGCCGACAAGTACCCGCGCTTCAAGGCCTGGTGCGACGACTACTTCTTCCTCAAGCACCGCAACGAGCAGCGCGGCATCGGCGGCGTCTTCTTCGACGACTTCTCCGAGCTCGGCTTCGAGGGCGGCTCGGCCATGACGCGCGCGGTCGGCGACGCCTTCCTGCATGCCTACCTGCCGATCGTCGAGCGCCGCAAGGGGCTGGAATACGGCGAGCGCGAGCGCGAGTTCCAGCTCTACCGGCGCGGCCGCTACGTCGAGTTCAACCTGGTCTGGGACCGTGGCACCCATTTCGGGCTGCAGTCGGGCGGGCGCACCGAGTCGATCCTGCTGTCGATGCCGCCGCTGGCGCGCTGGTCCTACCAGCAGCAGCCTGTCGCCGGCAGCCCCGAGGCACGCCTCTACACCGACTTCCTGCCGCGCCGCGACTGGGTCTGATCGCGTGAGCCAGCCCGCCCCCCTGCGCGTCGGCATGTTCGGCGGCGCCTTCGACCCGCCGCATCGCGCGCACCGGGCGCTGGCCGAGGCCGCGCTGGACCAACTCGGGCTCGACCTGCTGCTGATCATCCCGACCGGCCAGGCCTGGCACAAGAGCCGCGGCCTGACGCTGGCAGGGCATCGGCTCGCGATGTGCGAGCTGGCCTTCGCCGGCCTTCCGGGGGTGAGGATAGACCCGCGCGAGATCCGGCGCGCGGGACCGACCTATACCGCAGACACGCTGGCCGAACTGGCGGCCGAATTTCCGGGCGCGCAGCTCTTCCTGCTGATGGGGGCCGACCAGCTATTGGCCTTCAAGACTTGGAAGCGCTGGCAGGAAGTGTTACAGTGCGCCACCTTGGCCGTTGCCGGCCGTGCCATCGAATCCGCTGCCAGCCCAGGCAACCAGGCTGGCTGGCTGGAGCAGGACATCAGCGGCACCGACATCCCCCATATCAGCCTCGACCTGCCGCCACAGCCTCACAGCGCCACTTCGGTGCGGGCTCTTGTGCAGGGCAGTCCGCACGCCGATCTCGACCCTCTGGTGTCCGAGGGCGTCGCGCGCTATATTTCCGAACACCATCTTTACCGATACGCTACATGAGCGAAACCGCCGACAAGAAAAAGACCCAGAAACTCCAGCGCGCCATCGTCGATGGCCTGGAGGACGTCAAGGCCGTTGACATCCAGGTCTTCAACACCGAGGGCCTGTCTCCGCTGTTCGAGCGCGTGATCATCGCCAGCGGCAACACCAACCGCCAGACCAAGGCGCTCGCCGCCAGCGTGCGCGACGCCGTGCGCGAGGCCGGCTTCGAGAAGCCGCGCACCGAGGGCGAGGAAAACGGCGAATGGATCATCGTCGACTGCGGCCAGGCCGTGGTCCACATCATGCAGCCGACCATCCGCCAGTACTACCGCCTGGAAGAGATCTGGGGCGAGGTGCCGGTGCGTCTCAAGAGCACCGAGGCGCGCGCCAAGGCCGCGCGCGCGGCCGCCGAGAAGTCCAATGCCGCCTCGGCGCGCAAGGCTGCCGCCAAGAGCGGCGAGGGCGCAGCGCTGAGCCCGGCCGAGGCCGCCAAGGCGGGCAAGAAGGCTGCAGCCAAGGCCGCCGAAGCCGCTGAGGCACCGAAGGCGCCGGCGCGCAAGGCCCCCGCCAAGACGGTCAAGACCGCTGGCGGTTCCGCCGCGCCGCGCAAGGCGCCTGCCCGCAAGGCTGCCGCCAAGAAGGTCCAGGTGGTCAAGGTCGGCGCGCCGGTCAAGAAGCCCGCGGCCAAGCGCGCCGCCAAGCCCAAGGCATGAAGCTCGTGATCGTCGCGGTCGGGCAGCGCATGCCCGACTGGGCACAGACCGCCTACGACGATTTCGCCAAGCGCTTCCCGCCCGACTGCCGGGTCGAGATCAAGACCGTCAAGACCGAGCCGCGTGGCTCCAAGACGCTCGAGACGCTCTATGCCGCCGAGCGCGCGCGCATCGAGGCCGCGATCCCCAAGGGCGCGCGCATCGTCGTGCTCGACGAGCGCGGCAGCCAGCTGACCACGGTCGCGTTGGCGCGCCAGCTGAAAAGCTGGCAGCTCGAGGGCGACGACGTCGCGCTGGTGATCGGCGGGCCTGACGGGCTCGACCCCGAGTTCAAGGCCAAGGCTCACATGCGCATCCGGCTGTCCGACATGACCTTGCCGCACGCCTTCGCGCGCGTGCTGCTGATCGAGCAGCTCTATCGCGCCTGGTCGATCAACGCCAACCACCCCTATCACCGCGAGTGAGCGCCAGGCCGGCGCCGCTCGTTCCAGAAACGGCACCCGCATGAACGCATCCCATCCCGATCCCGCCCGCCAGCCCTGGCTCTACCTGGCCTCGCAGAGCCCGCGCCGCCGCCAGCTGCTCGAGCACTGGGGCCTGCGCTGCGAGCTGCTGCTGCCCGACCCGCACGAGGATGCCGAGGCGATCGAGGTGGCTAGGCCGAACGAGGCGCCCGCCACCTATGTCAGGCGCGTGACCGCGCTCAAGCTGCAGCATGCGGTCGAGCGGCAGCAGCGCCGTGGCCTGCCCGAGGGTCCGGTGCTGTGCGCCGACACCACGGTCGCGCTCGGGCGCCAGATCCTGGGCAAGCCCGACAGCACCGAACACGCCGCCGCCATGCTGCGCCAGCTCTCGGGCCGCCAGCACCAGGTGCTGACCGCCGTCGCGCTGCATCACCAGGGTCGCGTCCACCAGGCCTTGAGCCGATCCCAGGTGCGCTTTGCCGAACTGACCGAGGCGCAGATCGCGCACTACGTCGCCAGCGGCGAGCCGATGGGCAAGGCCGGCAGCTACGGCATCCAGGGCCTGGCCGGGCTGCTGATCGAGCGCATCTCGGGCAGCTACACCGGCATCATGGGCCTGCCGGCCTACGAGACCGCGCAACTGCTGGCTGCTGCCGGCATCCCTCTGATCTAATCGACACCATGGCACAGGACATACTCATCAACTGGTCGCCGCAGGAGACCCGGGTCGCGGTGGTCGAGCAGGGCGCGGTGCAGGACGTCTACATCGAGCGCACGCTCGAGCGCGGCCTGGTCGGCAACGTCTACCTCGGCAAGGTCTCGCGCGTGCTGCCCGGCATGCAGTCGGCCTTCATCGACATCGGGCTGGATCGCGCCGCCTTCCTGCATGTGGCCGACCTGATGCCCAACATCGCGGCGCGCCATGCCGGCAAGGACAAGCCGGCTGCCAGCGCCTCGGCCAGTGCGGGCGCTGCGCTGCCGGCGCCCGACGCGGCCTTGCCGATCGAACGCCAGATCTTCGAAGGCCAGGCGCTGCTGGTGCAGGTACTCAAGGACCCGATCGGCAGCAAGGGCGCCAGGCTGACGGCGCAGATCAGCATCGCGGGCCGGCTGCTGGTCTTCCTGCCGCAGGACAACCACATCGGCGTGTCGCAGAAGATCCCCTACGCGCAGCGCGAGTCGCTGCGCGCGCGCCTGACCGAGCTGACGGCCGAGGGCGGCGGCGGCTTCATCCTGCGCACCAATGCCGAGGACGCCAGCGACGAGGAACTGGCCGAGGACATCGCCTACCTGCGCAAGACCTGGGCCCACATCAAGTCCGGCTCGCAGAAGCTGCCGCCGGCCTCGCTGCTGCACCAGGACCTGACCTTGCTGCAGCGCGTGCTGCGCGACCTGGTCGGTGCGCAGACGCAGTCGATCCGGGTCGATTCGCGCGAGCAGTTCGGCCAGCTCGAGGCCTTCGCGCAGGAGTACATGCCGAGCACGGTCGCGCGGCTGCAGTTCTACACCGGCGAGCGCCCGATCTTCGACCTGCACAACATCGACGATGACATCGCGCGCGCCTTGAGCCGGCGCGTCGAGCTCAAGTCGGGCGGCTACCTGGTGATCGACCAGACCGAGGCGCTGACCACGATCGACGTCAACACCGGCGGCTATGTCGGCGCGCGCAACTTCGACGACACGGTGTTCCGCACCAACCTGGAGGCGGCGCAGGCGATCGCGCGCCAGCTGCGGCTGCGCAACCTGGGCGGCATCATCATCGTCGACTTCATCGACATGGTGCGCGAGGACCATCGCGAGGCCGTGCTGGGCGAGTTCCGCAAGCAGATCGGGCGCGACCGGGTCAAGACCATGGTGGGCGGCTTCTCCCAGCTCGGCCTGGTCGAGATGACGCGCAAGCGCACCCGGGAGTCGCTGGCGCAGATGCTGACCGAGAGCTGCCCGGCCTGCGACGGCAAGGGCCGGGTCAAGACGCCGCGCAGCGTCTGCTACGACATCCTGCGCGAGATCCTGCGCGAGGCACGCGCCTTCAACCCGCGCGAGTTCCGCGTCGTCGCCAGCCCGAAGGTGATCGAGCTCTTCCTCGACGAGGAAAGCGCCCACCTGGCCGGCCTGTCGGACTTCATTGGCAAGCCGATCTCGCTGCAGGCCGAGGGTTCGATGAACCAGGAGCAGTACGACATCGTGCTGCTCTGAACCTGGCGGCTGGCTTTCGTTTGCATTCCGTCACAATTCGGCCGGCGCTGCTGGCGCAGCCGGCCGGTGGTTCGTCAGCGGGCTCCGCTATCATCGTCGGCCGGTGCTTCGCGCCCGGAATCCCATCTCCAACGACAGGCAAGCTGATGAACCCTCCCGGCCTTGACGATATTTCCCCGCTTTCGTGCCGCCGCCGCGGCCTGCTGGCGCTCGGTGCCGCCAGCCTGTTCGCAGCGCCGCTGGCGCCGGCCTGGGCGCAGTTCCGCGTCGAGGTCAGCGGTGTCGGCATCAAGCAGATCCCGGTCGCGATCGCGCCCTTCCGCGGTGCCGAGGGCGCGCCGGTCGACGTGCCGGCCGTGATCCGCTCCGACCTCGAGCGCAGCGGCGTCTTCCGCCTGGTCGCGGCGCAGGCCGGCCTGGACGAGAACTCGCGCCCTGACCTTGCGCCCTGGAGGGAGCGCGCCGACGCGCTGCTGACCGGCAGCGTCAGCCGGCTCGCCGATGGCCGCTTCGACGTGCGCTTCAGGCTCTGGGACACACTGCGCGGCCAGGACCTCGGCGGTCTGAGCTTTCCGGTCGCCACGGCTGACCTGCGGCTGGCTGCGCACAAGGTGGCAGACTATGTCTATGAGAAGCTGACCGGCGCCCCGGGCGTGTTCTCGACCCGCATCGCCTATGTGTCCCGGAACGGCGGACGCTACAGCCTGTGGGTGGCTGATGCCGATGGCGAGGGCGCGCAGGCCGCGCTGACCAGCAGCGAGCCGCTGATCTCGCCGGCCTGGTCGCCCAGCGGCGCCCAGCTGGCCTACGTCTCCTTCGAGTCGCGCAAGCCGGTCATCTATGTGCACGACATCGCCAGTGGCCGCCGCCGTCCGGTGGCGACCTGGCGCGGCTCCAACTCGGCGCCGTCCTGGTCGCCTGATGGCGGCCGCATGCTGGCCACCCTGACGCTGCCTGGCAACTCGCAGGTCTACCAGATCAGCCCCAATGGCGGCGGCGACCCGCGCCGGCTGTCGCAGTCGGGCGGCATCGACACCGAGGCGGTCTTCTCGCCCGATGGTGGCTCGATCTACTTCGTCAGCGACCGTGGCGGCTCGCCCCAGATCTACCGCATGGGCGCTGGCGGCGGCAGCGCCGAGCGCGTCACCTTCCAGGGCAGCTACAACATCTCGCCGGCGATCAGTCCCGACGGGCGCTGGCTGGCCTACATCGCGCGCATTGGCGGCGCCTTCAAGTTGCAGGTGATGGAACTGAGTAGCGGTAATATCGCGTCTGTCACGGATACCAGCGATGATGAGCGTCCCAGCTTTGCCCCCAACAGCCGCCTGATCATGTATGCGACCCGCATCGGCGGCCGCGAGGCGCTGATGACGACCTCGCTCGACGGCCAGATCAAGACCCGTCTCGCCAGCGTGCCAGGCGACATCCGCGAGCCCAGCTGGGGCCCGTTCCTGCGCTGAGATCCGTTCCAACACTGTTTTTGACCCCCTGAAATAAAATGACTCAAGTCCTTGCCTCCCGCGCAACCCGCCTGGTTTCCGTCGCTGCCCTGGCCGCCCTGCTGGCCGCCTGCGGCTCCAGCGTCAAGCTCGACGACGCTCCGGTGTCCGACCGCAGCGCCTCCGCTGCCAGCGCCGCCGATGGCGCAGCCGGTGCCGGTGGCCTGGGCCAGCGCGGCATCTCTGGCGTGCAGGCTGACGGCTTCACGCCCGGCCAGGCGCCCGCCAACGTCGGCCGCGTGGTCTATTTCGACTTCGACAGCTTCGCCGTCCGTCCCGAGTTCAACTCGCTGATCGAAGGCCACGCCAAGTTCATCAACGGCAACAGCCAGCGTCGCGTCAATCTCGAAGGCCATACCGACGAGCGCGGCGGCCGCGAGTACAACCTGGCGCTGGGCCAGAAGCGCGCCGAGGCCGTGCGCCGTGCGCTGGCCGTTTCGGGCGTCTCCGACGTCCAGATGGAAGCCGTCAGCTACGGCGAGGAAAAGCCGGCTGCCCAGGGCGGCAGCGAGGAAGCCTGGTCCAAGAACCGTCGCGTCGAGCTGACCTACCGCTGATCCGGCATGGCACGCATGAATCCGACCTCCCAGCGCCTGCATCGCATGGCCTGTGCCGGCCTGCTGGGCCTGGCCGCTGCCTGGCCGGCCCAGGCCGCATTGTTTGGCGACGACGAGGCGCGCAAGGCGATCATCGACCTGCGCGGCAAGGTCGATGCCAACCGCCAGTCGATTGACGGCACGCTGTCAGAGCTGCGCCGCCAGCAGGACGAGCAGGGCGCCAACACGCGCCGCGCCGTGCTCGACATCGCCAACCAGGTCGAGGCCCTGCGTGCCGAGCTGGCGCAGCTGCGCGGCCAGAACGAGCAGCTGGCCCGCGACGTCAGCGAGCTGCAGCGCCAGCAGAAGAGCCTGCTCGGCATGCTCGACGAGCGGCTGCGCACGCTCGAGCCGGTGCGGGTGACGCAGGATGGCGTCGAGTTCACCGTGCAGCCGCGCGAGAAGCAGGAGTTCGAGGCCGCCATGGCCGCGCTGCGCGCCTCCGACTTCGACAAGGCTGCCGACCTCTACGGCCAGTTCATGCGCCGCTATCCCGACAGCGGCTATCTGCCGTCGGCGCTCTACTGGCAAGGCAATGCGCGCTACGCGGCGCGCGACTACAAGCCCGCGATCGACAGCTACCGCGCCCTGATCGCCAAGGTGCCGGGCCATGCGCGCGCAGCCGAGGCGATGCTGGCGATCGCCAACTGCCAGCAGGAGCTCAAGGACAGCAAGGCGGCCCGTCGCACGCTCGAAGAGCTGGTCAAGGCCTATCCCAAGACCGAGGCCGGCAGCGCCGCGCGCGAGCGTCTGGCGCGCATGCAGTGATGGATTGCGGCGCGGATCAGGGCCTGTTCGAGCGCCGCTTCGGCGGCCTGCGCCGTCTCTACGGCCAGGGCGGCGCCCAGCGCATCTTCGACGCGCACGCGATCGTGGTCGGCATCGGCGGCGTCGGTTCCTGGGCGGCCGAGGCCTTCGCGCGCAGCGGCGTCGGGCGCATCACGCTGGTCGACCTCGACCACATCAGTGAGTCCAACACCAACCGACAGATTCATGCGCTGACCAGCACCCATGGACAGGCCAAGGTCGAGGCCATGCGCGAGCGTATCGCCCAGATCAATCCGCAGGCCCAGGTGCAGCTGATTGACGATTTCGTCACGCCCGACAACTGGCTGGACTGCCTGGAGCAGGCTGCTGTCCGTCCGGGCGAGCGCCTGGCGGTGGTCGATGCCTGTGACCAGGTCAGGGCCAAGACCGCGATGGCGGCCTGGGCGGTTCGCCAGCGGGCGCTGTTCATCAGCGTGGGCGCGGCCGGCGGCAAGCGGCTGGCGCATGCGGTCGAGGTCGCCGACCTGGCCGAGACCACGCATGACCCGCTGCTGGCGCAACTTCGCTACCGGCTGCGGCGCGAGCATGGCGCGCCACGACAGGGACGGATCCAGGTCGCCTGTGTCTTCAGCCGCGAGGCGGTCGCGCCGCCGGACGAGTCCTGCGTGCTGCCGGGCACCAGCGATGGCACGCTCAACTGCCACGGCTATGGTTCCATGGTCAGCGTCACGGCCACCTTCGGCCTGGCGGCGGCGGGCTGGGTCATGGACGCCTGGGCGCGCGGCCAGGGAATCTGCAAGAATCCGCTGCCGAAAGCGAAAAATCTGGAAAATCCCGCTACAATGCTGGCTTCGGCAAACGACTGACTGTCATTTGCCACCGATCAAGGTCGGGTCGTTAGCTCAGTTGGTAGAGCAGTAGACTTTTAATCTATTGGTCGCAGGTTCGAATCCTGCACGACCCACCACCTATAAAAAGCCCATGTCACCGCTGAGACATGGGCTTTTTGTTTTGCTTTTCTTCTGTGCCGCTACCATGGCGGCATGAAGATCCTACGCTCCACCTGCGCAGCGCTGGCGCTCGGCCTGGCTGCCCTGTCGCTCCCCGCCCTGGCGGCTGACAGCCAGCAACCCTTGCAGACCATCGAGCGGCTGGACCTGCAGCGCTACCTCGGCACCTGGCACGAGATCGCGCGCACGCCGAACTGGTTCCAGCAGAAATGCGTCGGCGAGAGCCGGGCCGAGTATTCGCTCAACCCCGGCGGCACGCTGCGGGTCGTCAATCGCTGCCGCCTTGGCGATGGCAGCACCAACGAGGCCATTGGCGAGGCCAGGCGCGTCGGGGCGGCCGATTCGGCCCGGCTGCTGGTGCGCTTCGCGCCCGCCTGGCTGTCCTGGCTGCCGATGGTCTGGGGAGACTACTGGGTGATCGACCTCGACCCCGACTACCAGCTGGTCGCCGTCAGCGAGCCGAAACGCGAGTATCTCTGGGTGCTGGCGCGCCAGCCCAGGGTCGACGAGCAGGCCTACCAGGCGCTGCTGCAGCGCCTGCAGCACAAGGGCTTCGAACTGTCCAGGCTGCAACGCTCGCCGCAGCGCTGAATTCCGGCCCGCCGCGATCGCATAGACTTGGCAACCATGTCCTCCCATCACTACCACCTCTATGCGATCGGCAATGCGCTGGTCGACACCGAATACGAAGTCAGCGACGCCGAGCTGCAGGCCATGGGCGTCGACAAGGGCCACATGACGCTGATCGACGCGCCGCGTCGCGCCGAGCTGCTGCACCACACCCAGGGCCGCCACGCGCGCCGCACCGGCGGCGGCTCGGCTGGCAACACCGTGGTCGCGCTGTCCCAGCTCGGCGGCCATGCCTTCTACTCCTGCCGCGTGGCCGACGACGAGCTCGGTGCCTTCTACGCCGCCGACCTCGAGCGCAATCGCGTCGCCAGCAACCTGAGCCATACCCGCGCGCCGCATGGCCAGACCGGCAGCTGCCTGGTGCTGGTCACGCCGGATGCCGAGCGCAGCATGTGTACCTTCCTGGGCGCTACCGCCGAGCTCGAAGCCTCCGCCTTGCACCCCAAGGACATCGCGCGCTCACGCGTCTACTACATGGAAGGCTATCTGGCCGCTTCGCCGACCGGGCTGCAAGCCGCGCTTGAAGGAAAGCGCATCGCGCGCGAGGCCGGCGTGGCGCTCGCGCTCACGTTGAGCGACGTCAGCATGATCGGCTTCTGCCGTGCCGGGCTCAATGCGATGGCCGAGGGCGGGCTCGACTACCTGTTCTGCAACGAGGAGGAGGCACAGGTCTGGACCGGGCTGCAGGACATCGTGGAAGTGGCCGCCGCCATCGGCAGCCTGGCGCGCGTGGTCTGCATCACGCGCGGCTCAAAGGGCAGCCTTGTCGTCGAGGGAGGCGCCATCACCGCCGTGCCGGCGCCGGCCATCCGTGCCGTTGACAGCAACGGCGCGGGCGACATGTTCGCGGGCGCCTTCCTCTACGCCGCCAGCCATGGCTTCTCGCACGACCAGGCAGCGCTGCTGGCGAACCGCTGCGCCGCTGCGGTCGTGAGCCAGCATGGCAACCGTCTCAAGCCCGAGCAGCTGCTTGCGCTCAAGGCCGAGTTCGAGCGCGAGGTCGGCCAGGCCGCCTGACTCAGGCCTGCTTGAAGCCTGATTGAGTTCTGACTCAGATCAGGCCGTCGAACAGCAGCAGGTCGACGCGGTCGCCGATCTGCACATCGCCCTGCTCATGCGGCAGCCGGATCATGCAGTTGGCCTCGGCCATGGAGCGCAGCACGCCGGAGCCCTGGCTGCCGGTAGTGCGCACCTGCAGGCGGCCGTCGGCCGCGCGGCTCGCGATGCCGCGCTGGAACTCGGTGCGGCCGGCCTTCTTGCGGATTGGCTCCTGGCTGAGTGCCGGCACCAGCAGCGGTGAGACCTCGGCCGCGCCCATCAGGCGCAGCAGGGCGGGGCGCACGAAGGCCAGAAAGGTCACCATCACCGCGACCGGGTTGCCCGGCAGTCCGAACAGCAGCGCGCTTTTTCCGTCCTGCTGCAGTCGTCCGACCGCCATCGGACGCCCGGGCCGCATCGCGATGCGCCAGAAAGCGACGTCGCCGAGCTGCTTCATGATCGCCTTGGTGTGGTCGGCCTCGCCGACGCTGACGCCGCCGCTGCTTATCACCACGTCGGCCTCGGCGGCGGCACGGCGAAAGGCGGCCTCCAGGCTGGCCGGGTCGTCCTTGACGGCTCCGAAGTCGAGCGGCTCGACGCCGAGCCGGGTCAGCAGACCGAACAGGGTGTAGCGGTTGCTGTCATAGACCGCGCCCTCGCGCGGGGCCTCGCCCAGGCTCAGGATCTCGTCGCCGGTCGAGAAGAAGGCTACCTTCGGGCGCCGTCGCACCGTCACGCTGGCCAGCCCCAGGCTAGCGATCAGGCCGAGCGCGGCCGGACCCAGGCGGCTGCCGGTGCGCAAGGCGGGCTGGCCGGCCATCAGGTCCTCGCCGAGCTGGCGGCGGTTGTCGCCAGCCTGCACGCAGCCGGCCGGTAGTGTCACGGTATCGCCCTCGATGCGGGTGAATTCGACCGGTACCACGGTGTCGAGCCCGGCCGGCATCACCGCACCGGTCATGATGCGCACGCATTCGCCTGGCCCCACCGAGCCCTGCCAGGCGGCGCCGGCATAGGCCGTTCCGACCATGCGCAGCGTGAGTGCCTGGCCGGGCTGCAGCTGCGCGCCGGCGAAGGCAAAGCCGTCCATCGCCGAGTTGTCGTGCGGCGGCACGCTGATCGGCGAGATCAGGTCGGCGGCCAGCACCCGGTCCAGTGCCTGGAGCACGCCGATGGTCTCGGTCTGTGCCAGCGGCTCGACCAGGCGGGCCAGGAATTCGTTCACCGCGTCGGCGCGCAGCGCGCCCGGGTCATAGCCCTGCAGCTCGGCGGCGATCTGTTCGATTGACTTCATCTTGTTTATTGGGGTCAGAGACCGTTTTCGAGAGCCTGCAGTTCGGCCAGGGTGTTGGCGTTGTAGAAGGCGCGCGGGTCGTCGCCCGTGGCATCAAAGGCGACCGCAACGTGGCGCTGGGATGCGATCCAGTCGTCGATCTTGCGCCCGCCATCTTGCAGGTAATTGTGCAGGCTGGCGCGTAGCTCGCGCCGCAGCAGGCAGAACACCGGCTGGCGGCGCAGCCGGCCGTCGTCATCGCGGCCCAGCGGCAAGGCCAGATCGGCGCCCTCGCGCTCAGCCGCCTGTGCCAGGCGTTCGAGCAGGTCGAGCGGGAAGCGCGGCGTGTCGCAGGGCACGGTCAGCAGCCAGGGCGACTGGCCATGCTCGAGCCCGGCCAGGAAGCCCGCCAGCGGGCCCGGAAAGTCAGCCAGCGCATCGGGCCAGACCGGCAGGCCGAGCGCGCGGTAGGCGTCCAGGTTGCGGTTGGCGTTGACCATGATCCGGCCCAGCCGCCGGCCCTGCTGGGCTTTCAGCCGTTCGACGGCGTGCGCCGCGAGCGACTGGCCGTTGAGTTGCTGCAGTCCCTTGTCCACCCCGCCCATGCGCGAGCCACGACCGCCGGCAAGCACCAGCGCATCGACCTGCGAAATTTCCATCCTCAGCCCCCGATATAGCTCATCTCGACCCTGGGCCGCACCGAGCCAGCTTCGGCCGGCAGGCTGGCGCGCAGCTCGGAATAGCGGTCGGCGCGCTGCTGCCAGATCGCGCCCACGGAAGACGCGATCTCGGCGTCCGATGCCTGCCCGCGCAGCAGCGAGCGCAGGTCATAGCCCTGGCCCGCGAACAGGCAGAGGTAGAGCCGGCCCTCGGTCGAGAGCCGGGCGCGGTTGCAATCGCCGCAGAAAGCCTGGGTCACGCTGCTGATGACGCCGATCTCGCCCAGCGCGGGGTCGAAGCGGCCATCGGCGCCGGCATAGCCCCAGCGCTCGGCGGTCTCGCCCGGCGCGCTGGGATCGAGCTGCACCAGCGGCAGTTCGCTGCGGATCAGCTCGACCACCTCGGCGCTGGGCAGCACCTCGTCCATGCGCCAGCCGTTGGTCGCGCCCACGTCCATGTACTCGATGAAGCGCAGCGTGATGCCGCTGCCGCGGAAATGGCGCGCCAGCGGCAGGATCTCCTGCTCGTTGGTGCCGCGCTTGACGACCATGTTGACCTTGATCGGACCCAGCCCGACGGCCTGCGCCGCTTCCAGCCCCTTGAGCACGTCGGCCACCGGGAAATCGACGTCGTTCATGCGCCGGAAGATGGCGTCGTCGAGCGCATCGAGGCTGACAGTGACGCGATTGAGGCCGGCGTCCCTGAGCGCGCGCGCCTTGCGCGCCAGCAGGCTGCCATTGGTGGTCAGCGTCAGGTCGAGCGGCTGGCCGTCCAGCGTGCGCAGGGACGCGAGCTGTTCGATCAGCTGCTCCAGCCCCTTGCGCAGCAGCGGTTCACCGCCGGTCAGGCGGATCTTGCGCACGCCATGGGCGATGAAGATCCGCGCCAGCCGCGTGATCTCCTCGAAGCTCAGCAGCGCGGACTGCGGCAGGAAGGCATGGTCGCGGCCGAACTGGTCCTTGGGCATGCAGTAGCTGCAGCGGAAGTTGCAGCGGTCGGTCACGCTGATGCGCAGGTCGCGCAGCGGACGCCCTCGACTGTCGGCCAGGAAACCCGTGGGCTGCAGGGGCAGCGATGGGCGGGGAACTTGCAGCGCCTGCTGGCGCAGGTCAAGCAGGGGAATCACGCTTTCAGCCATGACGCCAAGATTACACCATCGCGGCTGAAAGCGGCATCGGCCGTAAGGATGAGGTCGGCATCGGCCGGCTAAAATCATCAGGATGGGCACGTTCTGCGTGCCTGCACATCCTCCATTTCAACCACAGAGCAGAGATTCATGTCCCTCGACCACGTCACCCCCGGCAGCAAGCTGCCCGAAGCGTTCAACGTCATCATCGAGATCCCGATGAACGGAGACCCGATCAAGTACGAAGTCGACAAGGAATCCGGCTGCGTGTTCGTCGACCGCTTCATGAACACCGCGATGCACTACCCGACCAACTACGGCTACGTGCCCAAGACCATCGCTGGTGACGGCGACCCGGTCGACGTGCTGGTCATCACCCCGGTGCCGCTGCCCCCGGGCGTGGTCGTGCCCTGCCGCGCCCTCGGCATCCTGAAGATGGAAGACGAAGGCGGCGTCGACGGCAAGGTGATCGCCGTGCCGACCGCCAAGATCCTGCCGCTGTACGCCAAGATCGAGTCGCTGGAAGACCTGCCCGAGATCCAG
>CAZJQH010000037.1:0-15106 GCA_964547895.1 uncultured Chitinophaga sp. | reverse complement strand
CACGCCGAGTTGTTCGGCAATGATTTTCTTCACGCGTGCTTCGATATCGCTCATATTTCCCTCTGAGGGTGGGTTGAAAACTGTACCGCCATTCTAGCCGGGCCGGCGTCGGCAGTTCTGCCTCGGCATTGCTGGTCCCGGTCCGGCCCCTGGCGGCTAGCCGGGGCCGATGTTATCCGATTCGGAGTCAGGCGACCGTCAGGCCATGAACATGCCGCCGTTGACGTGCAGCTCCTGGCCGGTCACATAGCCAGCGCGCGGGCTGGCCAGGAAGGCCACCGCATGCGCGATGTCGGCCGGCTTGCCCAGGTGGCCGAGCGGGATCTGGCTGAGCAGCGCCTGCTGCTGCGCCTCGGGCAGCGAGCCGGTCATGTCGGTCTCGATGAAGCCGGGCGCCACGCAGTTGACGGTGATGTTGCGGCTGCCGAGCTCGCGTGCCAGCGCGCGCGTCATGCCGGCGACGCCGGCCTTGGCGGCGGCATAGTTGGCCTGGCCCGGGTTGCCGGAGGCACCGACCACGCTGGTGATACTGATGATGCGGCCGTAGCGCTGCTTCATCATCGGCTTGATGACGGCGCGGCTCATGCGGAAGACGGCCTTGAGGTTGGTGTCGAGCACCGCGTCCCAGTCCTCGTCCTTCAGGCGCATCGCGAGCATGTCGCGCGTGATGCCGGCGTTGTTGACCAGCACCTGCAGGCTGCCCTGCTCCTTGACGATGGAATCGATCAGCGCCTCGGCGGCGGCCAGGTCGTTGACGTCGAGCCTGGCGCCGCGGCAACCGGCAAAGGCGGACAGCGCCGCGCCGATCTTGGCCGCGCCCTCGTCCGAGGTGGCGGTGCCGATGACCTGATAGCCCTGACGGGCCAGTTCGAGCGCGATCGCTGCGCCGATGCCGCGCGAGGCGCCGGTCACCAGCGCGACCTGGGCGGTGTTTTGGTTTTCAGACATATTCTTTCCTTCAGGCCAGCAGGGCCTTGACTTCGGCCAGCGTGGCCGGGTCGTTGATGGCGGCGGCGACCAGTTCGGCGTCGATGCGCTTGACCATGCCGGTCAGCGCCTTGCCAGGGCCGCATTCGATGACATGGCTGATGCCGCGAGCTTTCAGCGCGCGCACGCTCTCGACCCAGCGCACCGGGCCGAACGCCTGGCGATAGAGCGCGTCGCGGATGCGCTCGACCTCGGTCTCGACCGCGACGTCGATGTTGTTGAGCACCGGGATCTGCGGCGCGGCGAAGACGGTCTGGGCCAGCTTTTCCTTCAGGCGTTCGGCGGCCGGCTTCATCAGGCTGGAGTGGAAAGGAGCCGAGACCGGCAGCGGCAGCGCGCGCTTGGCGCCCTTGGCCTTGAGCAGCTCGCAGGCCTTCTCGACCGCGGCCTTGCTGCCGGCGATCACGGTCTGCGCGCTGTCGTTGAAGTTGACGGCCTCGACCACCTCGCCGCTGTCGGCGGCGAACAGGGCCTGAGCCTCGGCGCAGCCGGCCTTGACGGCCTCGGGGTCCAGCCCCAGGATGGCGGCCATGGCGCCAGCGCCGACCGGCACCGCATCCTGCATCGCCTGGGCACGGAAGCGCACCAGCGGCGCGGCCTGGGCCAGCGTCAGCGAACCGGCGGCGACCAGCGCCGAATACTCGCCCAGCGAATGACCCGCGACCGCGGCCGGCAGCGCGCCGCCCTCGGCCAGCCAGACGCGCCAGGCGGCGACGGCGCCGACCAGCATGACCGGCTGGGTGTTGGTGGTCAGCGCGAGCGCCTCCTTGGGCCCTTCGTGGATCAGGCGGCCGATGTCCTCGCCGAGCGCGTCGGACGCTTCCTGGAGCGTCTCGAGCACGACCGGGTGATCACCCCAGGCGTCGAGCATGCCGACCGACTGCGAGCCCTGGCCGGGAAAAACGAATGCGAAATGGCTCATGTTCACTTCCTGTCTAGTCTTGTTGTGGTCAGCGCAAGCCGGACGCGGTCACAGACGCACCAGCACCGCGCCCCAGGTGAAGCCGCCGCCGACGCCCTCGAGCATGGCGGTCTGGCCGGGACGGATGCGGCCGGAGCGGATGCCTTCGTCGAGCGCGAGCGGAATCGAAGCGGCCGAGGTATTGCCATGCTGGTCGACCGTCACGATCACCTTGTCCATCGACAGCTTGAGCTTGCGCGCCGTGCTCTGGATGATGCGGATGTTGGCCTGGTGCGGCACCAGCCAGTCGACGTCGGCCTCGGCCAGGCCGGCCTTGGCCAGCGCGGCCTTGGCGGCGCTCTCGAGCAGGCCGACGGCGAGCTTGAACACCGCCTGGCCATCCATCTTGAGCAGCGGGTCGCCCAGCACCTGGCCGCCGCTGACCGTGCCCGGCACGCACAGGATGCCGGTGTGGCGACCGTCGGCATGGATGTCGCTGGCCAGCACGGCCGGGCCTGTGCCGTCATGCTCGGCGGCTTCCAACACCACCGCGCCGGCGCCGTCGCCGAACAGCACGCAGGTGGTGCGGTCGTTGAAGTCGAGCAGGCGCGAGAAGATCTCGGCGCCGACCACCAGCGCGCGGGTCGCGGCACCCGACTGAATCATGGAGTCGGCGATGGTCAGCGCGTAGATGAAGCCGCTGCAGACCGCCTGCACGTCGAAGGCGGCGCCGCCGGCTGCCCCCAGGTCGCCCTGGGCCACGGCCGCCTCGCTGAGCTTGCGCTGCAGGATGGAAGCGGTCGAGGGAAAGACCATGTCGGGCGTCGAGGTCGCGACGATGATCAGGTCGATCTCGCTAGCCTTGCGTCCGGCGGCTGCCAGCGCCTGCAGGCAGGCCTGCAGCGCCAGGTCGCTGGCGTTGACGTCGTCGCTGGCGTAATGGCGGGCGCGGATGCCGGTGCGCTCGACGATCCAGTCGTCGCTGGTCTCGATGCCGCGTTCGGCCAGCAGGCCGACCATGTCGGCGTTCGTCAGTCGGCGCGGCGGCAGATGGCTGCCGGTACCGGTAATGCGGGAATAGCGTCTCATGTTCGGTCGGTCGGGTCTGGCCCGCAACGAAACGCGGCTCAGGCCGCGGGAGCCGGCTCGGCAGCCTGCGCCATCAAGGGCGCCGCATGCGCAATGCGCGCCTTCACGTTGTCGAGCAGCTGGTTGTGGGCCGCATCATACGCGCGTGCCAGCGCCTGTTCGAAGCCGAAGGCGTCGGCCGAGCCGTGGCTCTTGAACACCAGGCCGCGCAAGCCAAGCAGCGCCGCACCGTTGTAGCGCCGGTGATCGACCCGCTTCTTGAACGCCGATAGCACCGGATAGGCGACGATGGCCGCCATTTTCGTCAGGATGTTGCGGGAAAACGACTGCTTGATCAGGGTGCCGATCATCGTCGCCAGGCCTTCGCTGGCCTTGAGCGCCACGTTGCCGACGAAACCGTCGCAGACCACGATATCGACCGCGCCCTTGAAGATGTCGTTGCCCTCGACGTTGCCCTGGAAGTTGAGGTCGCCGTTGGCAGCGGCCGCGCGCAGCAGCACGCCGGCCTGCTTGATGACCTCGTTGCCCTTGATGGCCTCCTCGCCGATGTTGAGCAGGCCGACCGTGGGCGACTCCTTGCCGGTGATAGCGACCGCCAGCGCAGAGCCCATGACGGCGAATTGCAGCAGATGCTCGGCGCTGCAGTCGACGTTGGCGCCGAGGTCGAGCACGATGGTTGCGCCGCCGGTGACGTTGGGCATGCGGCCCGCGATCGCCGGACGGTCGATGCCGTCGAGCGTCTTGAGCACGAAGCGCGCGATCGCCATCAGCGCACCGGTGTTGCCGGCCGAGACCGCCGCCTGCGCCGCGCCATCCTTGACCTGGTTGATTGCGACGCGCATCGAGGAATCGCGCTTGCGCCGCAAGGCCACCTCGAGCGGGTCGTCCATGGTGACGACCTCGCTGGCCGTGACGACCTGGACGCGCGCCGGATCCAGGCCGGCCGGCAGCTGCGCGAGCGCGTCGGGCAGTCCGACCAGCAGCAGGCGCGCATCCGGATGCGAAGCAAGAAAGGCGGCACAGGCCGGCAGGGTGACCGCCGGGCCATGGTCTCCGCCCATGCAATCGACCGCGATGGTGATCATTCCAGTTACCTCAAGATGGCTGCTACAGGATGAAAAAAGCCCGCATGCTGCGGGCTTTTCCTCGAACGAGGTTCGCGAGGTGGATGGCGCCAGGGCGCCGATCAGGCCTCGGACTTGTTCTTCAGGACCTGGCGGCCACGGTAGAAACCGTTCGGGCTGACGTGGTGGCGCAGGTGCACTTCACCGGTGGTGGCTTCCACTGCGATGCCCGGCACGTTCAGGGCGTTGTGCGAACGGTGCATGCCGCGCTTGGAAGGGGACTTTTTGTTTTGCTGGACGGCCATGGTCGGCTCCTATCGAATGATCAAACGGGTTGGATGGCTGCACCAGCCCCATGAAAAAGCTTTCAGGCCAGCGCGAAACATCGCATTATAGCGACTTGCCGTGAACAGGGTCAATCGTTGCTTGTTCGACCCTTGAGCGCGGCCAGTGCAGCGAAGGGATTGGGCTTTTCTGCGGGCACGGCTGCCTCGGGCAATTCGCCCGCGCTCATGCGGACCGGCTCGGGGCATTGCTCGTGCATCGGCACCAGCGGCAAGTCGAGCAGCAGCTCGTCCTCGACCAGCGCGGCCAGGTCGAAGCGCGGCTCGAGCACCAGCAGGTCCTCCTCGCAATCCTCGTCCTCGGCCAGCGCGGCCGCCTCGCTGGCGACGAAGCGGAACCAGCGGTCGACCTCGACCGGCTGCGCATAGGGCGACAGGCAACGCTGGCAGACCTGCGGCACCTCGGCGCTGGCCTGCAGGTGCAGCCAGAGCTGGGGCTGCGGCGCCACGCCACGACCAGCCTCGGGCGTCAGCTCGCCGAGCGGCTCGCGCCATTCAGGCCTGGCGCTCCAGCGTACCGGCGCCAGTTCGGCAGCCAGCCCGGGCAAGCCCTCGGCCAGACGCTCGAAGGCGGCCAGCGGCGCCTGGCCGGACAGGGTTTCGGCTTTCTGCGCGCAGGCGCGCAGGTCGATGGCGGTCGGAAGCGTGGCAGCGTTCATGTCGGATTGGGGAAAAGCGGAGCGCCGATTCTAAGTCGCGCCCGCCCTGCCTATACTGGCGAAATGAAGATCGCTGACCTACGCAAGAGCTACGAGCGCGCCGAGCTCAACGAGCACGCCTCCCATGCCGACCCGATGCAACAGTTCGACCAGTGGCTGCACGAAGCCATCAAGGGCGAGATCCCCGAAGCCAACGCGATGACGGTCGCCACCGTCGGCAGCGACCTGCGCCCGAGCACGCGCGTGGTGCTGATCAAGGGCTATGACGAGCGCGGCATCGTCTGGTACACCAACTACGACAGTCGCAAGGGTCGCGAACTCGCGGGCAACCCCTGGGCCGCGCTGCAGTTCCACTGGGTCGAGCTCGAGCGCGTGGTGCGCATCGAGGGCCGGGTCGAGCGCGTCAGCGAGGCGGAAAGCGACGAGTATTTCGACAGCCGCCCGCTCGACAGCCGCATCGGCGCCTGGGCCAGCCCGCAGAGCCAGGTCATCCCGAGCCGCACCGTGCTGGTGACCAACGCCGCCAAGTACGGCGCGCAGTTCATGCTCAATCCGCCGCGCCCGCCACACTGGGGGGGCTTTCGCCTGGTGCCGGACCGCTGGGAATTCTGGCAGGGCCGCAAGAGCCGCCTGCACGACCGGCTGCACTACCGCCAGCAAGGCGACGGCTGGCTGCGCGAGCGGCTCGCGCCCTGAATACGCTCAGGCCAGGCGCTCGATCGCCTGGCGGGCCACTGCCTGCAGCTGCTGCGGCGTGACCAGGCCGGGCGCGATCTCGGCCAGCGGCACCAGCACGAAGGCGCGCTCGCCCAGGCGCGGGTGCGGCACGACCAGCTCAGGGATGTCGATGACGGCATCGCCGTAGAGCAGGACGTCGAGGTCGAGCGTGCGCGGCGCGTTGCGATAGGGCCGCTCGCGGCCGGCCTGCAACTCGAGCGCCTGCAGCGCACGCAGCAGCCCACGCGCATCGAGCGAAGTCTCGACCGCTGCGACCGCGTTGATGAAGTCCGGCCCGCTGGCCTCCCAGGGCGCAGTGCGATAGAGGCTGGACGCCTGCAGCAGGCGGGTCTGCGGCAGGCGGGCCAGCGCCGCGATCGCATCGCTCACCGTGGCGCGCGCGTCGCCCAGGTTGGCGCCGAGCGCGACATAGGCGGTGACGCTCATGCCTCGCCGCCCGCGGCATCGCCAGCCTGGCCACCCGGCTTGCGGCGACGGCGACGACGCTTCTTGGCCGGCGCGCCCTCCACGCCCTCGCCGGCAGCTTCTGCCTGCTCCGGCTCGGGCGCGGACGAGCCGGCAGCCGGCGCCGCCTCGAGCGGCGTGCCATCGGCGGCCTGGCGGTAGACCCGACCGGTGCCCTTGCCATCGCCTGCCTTGGCACGCGGCTTGGCCTTGGCACGCTGCTGCTCGAGGCGGATCTCGTCGACCATGTCGTAGCGCACCGTATCGCTCGCGGTGCTGAAGGTTTCCCACCAGTGCGAGAACTCCTCGGGCAGCTCGCCGACCTGGGAACGCAGGCGCAGGAAGTCAAAGCCGGCGCGGAAGCGCGGCTGCTCGGCGAGCGAGAACGGCGAGCTGCCGGTGCGCTTGTCGAAGCGCGGCTGCATCATCCAGATCTCGCGCATGTCGGCGCCGAGCTTGCCGCGGCCCGAGACGTCGCCGATGCGCGACTCGAACACCTCGTCGACCGCCTCCTGCAGCGCCGGGAACGGCGCCATGCCGCGCTGCTGGCGCCTCTGCCAGCCGGCGCGCACATCGCTCCAGAGCACGCAGGCGAGCAGGAAGCTCGGCGCGACCGGCTTGCCCTCGGAGACGCGGCGATCGGTATCCTGCAGCGCCGAGCGCACGAAGGGATCCTCGGCGCGCTCGACCACCAGGTCCAGCAGCGGGTAGATGCCCTTGAGTCCCGTTGTCTGCAGCTGCTCGATGCTGGCCAGCGCGTGGCCGGTCTGCAGCAGCTTGAGCATCTCGTCGAACAGGCGGCTCTGCGGCACGTCGGCCAGCAGCGGCAGCGAAGCCGCCAGCGGCGCCTTGGTCTTGGCATCGAACTTGAAGCCCAGGCCGCTGAGCTTGGCGGCGAAGCGCACCGCGCGGATGATGCGCACCGGGTCCTCGCGGTAGCGCGTGGCCGGGTCGCCGATCATGCGCAGCACGCGCTTGTGCGCGTCGCGGATGCCGTGGTGGAAGTCGACCACGGTCTCGGTCTCCGGGTCGTAGTACATCGCGTTGATGCTGAAGTCGCGCCGCGCCGCGTCCTGCTCGATCGGGCCCCAGACGTTGTCGCGCAGCACCCGGCCGCTGGCGTCGACCGCGTGTTTCATTCCGGCCAGTTCGCTCTTGCTGGTGCGCTCGTTGCCGCTGACCTGCTCGGCGTCGGCGCTGTCGAGGTGGGCGCGCAGGGTCGAGACCTCGATCACCTCGTGCTCGCGGCCACGGCCGTAGACCACGTGCACGATGCGGAAGCGCCGCCCGATGATGAAGGCGCGCCGGAACAGGCTCTTGACCTGCTCGGGCGTGGCGTTGGTCGCGACGTCGAAGTCCTTGGGCCGCAGGCCCAGCAGCAGGTCGCGCACCGCGCCGCCGACGATGTAGGCCTGGTAGCCGGCGCTCTTGAGCGTGTGCACCACGTCGAGCGCGCGGCCGTCGACCAGCGAGGGATCGATGCCATGCACGCTGGCGGGCACGTCCTCGCGCTTGCCGAACTTGCTCTTGGCGCCCTTGGCCGACCCGTTCTTGCCGAGCAGCTTGTCGATGAAGTTCTTGATCATGCGGATTCGGGGAACAGGTCGAGGATGGGCCAGCCGCGCTGCTGCGCGATCTCGCGCAGCGCGGCGCCGGGGTTGGTGGCGACCGGATTGTGGGCGCGCTCGAGCAGCGGCAGGTCGTTGGTCGAGTCGGAATAGAAGGTCATGTCGCAGTCGTCCCAGCCCAGGCCGCGCGCGGCCAGCCACTGCTGCAGCCGCGCGACCTTGCCCTCGCGGAACGAGGGCGTGCCGCGGATCTCGCCGGTGTACCAGCCGTCCGTGCCGCGCTCGAGCTCGATCGCGATCAGCTCGCTCACGCCGAAGGCCTGGGCGATCGGGCGCGTGACGAACTCGTTGGTCGCGGTGATGATGAGGACCTGCTCGCCGGCGTCGCGGTGGCGCTGCACCAGCTCGAGCGCCTGCGGCAGCAGCTTCGGGCGGATCACCTCGGCCATGAAGCGCTCATGCGCCGCTTCAGCCTCGGCCGGGCTGTGGCGGCGCACCGCCTCGATCGCGAAGCGCACATAGTCGTGCACGTCGAGCGTGCCGGCCTGGTAGTGGGCGAAGAACTCGTCGTTGCGACGGGTGAACTCGACCGGATCGGTCCAGCCGATGCGGGTAGTGAACTGACCCCACGAGTAGTCCGAATCGATCGGCAGCAGCGTGTGGTCGAGGTCGAAGAGTGCCAGTTTCATGGCTTGCAGCTCAGGGTGTTGGGCCTCACTCGTTCTCGAGCATGGCCTTGATCAGGGGAATGGTGATGGCGCGCTGGGCGCGCAGGGCATAGCCGTCGAGCGTCTCAAGCAGCAGCATCAGGCTGCTGAGGTCGCGCGAGAAGCGGTTCAGCATGAAGTCCATCACCTCGTCACTCAGCGTGATGCCGCGCAGGTCGGCGGCGCGGCGCAGGACGGCGCGGCGCTCGGCGTCGTCCAGAGGCAGCAATTGGAACACATCGCCCCAGGCCAGGCGGCTGCGCAGGTCCTCGCGCAGCTTGAGGTCGGCCGGCGGGCAGTCGGCGGCGGCCAGCACCCAGCGCACCGCGCCACGACGCGGCGACTGGGCGTTGATGAACCAGTTGAAGGCCATCGCCTGCTGCACGGCGGTGTAGCACTGGCAGTCGTCGAGGATGATGGCGCCCCAGGCCTCGTCGAACTCGGGCGGCGCGCTCACGTTCGGGTCGATCCAGCCGACCTGCACGCCGCGCTCGCGCAGCGCCGCGCAGGTGGCCTGCAGCAGATGGGTCTTGCCGCTGCCGGCGCCGCCCCAGATGAAGGTCGGCACCGGCGAGCGCATCGGGTTGCGCGACCAGACCCGCAGGTGCTCGAGCAGGCCGGCATTGCGGCCGGCGACGAAATTGTCCAGGGAGGGCACGGGCGCCAGGCCCATGTCCAACACGAGTTGCCGCATGGTCATGACGAGGGTGGGTAGGAACGGGCGACCGCGAAATGGACAGGTCTGTCGCTCAGTTGCATGAAGACTTGTGGATGAACATCGCGGGTCGGCCGTAAAATCCTGAAATTCTATCGGGCTTACCCACATGACAACGACTCCTATCTCCTATAAAGACGCCGGCGTGGACATCGTCGCGGGCGACGCACTGGTCGAACGCATCAAGCCGCTGGCCAAGAAGACCATGCGCGAAGGCGTGCTGGCCGGCATCGGCGGCTTCGGCGCCCTGTTCGAGGTGCCCAAGCGCTACCAGGAGCCGGTGCTGGTCTCCGGCACCGATGGCGTCGGCACCAAGCTCAAGCTGGCCTTCGAGTGGAACATGCACGACACCGTCGGCATCGACCTGGTCGCCATGAGCGTCAACGACGTGCTGGTGCAGGGCGCCGAGCCGCTGTTCTTCCTCGACTACTTCGCCTGCGGCAAGCTCGACGTCGATACCGCGGCGGCCGTGGTCGGCGGCATCGCCAAGGGCTGCGAGCTGTCGGGTTGCGCGCTGATCGGCGGCGAGACCGCCGAGATGCCGGGCATGTACCCGGCCGGCGAATACGACCTGGCCGGCTTCGCCGTCGGCGCGGTCGAGAAGAGCAAGATCCTGACCGGCCAGAACGTCAAGCCGGGCGACGTGGTGCTGGGCCTGGGCTCGCACGGCGTGCACTCGAACGGCTTCTCGCTGGTGCGCAAGTGCATCGAGCGTGCCGAGGCCGCCGGCACCGTGCCCGCCACGCTCGACGGCCAGCCGTTCAAGCAGGCCATCATGGCGCCGACCCGCCTGTATGTGAAGAACGTGCTGGCCGCGCTGGCCAAGCACCCGATCAAGGCACTGGCCCACATCACCGGCGGCGGCCTGCTCGAGAACATCCCGCGCGTGCTGCCCGAAGGCACCGCCGCCCACCTGGTCAAGGGCAGCTGGCCGCAGACCGAGCTGTTCGCCTGGCTGCAGGCGACCGCCGGCATCGACGACATCGAGATGAACCGCACCTTCAACAACGGCATCGGCATGGTTGTAGTGGTTGACGCCGCTGAAGCCGACGCCACCGCCGCCACGCTGCGCGAGCTCGGCGAGCAGGTCTACCAGATCGGCAAGATCGCCGAACAGGGCGCAGGCGAACAGGTCGTCGTCGCCTGACGACAAGCGGGGCTCAAGACAGCCCCTGCTTCACTGATGACGGGACCCGCGGGGTCCCGTTTTCTTTTGGGATTCGTCCAGCTTCCGCCCGGAAGGGCCAGGCCGCAGGACCTATCGGCGCACGAACTGGCGCAGCTTGAGCCCGGCCGCCAGCAGCACGCCGAAATACAGCAGTCCGGCTCCAGCCACCGCCAGCGCCAGCCAGAGCACGCGCTCGCCCTTGCCCAGCGCCAGCCAGTCGAGCGCACCATTGGCCCAGGCCAGATACAGCGCCAGCAGCGCCCCGGCCGCCAGCACCTGCAACCCGAAGCGCAGCCAGCCCGGCTGCGGCTGATAGGCGCCGCGGCGCAGCAGTCCGCTCAGCAGCCAGCCCGCGTTGAGCAGCGCACCGAGGCCGATCGAGAGCGCCAGGCCCGCATGCGCCATGAAAGGCACGAACAGCAGGTTCATGAGCTGGGTGCAGACCAGCACCACGACGGCAATCCTGACCGGGGTGCGGATGTCCTGGCTGGCATAGAAACCCGGCGCCAGCACCTTGATCGCGATCAGGCCCAGCAGGCCGGCGCCATAGCCCATCAGCGCGAGCGTCGTCTGCTGCACGTCGACGGCCCGGAAGGCGCCGTAGTGATACAGCACCGCGACCAGCGGGCGGCCGAAGGCCAGCAGCGCGATCGCGCAGGGCACGGCCAGCAGCACCACCCAGCGCAGTCCCCAGTCGAGCAGGCCGCTGTAGCGCGCGCCGTCGCCCGAGGCGCGGGCGGCGGAGAGCTGCGGCAGCAGCACCACGCCGAGCGCGACGCCGAGCATGGCGGTCGGGAACTCCATCAGGCGGTCGGCATAGGTCAGCCAGCTCACGCTGCCCGCGCCCAGATGGGAGGCGATCTGGGTGTTGATCAGCAGCGAGATCTGCGCCACGCCGACGCCCAGCAGCGCCGGCGCCATCAGCGTCAGGATGCGGCGCGTACCCGGATGGACCCAGGCCGCGCGCAAGCCACCCAGACCCAGGCGCAGCCTGGGCAGCAGGCCCAGCCGCGCCAGCGCCGGCAGCTGCACGCCGAGCTGCAGCACGCCGCCGCCCATGACGCCGGCGGCCAGCGCGTAGATCGGCTCGATGCCGAGACTGCCGAACCAGGGTGCGCCCCAGGCCGCCGCCGCGATCATCGACAGGTTGAGCAGCACCGGCGTCGCGGCCGGCACCGCGAAGCGCTTCCAGGTGTTGAGGATGCCCGCCGCCAGCGCGACCCCCGACATGAAGGCGATGTAGGGGAACATCCAGCGCGTCAGCACCACCGCCACCTCGAAGCCACGCGGATCCTGCTGCAGCCCTGAAGCCATCAGCCAGACCAGCACCGGCGCGGCCGCCACGCCGATCACGCAAGTGAAGGTCAGTGCAACGGCCAGCAGCGTCGCGACCTGGTCGATCAGCTGGCGGGTCGCGTCGTCGCCGTCCTTGGCGCGGCTGGCCGCGAGCACCGGCACGAAAGCCTGGCTGAAGGCGCCTTCGGCGAACAGGCGCCGCAGCAGGTTGGGAATGCGGAAGGCAACATTGAAGGCATCGGTCAGCGCGCTGGCGCCGAAGCTCGACGCGATCAGCAGCTCCCGCGCCAGGCCCGTGATGCGCGAAGCCAGGGTCAGCAGGGAGACGAGGGAGGCGGATTTGAACAGTGACACGCGGGCGAGTGTAGCCGGCGCCAGCACGGGGATTACGCCAGCGACCTACAATGCCTGCCGTGACCATCCTGAACGCCGACCTGCACTGCCATTCCACCGTCTCGGACGGCACCCTCGAGCCCGAAGCCCTGGCCGCGCGCGCCAAGGCCAACGGGGTCGAACTCTGGTCGCTGACCGACCACGACGAGATCGGCGGCCAGCAGCGCGCGCTGGCCGCGGCGCGCGCGCTCGGCCTGCCCTACCTGAGCGGGGTCGAGATCTCGGTCACCTTCTGCGACCTCACGGTGCACATCGTCGGGCTGGGCTTCGACCCGGACAACGCGCAGCTGCGCCAGGGGCTGGAACGCACCCGCGGCGGCCGTGGCGCGCGCGCGCTCGAGATCAGCGAACAGCTCGCGCGGCTGGGCATCCAGGGCGCCTACGAGGGTGCGCTCAAGTATGTCGGCAACCCCGAGCTGATTTCGCGCACCCACTTCGCGCGCTTCCTGGTCGAGAGCGGCGTCTGCAGGGACAACAACGAGGTGTTCCGCAAGTACCTGGCCGACGGCAAGCCCGGCTTCGTGCCGCATCGCTGGGCCGAGCTCGGCGACGCGGTGCGCTGGATCCGCGAGGCCGGCGGCGTCGCCGTGATCGCGCACCCGGCGCGCTACGACCACAGCCCAACGCGCGAATACGCGCTGTTCTCCGAGTTCAAGGCCCATGGCGGCCAGGGCGTCGAAGTCGTCTGCGGCAGCCACGCCGCAAGTGAATACCCCAGGTACGCCGAGCTCGCGCTCGAGTTCGGCCTGGCCGCCTCGCGCGGCAGCGACTTCCACTGTCCGGACGAGAGCCGCATCGACCTCGGCAGCCTGCCTTTCCTGGAAGGCCGGCTGACCCCGGTCTGGGAACTGCTGGCCGACCGCATCCAGTCGGCATGAACGCCCACCAGTCCCGCCCGCTGCAAGGCATTTTGCTATTGCTGCTGGCGCTGGCCTGTTTCGCCACCCTGGACAGCACGGCCAAGTACCTGAGCCTGACGATTCCGGTAATGATGGTGATGTGGTTCCGCTATCTGTTCCAGGCGCTGGCCATGAGCGCGGTCATACTGCCCACGCGCGGCTGGCGCTCGCTGCAGACCCGTCACCCCGGGCTGCACCTGCTGCGCGGCGTGCTGCTGCTGTCGACCAGCACGCTGGCCTTCTTCAGCCTGTCGCTGATGCCGGTGGGCGAATTCACCGCCATCATCCTGCTGACCCCGATGGTCACGACGCTGCTGGCTGCGGTCTTCCTGAAGGAAAGCGTCAACGCCCTGCGCTGGCTGCTGGTCGTCGGCGGCTTCTGCGGCGCGCTGCTGGTGGCCCAGCCCGGCGGAGCGGCGGCGGGCTGGACCATGCTGCTGCCGCTGGGCTGCACGCTGTCGAACTCGCTCTACCAGATCCTGACCAGCCGCATGACGCGCACCGAGGACGCGCTGACGCTGAACTTCTACAGCGGCTGGGTCGGCGCACTCGCGGTCTGCGCGACCCTGCCCTGGATCTGGCAGCCGATTGCAGACCTCGACAGCTGGACCCTGCTCTGCCTGGTGGGCGCGACCGGAACCCTGGGCCACTTCATGCTGGGCGCCGCCTTCGGCCGGGCGCCAGCGTCGACGCTGGCGCCCTACCTTTATGTGCAGATCGGCTTCGCGACGCTGGCCGGCTGGCTGGTGTTCGGCCATGTGCCTGGCCAGCTCGAGTTCGCCGGCATCGCGCTGATCGCGGCCTGCGGCTCGGCCGCGGCCTGGCTGGCGGCGCGTCTGCCGGCACGAAGCTGAGCCCTTGTCGCGACAAGGTGGGACAATCACCACATGGCCCAGTATTTCGAAGTTCACCCCGACAACCCGCAGGCCCGCCTGCTCAAGCAGGCCGTGCAGCTGCTCGAGAAGGGCGGCGTGCTCGCCGTGCCGACCGATTCCAGCTACGCGCTGGTCTGCCACCTCGACGACAAGTCCGCCGTCGAGCGACTGCGCCGCATCCGCGGCGTCGACGACAAGCACCACCTGACGCTGCTGTGCCGCGACCTCAGCGAGCTGGCCAGCTACGCGCGCGTCGACAACCGGCAATACCGCCTGCTCAAGCTAGGCACCCCCGGCCCCTATACCTTCATCCTCGAGGCCAGCAAGGAAGTGCCGCGCCGCGTCAGCCATCCCTCGCGCAAGACCATCGGCCTGCGCGTGCCCGAGCACCGCGCGTTGCTGGAACTGCTGGCGCTGCACGACGCGCCGCTGCTGGCCACCACCCTGATCCCACCGGACGAGACCGATCCGCTCAACGAGCCGCACGAGATCCGCGACCGCTTCGAGCATGAGCTGGCCGCCGTCATCGACGCCGGCGCCTGCTCGCTCGAGCCGACCACGGTGATCGACCTGACCCCGATGGGTGCTGGCGACGAGCCCGAAGTGCTGCGCGAGGGCCGCGGGCCTTTGTCCGCGCTCGGGCTCTGAATCCCGCCTGCGACGACAATAGCCCCCATGGACTTCGCCCAAATCATCCAGACCGTTGCGCTTTACGCCCTGCCGGTGCTGTTCGCCATCACCGTGCACGAGGCCGCACACGGCTATGCGGCACGCCATTTCGGCGACAACACGGCCTGGTCGCAGGGCCGCATCACGCTCAATCCAGTCAAGCACATCGACCCGGTCGGCACCATCCTGATGCCGCTGATCCTCTGGTTCGCGACCGCGGGCAGCTTCCTGTTTGGCTATGCCAAGCCGGTGCCGGTCGCCTTCGGGCGGCTGCGCAACCCCAAGCGCGACATGATCTGGGTCGCGCTGGCCGGGCCGGCCTCGAACTTCGCGCAGGCGCTGCTGTGGGGCGCGCTGCTGATCCTGCTGCACGCGATCGGTGTGCGCGAGCGCTTCTTCCTCGGCATGTGCCTGGCCGGCGTCAACGTCAACCTGGTGATGTTCGCCTTCAACCTGTTCCCGCTGCCCCCGCTCGATGGCGGCCGCATCCTGGTCGGCCTGCTGCCCTGGAAGCAGGCGGTCGCGTTCTCGCGCGTCGAGCCCTGGGGCTTCTTCATCGTGATGGCGCTGGTCATCAGCGGCATCGTCGG
>CAZJQH010000036.1:0-16047 GCA_964547895.1 uncultured Chitinophaga sp. | reverse complement strand
GTTCCGGGTCGTCGCTGTGCCAGTCGGGGCGCAGCTTGACGATCTCGTTGTAGAGATGGACGCAGATGTCGCGGCTCATGGTCACGACCATGGCCTTGCCGTCCTGCGCCTTGTTCCGCTCCTCGAAATGCGCCACCAGGTCAGCCGCCACGCTGGCCACGCGGGGTTCGGCGCCGACCACCTTCTCCAGCGCCGCCCAGCGGCTCTTGAGCTGGGCCTGGGTACTGTCCTCCTCGTCCTCGGCCAGCTCGTCCACCTCGTCATCGAGCTCGGACAGGTCGGCCTCCTTCAGGCGCAGCTTGGCCAGCCGGCTCTCATAGTAGATCGCGACCGTGGCACCGTCCTCGCGCGCCTGCTGCATGTCGTAGACATGGATGTAGTCGCCGAACACCGCGCGGGTGTCGCGGTCGGTGCTGGACACCGGCGTGCCGGTGAAGGCGACGAAGGTGGCGTTGGGCAGCGCGTCGCGCAGGTGCTGGGCGTAGCCGGCCTGGTAGGTGGTCTTGTACTCGGGCGGAGCGAATTCGGCGCTGGCGGCGGCATGAAGGTTGTCGCCGTCGCTGCTGGTCAGGGCACCGAAGCTGGCGACGGAGACCTTGCGCGTCCTGAGCTTGGCCTGAAAGCCGTACTGGGTGCGGTGCGCCTCGTCGGCCACGACGACGATGTTGTGCCGTTCCGAGAGCACCGGGAACATGTCCTCGTCCTCGCCCGGCATGAACTTCTGGATGGTGGCGAAGATGATGCCCCCGGAGGGCCGCTGGCCCAGCAGTTGCCGCAGCTCCTGCCTTGTGGTCGCCTGCACCGGCGTCTCGCGCAACAGGTCATTGGCCAGGCTGAAGACGCCAAAAAGCTGGCCGTCGAGGTCGTTGCGGTCGGTGATGACGACGATGGTGGGGTTGGCCATCGCCGGCTCCTGCATCACGCGCGCGGCAAAGCAGGTCATGGTGATGCTCTTGCCACTGCCCTGGGTGTGCCAGACCACGCCGCCCTTGCCGCGCAGGCTGGCGGCGCTGTCGGGGCGGGACGCGGCCACCACATGCTCGATGGCGGCGCGCACCGCGTGGAACTGGTGGTAGCCGGCGATCTTCTTGACCAGTTGGCCGTCGTCCTCGAACAGCACGAAGTAGCGCAGGTAGTCCAGCAGATACCTCGGGGCCAGCGCGCCGCGCACCAGGGTCTCGAGCTCGTTGAATTCGCCCAGCGGGTCGAGCTGCACGCCGTCGATGGTGCGCCACTGCTGGAAGCGCTCGGCATTGGCCGACAGCGAGCCCAGCCGCGCGTCGGTGCCGTCCGAGATCACCAGCACCTCGTTGTACTGGAAGACGTCCGGGATCTGCGCCTTGTAGGTCTGGAGCTGGTCGTAAGCCTTCCAGATGTCGGCGGCCTCGTCGGCCGGGTTCTTGAGCTCGATCAGCACCAGCGGCAGGCCGTTGACGAACAGGATGATGTCGGGCCGGCGCGTGTGGTGCGCGCCCTTGATGGTGAACTGGTTGACCGCCCAATATTCGTTGCGCGCAGCATCCGACCAGTCGAGCAGGCGCACGAAGTCGCCGACCGTCTCGCCGCCCTGCTGGTACTGCACCGGCACGCCGCCCACCAGCAGCTTGTGGAAGGCGCGGTTGGCCGACAGCAGCGACGGAATGCCGAGGTCCAGCACCCGGTGCAGCGCGTCCTCGCGGGCAGCAGCGGGCACCTGGGGGTTCAGCCGTGCGATGGCATCACGCAGACGGCCCGCCAGCACTACCTCGCGGTAGCTGGCGCGCTGCGGGTTGGGGCCGTCGTGGGCGATGTCGTAGCCGCTGTGGACCGCATAGTCCAGCTCGGACAGCCAGCCCAGGGTTTCCTGTTCGAGTTGGGATTCGGTCAAGACAGCACCTCCCAGCGCCCACCTTTGTTCGGGCCAACGCGCTTCAGTCTGTTGGCCGCCTTGAGTTTGGCCAGATGGAGCTCCACCGCCCTCTGGCTCAGACCCAGCTGGCTGGCCAGTTGCCGGGCGGACGATGCCGGTGATTGACGCAGCAACCCCAGAATGCGTTGAGAAGTTTCTTCCGAAGTTTCTTCCGAAGTTTCTTCCGAAGTTTCGGTAGTCTGCCTCGACTCCGGTGCCCATTTCATCTCCAGCACCGTGTGCTCGAAAGGCTCGAAGCTGTCGTGCAGCTCAAGGGCGTGACCAGCCTGTGCCCAGCCGCTGCGTATCTTGGGCACCCCCGATCCGGCGCGCTCGCCCAGATTGATCAACAGGAACATCTGATGCAAGGTCCGGTTACGGCAATCGCTCGCGCCGCCATGCAGGGCTTGCTCCACCGGCACGCGCATCATGCCGGGATTGCGGAAGCGGAACCCCGCTGGCGACCTGACCACCAGCACCGAGGCTCGGTCTGAATAATCGGCATGGATCAGGCAGTTGACCAAGGCCTCGCGCACCGCCTGGTGGACGGGGGTGTCGTCGATGCGCACGCCATCCTTGAGGGCGAAAGGCACCTTCAGGTCTGCCGTCAGCTTGCGAATCACCCGCCGGAAAAAGTCGTACACATTGCCAGACCACGACCCGTCGGGCACCACCCGATCGAGCCAGCGGGTCAGGGAATCCGGGTCTGGGCCGAGCTCCTGGTAATCGACAAAATAAAGCGGAAACGCCTCGGGGATGGAGGGCCAGCGGCCGAACATCAGCAGCCCCGCGGCGGTCAGCCCGGCCTCGCCCGTGGCGCGGTCTTCGCGCCAGCCCCCGATCATGTGCAGGAAGGCGAGATCGTCCAGCGCGATCCACGGATGCCCGGGCCGGTGCACGGCAAAGGCATTGCGATAGGCGTGCAAGCTCTCCAGATCGATGTCCTGCAGGCCGAAGCGATTCAGGATGCGCGTGTCGCGGCTGTCCTCCAGTTGTTCGGCCAGCATGCGCTTGACGGTTTCGGAGTCGCAGGGCCGGTCGCCGTCGTTCAGGCGCCGGTAGGTGTGGCCGATCAGTTGACCGTTCAGATAGACGGGCTTTTGCTTGCGCGTGGCCGCCGGAATGCGCACCAACAGCAGCGTCTTGTCGTCGATGGAGACAGTTTCGACATCGGAGTCGGCCAGCAGGTTGACGCTGACCTTGCCCGGATTGTTCAGGTTGTTGAACAGGTCGGCGCGAACCTTGGTCGGGTTGGGCAGCCCGGCCACGGTGAAGACGCCGTCCTTCTCGCGCACGCCCAGCAGCACGACGCCGCCATGCGAGTTGGCCATGGCGGAGTAGGTCAGCCAGAAGTCCTTGGGCACCTCGCCCTGCCCGTTCTGCCCCAGCGCCAGCTTGCATTCCAGCTCGAAAGTCTCGCCCAGCCGGTTCAGATCATCGAGGGTGTGCAGGTCGAAGGTCATGATGTTGTTCAATTGTTCGGGATCGACGCCGCGCACTTTTCCACCGCAGCGGCAATCAGCGGCGCAAGCTCTCGCAGGCCATTAAGCGTGAGCTTGCCTTCCTCGTACTTGCGCAGCCAGGCACGGCGCTGCTGCAGCACCCGTTCGTCGTCTCGCAGAGCAGGTCGGTCACTGCAAGCCTTTCTGCCGGCATCGGGCATCGAAACCGGCCGGCTCGACCAGGCGCTCGGGGTCGATCTTGATCATGCGCGCTCCGTCTTGCCGCCAGCCAGGTCGGGGCGGGTCTCGACGATCCAGCGCGGCCAGAAATCATCATGCCCGGGCAGCACGCGCTGCAACTCCTTGTGGATGGCGGCCTGGGTCCTGAGCTTTTCGGGCAAGGCCGACTTGTCGCCGCGCATCCAGGCCTCGGCGGCCTCGATGGCACGCTCAGCCTCCAGCGAGCGCGCCTGGCGCAGGCCGAAGGCGTCCGACACCAGCCAGTTGACCACATCGCCCTGCTTGGCCCAGGGCTCTTGTGCCACGCGGGCCTGGCCGTCTTGCAGCTGGATGTTGAAGATCGCGTCCTGCTCCTCGTCGAACTCGGGCTCGACCGAAGCCAGCACCAGCGGCGAATGCGTGGCGACGATCAGCTGCACCGGCACCTTCCTGCCGGTCAGGGCCTGCATCACGCGCAGCAGCGCCGGCACGATGCAGCGCTGCCACTGCGGATGCAGGTGGCATTCGATCTCGTCGACCAGGAAGATGATTTCCCGCGCCTTCTTGCGTCCCGTCTGCTCGCAGGCAATCTGGTGCTCGCGCCAGGTCCAGACCAGCAGATAGGCCAGCGCTGCAATGCGCCTCATGCCGGCCGAGGCATGGACCAACGCCACGTCCTGTCCGTAAGGCATGTGCAGCGAGGGGTAATCCTTGACGTCGCGGCCCAGCCGCACCGGCTGCCCCGGACTGAGCTTTTCCAGGCCGGAGGGCGACAGCGCATCGAGCACCTTGACCAGGTCGGCAAACGCCGGGTCCTGGCCTTTCTGCCACAGCACCCAGTCGTGGATCAGGCCGTTGCAGTGACGCACGCCGTCCGGGCCCTCCAGCCCGCTCCAGACCTGCTCGGGCGTGAAGTTGAAGGCCTTGGGGCGGTCCGCCGCGTCGCTGTCCTGCCAGTAGTTGCGCGCCGGGTCCCAAGCCGAAAAACTGCCATCGACGCCGGCATAGATCACCACGCCGGGAATCGCCGGCCGGCCCTTCTTGAGCGGCCAGAGCTGCTCGGAGCGCTTGAACACGCTGACCTCGTCGAAGTCGCCGGGCGTGGACTTGCCGTAGGCATAGGCGATGCTGGCCTTCTTCTCGCCCAGGGGCGGCACGGCCGTGACGCCACGCGCCCAGGTGCGCGTCAGCACCCACCAGGCGATGTCGAGCAGGAAGCTCTTGCCCAGGCCGTTGTCGCCGGTGATGAAGTTCAGGCGCGGCGCGAAGTCGACCGGCCCGAACTCGGTGGCGGGTCCGACGCCCTTGAGGGTCAGGGTTTTGAGCCATTTCATTACACACAAGTTTTTCTTTTTATTGATCAATGACTTGTGATGGATTTTCAGTCCAGACTCTCCGCCTCGCGGAGGATCTCGGCGGCCTCGACAGCCCGTCTCAGGTCATGCATACCTTGCCACAGCGTCTTGACCCCGGGCTCGCCGTCGCCTTTGCGCCCGATGAAGCCGCCGAGCATGGCGATCAGACGCACGACTTCCTTGAGCTTCGGTCTGGCCGGCGGTTTCTTGCGATGCAGCGCGTAGGCCAGTCGGCATTCGAGCGGGCAGAAGAACTCGCTCGCCGGCCTCTCGCACGCGCGTTCGTCTCGGCTCAGCCGCATCAAGTAGCCAATGCGCCACGACACCACCAGGTACAGCGCGATCGCCCGCTGCAGCTTGTCGAACGAATCCAGCTGCAGCTGCTCGATGCGGCAGCCGTTCTTGAGCGTGTGGAACAACAGCTCGATTTCCCAGCGCGCGCGGTACCAGTCGATGAGCTCGACTGCCTGTTCGGGTGTCTGCACGAGCCGGTTGGTCAGCAGTCGCCACTGCACGGGCTTGACGCCCGCGGGCGCATCGATTTCGCTCGCCAGCACCACGCTGGCCTGCACCGTGCCGCTCTGGTCGTCGGGCAGTTCGGTGCGCAGCACGCGCAGCTGCTGGCGCACCCGGCGTGCCTGCACGCCTTGGCGCGCGGCCATGTCGAACTCGATGGTGCCCAGCACCGGGGCGTCCTGCAGCGCCGCGCTCAGCTTGCCAGCTCCCTTGCCCAGCGAGCGGTCATGTTTCGAGCGGATCAGCCAGTCCGCTGGATGCCCCAGATCGCGCGCCCTGCGCATGAGCTCGACGATGTCGCCCTCGCGGTCGGCCACGTACACCAGCCGCGTGTCCGGCATCTGCTGGGCCTGCTCGGCCACCCGCTCGTAGCCCTCGATCCAGCGCACGCTCTCGCACAGCCCGCCCCGCTTGCCATCCTTGTCCTTGAACTCGCGCGCCCACATCCACGCATCGATCACGCCCAGCGGCACCCGACCCGGCGTGACCGCATAGGTTGGATGCAAGTACATCCCGCGCTGCGCCTCGTAGCTCAACGGCCCCAACCCGCGCGTGGCCTTGCCCTCGAAGTCCAGCTCCGTCGTGTCCTGCAGACACAGCACCACCGGGTGTTCGCGCATACGCTGTGCACTCGCGTCCCAATGTGGCTGCAGCATGTCCTGCCAGTCCAGCTTGTCCTGAGCCAGGAAACGGTAGGCCGCGCGCATCTCCGCCCAGCCCCGGCACGCCTGCGGAATGCTTGCCGAGGGGCTCTCGGCCAGGCGCGTCGCCAGCTTGACCAGCCGACGGCTCAACCTCGCATCGCCCAGCGACGCCTCCCCCAGTTCCTGTTCTGCCCACGTCATGCCCGTCATCAGCCCAAGTTCGTCAAAAGCGGCACTCTACCGCAGCGCGGCTGGAAAAGATGTGTGTCATGCAATGCCTTGAGCCAGCGCCGCGGGCAAACCCGGGGCATGGGCCAGTACATCCTGATGGCCGGCTTCCTGCTGGTCACCCTGGTTTTCCTGATCCGGATCGCGGCCGTGCTCAACGGCGATGCGCAAGCAGCTTCCATCCAGGCGTCCAGCTGGCTGCAGACGGTCAGCTTCTTTGCCGTCCTGATTGCGCTCGTGCTGCTCGGCACCGGACTGACCTTGCTGGTGCACGAGCGCGCCATGCATGAACTCGCCGACAGTCGCGGCCTGCTCAGGCAGCAGAACAGCGTGCTCCAGCAGTACTCGACCGAGCTCGGGATCGCCAACCTCAGGCTGGGCGAGCTCTCGCTGACCGACAGCCTGACCGGAGTCGGCAACCGGCGCCGCCTTGACGAGAGCCTGCGGGCAGAATGCGCGCGCAGCCGCCGGGAAGGAAAGCCGCTGGCACTGCTGATGGTCGACGTCGATCACTTCAAGCTCTACAACGACTGCTATGGCCATCAGGCCGGCGATGGCTGCCTGGCCAAGGTGGCGGTGCTGCTGCAGGAACAGTCGAGGCGCGCAGCCGATCTGGTGGCCCGCTACGGCGGCGAGGAATTCGTGGTCATTGCCTACGATACCCGGCGCGAGGGGGCGCAAAAGCTCGGCGAGGCGATCTGTCGCGCCATCGCAGCGCTGGGATTGCCGCATGCCCTTTCACCGCACGGCCGGGTCACCGTCAGCATCGGAGCCGCCGTCATGATGCCCGGTAACAAACTGGAGCCGGGCGAACTGATCCGGCAGGCTGACGCCGCGCTCTATCGCGCCAAGAACGATGGCCGCAATTGCATCCGCCTGGGGCAGACGCGGACCGCAGTTTCGTAACCGCAACACACTCGACAGCCTCCGGTCATGCGAATACATTGGGGCCATCGACCACGCACAGAACTCATTGATGGCTGCGAGGGTCGAGCTGACAAGCCCGCCTTGGTGCGGGCTTTGTCTTTTGCGGGTCGAATGCAGACCCAAGCGCTCGGCAACGAATTATCGAGCAAATGACCTTGTCGAGACTGGGGCTATTGACCACCCGGCATCGATTGATAAATATGACTATGATCCACCAGGTCACAGGAAGATACTGGAACCCCTAGTTGTATCCAAGGGGGTCTTCCATGAAGCCTCGCATACCCCAGTTGCTGCCAGCCCTCCTGCTCTGCAGCTTCTCCCTCGCAGTCCAGGCGCAACAACCGACCGACAACGGTCGCCTGCTCGCATCCAACTGCTTCCAGTGCCACGGCACCAACGGCGTCAATGGCGCCTTCGGCAATCTGGCCGGAGTAGGAAAGACGGATCTGCTCAACAAGCTCAACGACATGCGACGCAAGGCTGCGGGCTCCAACATCATGATCCCGCATGCGCGCGGCTATACCGACGTTGATCTGAACTGGATCGCCGATTACTTCTCGCGGCTGCCCAAGCCCTGAGCCAGGAGGATGTCATGAGCAACAGAAGACACTTCATCGCGGTGGCAGCGGCCACTGCCGCCGGTGCACTCATTCCCCTGCGAGCCTCGGCTGCCAGCACCAGACATGTCGTCGTGGTGGGCGGCGGCATGGCCGGCGCCACCATGGCCAAATACCTGCGCCTGTGGAGCGGCCGGACCATCAACGTGACGCTGGTCGAGCAGAACGCGACCTATGTCTCCAACATCATGAGCAACCTGGCCGTCACTGGACAGCTTGCCATGAGCAGACTGAACTTCGGCTACTCAAAACTCGTGTCCAGTTACGGTGTCAAGCTGGTCACCGCCAGCGTGACTGCAGTCGAACCGGCGGGGGCCGGTCTCTGGAAGGTCCAGACGCGGGCCGCCAATGGCAGCGTCGGTACGCTCTACGCCGACCGCGTCGTGCTGGCACCTGGCATACAGATGGATCCGGTGCAAGAGACCAGCGGCGCTCCGGGCCAAGCCGCAAGCATCCTGCATGCCTGGATTGCCGGCTCACAGACCGAACTGCTGCGCCAGAAGCTGGCCGCCATGCCCGCCGGCGGCACCTTCCTGATGTCGATACCGCCCAAGCCTTATCGCTGCCCGCCCGGGCCGTACGAGCGGGCCTGCGTGGTGGCCGACTACCTCAAGCGCAACAAGCCGAACTCGAAGATCGTCGTGCTGGATGCCAACCCTGGCATCACGGCCGAGCCCGAAAACTTTGGCTATGCCTTCAACACGCTCTATCCCGACGTGCTGCAGTACATCCCGAACGCCAAGGTCGTGTCGGTCGACTCGGCCAGCGGAACGGTGACCGCCGATGTGACCGTAGCAAATGGAACGACGGGAACAGAACTGAAGGGCCAGCAGTTCTTCAGCAACGTGCTCAACGTGATCCCGCCGCATCGGGCCGGAACCATCGTGCAGCTTGCAGGACTGGCCAACTCGACCGACAAGCCCTTCGCCCAGGTCTGGCCCTGGTCCTTCGAGTCGACCGAGAAGCCCGGCCTGCATGTCATCGGCGACGCGCACCGCACGATCGGAGATGGAGGCACCGGCCTGCCGATGGCCGGCCATGTCGGCAACCAGGAAGCCAAGATCTGCGCCAGTGCGATCATCAACTTGTTCGGCGGCAAGGAAATCGACACCGCCTACCTGACAGCCAACTCGGCCTGCTATTCGCCCGTCAGCAGCACCCTGGCGTCCTGGCTGACGGCGGTCTACCACTACGACTCCGCTGGGAGCAAGAAGTTCATCATGCACGACTACCCCAACGGCACCACCGGCATTCCGACCGAGGCACTCAAGCCCAGCGGCGAGAACTTCTCGAAGATGAATACCTGGTTCAAGTCGCTGATGACCGAGACTTATTCATGAGGAGCCGGTGACGGACGATCAGGCGGGTCTTGCAGGCGCGGCGCGCCTGATCCAGCTCAAGCTGATCCGGCGGAGGTGCGGCGGCTCTGCAGTACGATAGCTATCGATACGCCATTCGTCCCCAATTGCAGAGACATCACAATGAGCCTCATCCTCAAGCAAGCACTCACCGGACCGGCCGCCTGGGTCGGTGCCGACCTGGCCCATGAGAATTGCTGGCTGCATCGCTTGAGCGCGCAGCAGGTCGCCGAGATCGATGCCGCGCTGGCCGAAGTCAGGCGCCGGAACTTGAGCTTCCCGCAGTTCAGTGCGGCTGACTTTCCGCTGCCCACGCTGCAGGCCGAGCTGGCGCGGCATGCCGAGGAGCTCGAGAACGGCCGCGGCTTCGTCGTGCTGCGCGGCCTGCCGGTCGAGCGCTACAGCCGCGACGAGATCAATACCATCTACTACGGCCTGGGCCTGCACCTGGGCCAGCCGGTCTGCCAGAACCCGCGCGGCGACCTGCTCGGCGAGGTCATGAACGTCGGCGACCTCAAGGACAAGAACACCCGCGTCTACCAGACCAACCTCTACCTGCCCTACCATTCCGATCCATCCGACGTGGTCGGCCTGCTGTGCGTGCGCAAGGCGCCGGTCGGCGGCGTCAGCAGCCTGATCAGCGTCGCCACCGTCTACAACCGCATCCTGCGCGACCACCCGGAATACCTGGGCCTGCTCTACCGTCCGATGTACTTCGCCCACCTGTGCGAGGACCAGCCCAGCCTGTCGCCGATCTTCAGCTACCACCAGGACAAGCTCAGCTGCCGCTACCTGCGCCAGTACCTCGAGCTCGGCCACGAGATCCGCGGCCTGCCGCTGTCGCGCGTGGAGGTCGAGGCGCTGGATCTGTTCGACTCGCTGATCCATGACCCGGAGCTGCGGCTGGACATGCTGATGGAGCCCGGCGACATGCAGTTCGCCAACAACTACGCGGTGCTGCACTCGCGCACCGAGTTCCAGGACCACGAGGACCCAGCCCAGCGGCGCCTGATGCTGCGCCTGTGGCTCAAGATGCCGAATGCGCGCCAGCTCGCGCCTGAATTTCCGGGCCGCAACGGTTTTCCGGCACCGGCAGAGGCGCTGGCTGCCTGAGGCGGGACTGTCGCCACCGGCTGCTCAAGTCCTGACTCCCGGTCAGGACTGAGCGATCACGAGTCCCCCGCCTGGCCTTGCAGGGAAGCGGCTGATCAGGCGCCGCTCTTGGCGCGGGCAGCGCGCGAGGTAGGCATCACGAGCGCGTCGCCGTCGATCACCACCTTGTCCTTGACGGTGCAGACCGTGGTCAGCGCGACGCGGCCCTTCTCCGCCAGCACTTCCTTGACGGTCACCGTGGCATGCACGGTGTCGCCCGGCCGTACCGGCGCCTTGAAGCGCAGGTTCTGTCCCAGGTAGATGGTGCCGGGACCCGGCAGCCGGCCTGCGATCGCCGCCGAGATCACGCTGGCGCTCAGCATGCCGTGGGCGATGCGGCCCTTGAACATGGTGGTCTGCGCGAACTCCTCGTTGATGTGCACGGCGTTGTTGTCGCCCGATGCCGCGGCGAACAGCACGATGTCAGCCTCGGTGATGGTCTTGGCAAAGGTCGCGGACATGCCCTCTTTCAGGTCTTCGATGTCGTAGCCGTTCAGTTCGTTCATAAAGTCTCCAGATTAGCTAAAGCCACGGCCGTGGCGACCGTGGCTGCATATTAAGGCTTGTCAGATCAGGCGCTGACCGCTTCCTCGGCACGGGCCGGCTTGGCGGCCGGCTGGCGCACGGCCACCGGGTTGGCGAAGGCGGCGGCGCGCTGCTCGCGCAGCTGCTTGGCAGCGGCGACGTTCTTCTCCTTGACATGGCCGTAGCCACGGATCTCGTCGGGTACCCGGGCCAGCGCCACGGCGGCGGCATGGTTCTCGGGCGTCAGGCGGGCGCAGATGTCGTCGAGCTCACGGATGTAGTCCTCGATCAGCTGGCGCTCCATCTGACGCTCTTCGGTCTTGCCGAACAGGTCGAGCGAGCCACCACGCAGGCCCTTGAGACCCTTGAGCTTGGCGAAGACCGACTTCATCCAGGGACCGAACTGCTTCTTGACCAGGTGGCCGGTCACCGGATCGCGCTTGGACAGCGTCGGCGGGGCCAGGTTGTACTTGATCGAGTAGCCGTTCGGGAACATGGCGTCGAGCTGGGCCTCGAAGGCCGGATCGCTGTGCAGGCGGGCCACTTCGTACTCGTCCTTGTAGGCCATCAGCTTGTGCAGGAAGCGGGCAGCGGCCTCGGTCAGCGCGGTCTTGCCCGGCACGGCCTTGGCTTCGGCAGCCTGCACGCGCTTGATGACTTCGACATAGCGCTTGGCGTAGGCCTGGTCCTGGTACTCGATCAGGTCGGGCACGCGCACTTCCAGCAGGCGCAGGACTTCGCCCTGGGCGCCGACGGAATCCACGATGGCCTTGGCCACCGACGAGAGCTGGGGCTTCTCGACCTTGGGCGCGTACTTGGCGATCTCGGCCAGCACGAAGGCACGGTCGATCACGGCCATGCGGCCCCACTTGAAGGCGGCCAGGCTCTGCTCGACGCCGACGCCGGAGGCCTTGATGGCTTCCTCGATCGATTCGGCCTTGAGCGGGATGGTGCCGGCCTGGTAGGCCACGCCGACCATGAAGTTGTTGGTCGCCATCGCGTCACCGAACAGGCCTTCGGCCAGGGCCTGGCCGTCCAGGTAGACGTTGTCGGCCGCACGGGTCACCCGGTCGATGCCGGCGGTGAGGTCCTGCACGATCGGGAACACCTTCTTGCGGTCCTTGATCATCAGGCCGGTCGGCGTCTTGGTGGTGCTGACCACGGCGATGGTGCGCTCGGGCAGGCACTTGTCCAGGTTCTTCGGATCGGTCGCGTTCAGGATGTCGAAGCCCAGGTACAGGTCGGTACGGCCGTCCGAGACCTTGTTGTTGCCCGGATAGGGCTGGTGCGTGACCTTGATGTCGGAGATCACGGCGCCGCCCTTCTGCGCCAGGCCGGTCTGGTCCAGGCCGACGACATGCTTACCTTCGAGGCGCGCGGCGTTGGCCAGGGTGGCCACCACGGTCACCGAGCCGGTGCCGCCGATGCCCATCACGTGGATGTTGAAGCCCACGCTGTCATCGATCTTGTTGACCGGGGTCGGCAGTTCGCGGTCGAGCGCGGGGATGCGGCCCTTCTTCTTTTTCTTGCCTTCGCCTGCCGGAGCCGGATTCGGCGTGACGGTGACGAAGGACGGGCAGAAGCCCTTGACGCAGGAGAAGTCCTTGTTGCAGGAGGACTGGTGGATGCGGGTCTTGCGGCCGAATTCGGTCTCGACCGGCTCCACGCTCATGCAGTTCGACTTCTCGCCGCAATCGCCGCAACCTTCGCAGACGCGCTCGTTGATCACGGTGACTTCTGCCGGCTCCTCGGCCTTGCCGCGGCTGCGGGCCCGGCGCAGTTCGGCAGCGCATTCCTGATCATGGACCAGCACCGTCGTGCCTTCGACCGCGGCCAGCACGCGCTGGGCCTCGTCGAGGCGGTCGCGATGCCAGACCTCGGTGCCGCCGGGCAGGTCGGTGATCAGCTCGGGACGGTCGCTGGTGACGATGACCTTCTTGACGCCGTTGGCCAGCAGGTCGGCCACCAGCTTGCTCAGCGGCTCCTCGCCCTGGATCGCCTGGCCGCCCGTCATCGAGGTGTGGGCGTTGCGCAGGATCTTGAAGGTGATGTGGGTGTTGGTGCTGGCGCAGTAGCGGATCGCCAGGCTGCCCGAGTGCGCGTAGGTGCCATCGCCCATGTTCTGGAAGATGTGCTTGGTATCGGTGAACGGCGCCATGCCGATCCACTGCGCGCCTTCGGCGCCCATGTGGGTACCCATGACCACGTTGCGGTCCATCCACATCGCCATGGTGTGGCAGCCGATGCCGGCCGAGACGATCGAGCCGTCAGGCGCGGTGGTCGAGCTGTTGTGCGGGCAGCCCGAGCAGAACCAGGCGGTACGGTTGGAGGTCTCGAGCTTGGCGCGGGCGTGGATCTCGTCGACGCGCTTGATCCAGGCCTCGGCGGACTCGACGCGGGTCTTGCGCGACAGGCGCTTGACCAGCGCGCGGCCGATCACGTCGGCCTCGAACTCGCCGTAGTGCGGCAGCAGTTCCTTTTCTTCCTCGTCGAACTTGCCGACGATGCGCGGGGCATTCGCCATGCCGTAGAGCACGTTCTTGGCGAACATCTCGAGGAAGGGGCGCTTTTCCTCGACCACGAAGATTTCCTCCAGGCCCTTGGCGAAGTCGCGCACCACGGTGGGCTCCATCGGGAACAGCATGCCCATCTTCAGGATGCGGATGCCGTAGCGGCGCAGCGCCTCGTCGTCCAGGCCCAGCTCGAAGAAGGCCTGGCGCAGATCGTTGTAGCTCTTGCCGGCGGTGATGATGCCCAGCCAGGCGTCACGGTTCTCGAAGACGACGTTGTTGAGCTTGTTGGCGGCAGCGTAGCGCTTGGCCACTTCCAGGCGGCGGGTATAGAGCGACTGCTCCATCTCCAGCGCCTCGGCGCGCACGTTCATGCCCAGGTTCATGTGGGGCGTGAACAGCTTGCCGTCGAATTCCAGATCCGGGGTGACGAATTCCATCCGGTCCAGGTCGATATTGGCGGTACCGGTGCCGTCGGCGATATTGGTGACGATCTTGTGGCCGATCCACAGGCCCGACAGACGCGACATGTTGTAGCCATGCAGGCCCAGGTCCAGGATTTCCTGCACATTGCTCGGATAGAGCGAGGGCATGCCGACATGGAACAGCATGGGCTCGGACTGGCTGCACAGCGAGGAGCTCTTGCAGCTCGGGTCATCGCCGACCACGGCCAGCACGCCGCCGTTCTTGCCGATGCCGGTGTAGTTGGCATGCTTGAGCGCGTCGCCGCTGCGGTCGACGCCGGGAGCCTTGCCGTACCACATGCCGGTGACGCCGTCGAACTTCTGCTTGCCGACGGTGTGCAGCATCTGGGTGCCCCACACGGCGGTGGCGGCCAGGTCCTCGTTCAGGCCATCGACGAAGTGGATGTGCTTGGACAGCAGGGTCTTCTCGTTCTTGATGAAGGCGGCATCAAGCATGCCGACCGGCGAGCCGCGGTAGCCCGAGATGAACATGCCGGTCTTGAGACCACGGCGTTCGTCCATGCGGACCTGGTCCAGCGTCAGGCGCACCAGCGCGTCGATGCCGCCGACGTTGATGCTGCCTTTCTCCTGGGTGAAGACGTTGGAGATGTCTTTCTTCGTTGACATTGCGTATCCTCTGGGGGTGTGTTCTGTGTTGATTCTGGCCAGCGCCCAAGCGTATTCACGATGGCACAAGCGATTTCAAGTTTACCCCGGGCTTACAGTGGACTACTCAACAATTATTTATTTGATAATTTATAAATTTGAAAAAGGGGCTGGCTTTGTGGAAACGGCACAACAGCATCCCCCAAACAGGGGATATTCATTCGAGAAAACAATACAAGAGATAATAGAACACAATCTTGACGCAATATCAAATTGATCAATTGATTTCTATTTTTTCTATTTATTAATTTACCGTCATTAGCGTTACTTGCACCAGCGATATGCCGGCCTCAACCCGGCTTGATCTGGCCCGGCAAGGCGTCAGGCCAGCGCGCTGGCCTGGTCGTTCAGTTCGAGGGGTTGCATCGGGATGACGGGAGGCACATGCGTCATGCCCAGGAACGGGAGAGAGCCGAAAAAAAAGCCCAGCTGGCTTGCGTCAGCTGGGCTTCATCTTGGCGGAGTGAGAGGGATTCGAACCCTCGATGAGACTCTACATCCCATACTCCCTTAGCAGGGGAGCACCTTCGGCCACTCGGTCATCACTCCGGAAGCACTTATTATGCCTCAAAAACGGTAGGTTTTCAGGCCTTGCCGAGAGAATCTTGCGGCTGGTCGAGGTCGAACTCGCGGTGCAGCGCGCGCACGGCCAGCTCCATGTACTTCTCGTCGATCACGACCGAGGTCTTGATCTCGGAGGTCGAGATCATCTGGATGTTGATGTTCTCGGCGCTCAGGCAGCGGAACATGCGGCTGGCGACGCCGACATGGCTGCGCATGCCGATGCCGACGATGCTGACCTTGCAGATCTTGGCATCACCGATGACCTCGGCGGCGCCCAGGGTCGGAGCCACCTTTTCCTTCAGCAGGTCGAGCGTCTTGGCCAGGTCGTTGCGGTGCACGGTGAAGCTGAAGTCGGTCTTGCCGTCCTTGCTCACGTTCTGGATGATGACGTCGACCTCGATGTTGGCGTCGGCCACGGTGCCCAGGATCTGGTAGGCGATGCCGGGGGTGTCGGGCACGCCCAGGATCGAGACCTTGGCCTCGTCGCGGTTGAATGCGATACCGGAAACGACGGCTTGTTCCATGTTTTCGTCTTCCTCGAAAGTGATCAGGGTGCCCGAGCGGGCTTCTTCGTTCAGGTCGATGTCCCAGGGCGTGAAGCTCGAGAGCACGCGCATCGGGACACGGTATTTGCCGGCGAACTCCACCGAGCGGATCTGCAGCACCTTGGAGCCCATGCTGGCCATCTCGAGCATTTCCTCGAAGCTGACGCGCTCCATGCGGCGGGCCTCGGGCACCACGCGCGGATCGGTGGTGTAGACGCCGTCGACGTCGGTATAGATCAGGCACTCGTCGGCCTTGATCGCGGCCGCCACGGCAACAGCCGAGGTGTCCGAGCCGCCACGGCCCAGCGTGGTGACGTTGCCCTCGGGGTCGATGCCCTGGAAGCCGGTGATGATGACGACCTTGCCGGCATTGAGCTCGGCCTTGACGCGGGCGTCCTCGATCGACTCGATGCGCGCCTTGGTGTAG
>CAZJQH010000035.1:0-16375 GCA_964547895.1 uncultured Chitinophaga sp. | reverse complement strand
GTCGCCGACCGAGAACTTGTTCTTGACCTCGACCTCGGCCCAGCCGTCGGCAGCCGCCAGCACGTCGCCGACATAGTGGCTGTGGCCGACCAGCGAGTGGCCGGTCTCGTAGTTCTGGTAGTCCTGGCTCGGCCGGCGCTCCAGGAAGCCGCTGGTGTAGCCGCGGTTCGCCAGACCCTCGAGCTCGGTGATCAGCAGTGGGTTGAACGGGCGGCCGGCGACCGCGTCGTCGATCGCCTGGCGGTAGATCTGCGCCGTGCGCGCGACATAGTACAGGCTCTTGGTGCGGCCCTCGATCTTGAGCGAGTCGACGCCGATCTCGGCCAGGCGCTGCACATGCTCGATCGCGCGCAGGTCCTTGCTGTTCATGATGTAGGTGCCGTGCTCGTCTTCCATGATCGGCATCAGCTGGCCCGGGCGGCCGGCTTCCTCGATCAGGTAGACCTGGTCGGCCTTGGGGTGGCGTTCGCCACCGCCACAGGCCGCGAACGAGGACTCGGCCTCCTCCTGCGCCTGATTGAAGTTGAAGCCCTGCTCCATCTTGACGGGAATCGCCTCGCCGGTGTTGGGGTCGGTGGCGGTCTCCTGCGTCGCGTAGTTCCAGCGGCAGGCATTGGTGCAGGTGCCCTGGTTGGGGTCGCGCCGGTTGAAGTAGCCCGACAGCAGGCAGCGGCCCGAGTAGGCGATGCACAGCGCGCCGTGCACGAACACTTCCAGCTCCATGTCCGGGCATTCCTGGCGGATCATGGCGATCTCGTCCAGGCTGAGCTCGCGCGAGAGGATGATGCGGGTCACGCCCACCTTCTGCCAGAACTTGACCGCCGCCCAGTTGACCGTGTTGGCCTGCACCGAGAGGTGGATCGGCATGTCCGGGTACTGCTCGCGCACCATCATGATCAGGCCGGGGTCCGCCATGATGAGGGCGTCGGGCTTCATCGCGATCACCGGCGCGATGTCGCGCATGTAGGTGCGCACCTTGTCGTTGTGCGGCAGCAGGTTGCTGGTGACGAAGAACTTCTTGCCGCGCGCATGCGCCTCGCGGATGCCGATCTCGAGCTGCTCGAGCCGGAACTCGTTGTTGCGCGCGCGCAGGGAGTAGCGCGGCTGGCCGGCGTAGATCGCGTCGGCGCCGAAGTCGTAGGCGGCGCGCATCTTGTCGAGCGAGCCGGCGGGCAGCAGCAGTTCGGGGGCTTTGAGGGCAGTCATGGGGCGTGATTGTCCCGCAAATGCGAGTGGCGACCGGTCTCGCGGCGGCTTGTCCCCACGCCGCCGTCGGGCAGACCCGGCTGTTGTCAGGCTGTCGGACGATGGCAGCCCGGCCGCGTCCGCGTGGGGGGCGCCAAGTGCCTGATTCGGCGTAGCTTTTCCGGCTTATCCAGCAAATCTGTGGATATCTTTGTTGAAATCCTGGTGGGCAAGCTTCTAAGTCCTTGCCGGTCAAGGCTTTGCCTGCCCTGCGCAAAATCCAGGCGACCTTTTGAAGTCCATTTAAAACAATGACTTGCAGTCTCGTCAACGCTGGGGTGCCTGTGTGCCGAACCCGCGTGATGTCAGGGACTGCCTGTCAGTCAGACGCGTGTGATTGTGCATAAGGCGCCATCCCTGCCTACCCGCCATTCATCCGGGCCAGCTGCAGGGGTGTCACCCCATCCATGGCTGAATCAGGCCGCGGGCTGCTGCAGCTTGTCCCAGGCCGCGAGCGCCTCGGATGCGTACATCAGCGAGGGACCACCCCCCATGTAGACGCAGATGGTCAGCATCTCCTCGAGCTCGGCGCGGCTGCAGCCGAGCTTGATCAGCGCCTTGACGTGAAAGCCGATGCAGCCCGAGCAGCGCTGGCTGATGCCGATCGCCAGCGCGATCAGTTCCTTGTGCCTGGCGCTGATCGCGCCCTCGGCCATCGAGGCCTGCGCCAGCTGGGCAAAGCCGCCCATGGCGGCGGACTGCGACTTGCGGAACGGGGCCAGGTTGGCGTTGATGTCCTTCATCAGGCCGGCGTGGTCGAACGTGCTCATTCTGCTTCCTTCAAAATTCACTGTTACTGAACATTCTGGCGCAAGGTCATCGCGCCACGGATCTGGCCCAGCAGGTAGCCGGTGCCCTTGTCCTGGGGGTAGAGCTCGCTCAGGCGCGCGGCCACGCCGGGACCGAGCTTGTCAGCCTGGCCGTGGCATTGCAGGCAGATCGCCTGCACCGGCAGCGCGCGCATGTAGCGCTTCACCTGCCGGCCGTTCTCGGTCACGATCTCGGCGCGCTCGAGCTTGCTGACATCGGCGCCGGCGGCCTGCTGTCGGTCGAACTCCTGCAAGGCGGCGCGCTCCCAGGCGTCGGGCACGGCCTTCGGGTTGCGGTTGCCCAGGCTGACGCGCCTGATCTGCCAGCCCGTGGCTTCGGAGGCCGCGCGCGCCAGCTTGGGCGCCTCGACCTGGCAGACATTGATGGCATGGGCCGGTCCGCCGTTCTGGATCTCGGTGCTCAGCACGGCCAGCAGCTTGGGCGGAACCGATACGGCGACCTGGCGGGCCTCGCCCACCCAGGAAGCTTGCGGCTCGCTGGCCGCAGTCGAGGCGAAAGACTGGGGGGCCAGCGCGTTGCACGCGCTCAGCAAGGGCAGCAGGCTGGCTGCCAGCAGCAGGGCGGGCTTGGTCATGGTTGGGGCTCCTGTTGGGTTGAAGAGGCAATCGATTCCCGGATCAGCGCTTCGGCCATGCCATTCAAGGCCTGCAGCAGGACCGCGCGCAGTTCAGCATCCTCGATCTGCTCGGCCAGGGCAAGCCGCATGCACAGCTGCCACTCGTTGCATTCGATCGAGCCGACCGCTTCCAGGCATGGCCTGCCGGGCCTGGCCGAGCACAGCGCCGGGCCTCCCAGCCAGCCAGTCAGGTGCTCGAACAAGCGCTTGGCGCTGCCTTCCAGCCGGCCGCGATGCAGGCGCCGCAGCCGGCTGGCCTCGGGCAGTTCGTCCATCAGCTGGTAGAAGCGGTCTGCCAGCCGGCGGATCGTGGCGGCCCCGCCCAGCAGCTGGTAGATATTGCTGCTGCGCGCAGGCGCCAGGTCCGTGCCGGGCTGGCTGGCCGGCCTGGCCGGGCTGACGGTATGGGGGCTGCTGTTCATGGTGGCAGTGGGTTCGCTGTCCCGCTATACACAAGAAGCGTGCCAGGGTCATGGATCCGCTACCGGCCCGCGCTGTCACCCTGGTGCGGGCCTGGCAGCGGCGATCGGGCCTTGCAGTTCGAATGCCTTGGCCTGACAGGCCCTGTCTGTGGCTGCCATGCTTGCTGTCTTTTCTGCCAGAATGACGCTTTCAGATACCTGAGGGGGTAGTTTGAGCGATTTCTCTGCAACACCCCGGGCCGGGCGGCCCGGCATCAGCCAGGCGCATGCCGAGCTGGCGTCCTTCCTCGAAGGCCTGCCCGAGCCGCATATCCTGTGCGACACTGACTATCGCATCGTCGCTGCAAATGCTGCCTATCGCCAGCTGCACGGCGGGATGGGCGAGCCGGTCGGACGCACCTGCTACCAGGTCTCGCACCACTTCGACCGTCCCTGCGACCAGGCCGGCGAATCCTGCCCGCTGGCGCGCGCGCGACTGTCAGGCCAGCGCGAGCGGGTGCTGCACCTGCACCACACCGCCAGCGGCCAGAGCTATGTCAACATCGAGCTGATCCCCCTGCACGGCCCTGATGGCCAGCTGAGCGGCTACATCGAGAAGATGGAGACGGTGCGCCACGCCCACCACCAGCCGCAGGCGCAGGGCCTGATCGGGCGCAGCGCGGCCTTCCGCCAGATGCTGGCGCTGGTGACCCGGGTGGCGCCGACCGACTCGGCCGTCATGCTGCTGGGCGAGACTGGCACTGGCAAGGACCTGGTCGCGCAGACGCTGCACGCCTCCAGCCAGCGCGCCGGCAAGCCCTTCGTGCCGGTCGACTGCTCCAGCCTGACCGAGACCCTGTTCGAGAGCGAACTGTTCGGCCACGAGCGCGGCGCCTTCACCGATGCCCACCGCGCCCGGGCCGGCCTGGTCGAGAGCGCGCACGAGGGCACGCTGTTCCTCGACGAGGTCGGCGACATTCCGCTCACCATGCAGGTCAAGCTGCTGCGCCTGCTCGAGAACGGCGTCTACCGCCGCGTCGGCAGCACCGAGCAGCGCCAGGCCAATGTGCGCATCGTCTCGGCCACCCACCGCGACCTGCCGGTCATGGTGAGGGAAGGGCGCTTCCGCGAGGATCTCTACCACCGCCTGTGCACCTTCCCGATCCGGCTACCCGCCTTGCGCGAGCGGGTCGATGACCTGCCGCTGCTGGCCGAGGGCCTGCTGGGCCGGCTCGCGCCGCGCCGCAGCCTCAGGCTGGCGTCCGCTGCGCTGGAGCTGCTGGCGCGCCAGCCCTTCCACGGCAATGTGCGCGAGCTGCGCAACCTGCTCGAGCGCGCCATCGTGCTGTGCGACGGCAGCGAGATCGGCCTCGACGCGGTGCAGTGGGCGCTGCAGCTCGACCGCGACCTGCAGTCAGGCCAGCCAGCCACGCAGCAGGCGCCAGCCCGGCCTGATGAACCCCTGCCTATGATGCCAGGGGATGGGTACGAGCAGTCGCGCGGCTCCTGGCAACGGCTGCAACAGGAGCATCTGCGCGAGCGCCTGCAGGGCTGGCGCGGCACCCGGGCCGCCCTGGCGCGCGAGCTCGGCATCAGCGAGCGCACCCTCTACCGCAAGCTCAAGGCGATGGGACTGGCTTGACCTGGATGCAAGGCCGGTCTAATCTGTCATGGCCAGGGATTCGAATATACTGGGTTGGGTATTTTCCCGATCAAAGGAGTCGTGATGAAAAGCAATGTCGGTGGCATCGATCGCGTGCTGCGCATAGTCATGGGGCTGGTGTTGATTGCATTGGCCGCGACCGGTACCGTGGGCGTCTGGGGCTATGTCGGCGTGGTGCCACTGCTGACCGGCCTGCTCGGCTGGTGCGGCCTCTACACCTTGCTGGGCGTGAACACCTGCCCGATGAAGAAATGAACCGGCCGGCAGCACCAGAGCTGCCGGGTCAGGCGCAGCATCTGGAGCAGCAGTTCGCCAGCCTCAACGCGCGCATTGCGCGCCTGAACATGCTGCTGGGCGCCAGGCTCGAGAGCGAGGCCGATATCCAGCGCCTGCTCGGCCGTCAGCTGCCAGCGTTCAATCCGGCCGGTCCGGCGGACAGCCCTAGCCAGGCCTGGCGTCGCGAACGCCAGCAATGGGAGGAGTTGCGCGGCCTGGTGGCGATGCGCTGCGATCTCGTAGCCCACACGCTGGAGCATCTGGGGCTGGACCTGACGCGCCAGCTCACCGACATCGCCGAGCAGGACCTGCTGCGCCAGGGCTTCAAGCCGGGTGCTGACGGTTTCGAGTTGCTGCGCCACCTGGGCGATGCTGGCCAGCCCGGCTCGAGCTGAACCCGTTTCAGCCAGCCATCAGCCGGCAGCCAGCCGCTCGCGCAGCCCGGCTTGCAGCCGATTGACGAGCTGGCGCGCGACTCCGCCCGGGTCGGGTGCCGCGCAGAGGGCGCTGACCACGGCCAGGCCATCGGCGCCGGCCGCGATCACGGCTTGGGCATTGTCGGGTGCGATGCCGCCTATCGCCACCAGCGGCCTGCTGGTGCGCGCCCGCATCTTGCGCAGGCCTTCCAGTCCGACCGCAGCGGCGGTATCCGCCTTGGTCGTCGTCGCAAAGACCGGGCTGATGCCGTAGTAGTCGACCGCCTCTTGTTCGGCGTGCTCGAGCTGCTCCAGCGTCTCGATCGACAGGCCGACCAGTGCGTCGGGCAGCAGCCGTCGCACGTCGGCCGGCGCCATGTCGCCCTGGCCGACATGGATGCCGTCGGCGCCGCAGGCCAGCGCGACGTCGACCCGGTCGTTGATGATCAGCGGCACGCCCAGCGGCGCCAGGCTGGCCTTGAGCGCACGCGCGCGCTCGACGAAGGCGCGCGTGGCCAGCGTCTTCTCGCGCAGCTGCACGCAGCTGACGCCGCCACGCACGGCGGCCTCGACTACCGACAGCAGGCCGCGCTCGCCGCACAGCGCGCTGTCGGTCACCAGGTGCAGGCGCAGCGCGTCGAGGCGCGCCAGCGCTGGGTGGCGTTCAGCCATGGACCTGCAGCCGCAGCCGGTCGATGAAGGTTTCTCGTCCCATCAGTTGCAGGCCGTCGAGCAGCTCGGTCTGGAGCCGGCCGACGCCGGCGCCAGCGGCCTGTACCCGCTCGACCGCCGTCTCGCCGACCACGCCGAGGTGGGCCATCGCCGCCAGCGTTGCGCGCCAGGCGTCGGACTGCACGGCGGCGAAGGCGCCGACCAGCGCGCTGGCCGAGCAGCCGACCCCGGTCACGCGCGTCATCCAGGGGTGGCCGTTGGACAGCGTGGCCCAGCGGCCCGAGGCGTCGACCACATGGTCGTCGGCACCGCTGACGCAGACCACCGCGCCAAGCTCCCGCGCCAGGCTGCGCGCCGCATCGACCGCCTCCAGCGAGCTGGCCGCGCTGTCGACGCCGCGCGTGCGCACCGCCAGGCCGGCCAGGCTCATGATCTCGGAGGCGTTGCCGCGCACGATGGTGGGGGCACCGGCCTGTAGCAGCTCGGCCAGCGCCGCATTGCGGTAGGGCGTCGCGCCGGCGCCGACCGGATCGAGCACGACCGGGATGCCGCGCTCGCGCGCCGCCGCCAGCGCCAGCTTCATGGCGCGGATCCAGTCCGGCTCCAGCGTGCCGATGTTGAGCACCAGCGCCTGCGCGATGCCGACCATCTCGCGCACTTCCTCCTCGGCGTGGGCCATCACGGGCGAGGCGCCGAGCGCGAGCAGGGCATTGGCGTTGAAGTTCATCACCACCAGGTTGGTGATGCTGTGCACCAGTGGCGCCTGCGCGCTCACGGCTTCGCGGTCGGCCCACAGCGCGCGGGCGTCGGTCTTGTCGGCTGTCATGGAGTCGGGGCTGATGGAGTGCAGATCAGGGCGTCGCGGCCAGCGCCGCGACAGGGAAAACAGGCCCTATCGGACCTGGCGCCAACTGTACTCCCGCCAGCGCCCAATGCCAGCTTGATGCAGCTGCAATCAGGCCCGGTCCAGCTCCGAATGCGGGCTCACTTGATCAGGATCAGCTTGCCGGCGCGCGTCTCCTGCAGCCGGTAGCGGGCTCCCTGGTGCATGATCACGACTTCCTTGCGCCCCTGCAGCAGTTGCTGACTGTCGATCGGCGCAGCCTGCGCCTGTTCGATCGGTTCCGGCCAGTCCGCTGGCTCGCTGGCGCCTGTCGGGGTGGAGTCGGCCGGTGGTTTCATGGCTGGGTCACGAATCCCATCTTGCGGATGCCGGCACGCTGGGCGGCGGCCATGGCCTGGGCGACGCGCTCGTAGCGCACCGCCTTGTCGCCGCGCACATGCAGCTCGGGTTGCGGTTGCTGGGTCGCCGCAGCCTCCAGCCTGGCCTGCAGCGCCTCGTCGCTGAGCAGCTCCTGGTTCCAGTGGTAGCGGCCCTGGGCATCGATGCTGAGCTGCACCGTCTCGGGCTTGTCGCGGCTGGGCGAGGAGCTGGCCTGCGGCAGGTCGACGGTCACGGCGTGGCGCACCACCGGCAGCGTGACGATGAAGACGATCAGCAGCACCAGCATGACATCGATCAGCGGCACCATGTTGATCTCGCTCAGGACCTCGTCGCTGTCCTCTGGCTCGAAATTGGAAAAGGCCATGGTCGCTCTCCTGGGGCTCAGGCCTTGGCTGCCTGGCTGGCGGCCTGGCCTGCTGCGCTGGCTTGCACGCGCGCGCCGGTCACGAAGTAGGCATGCAGGTCATGCGCGAAGCGGTCGAGCTGGTGCAGCACGCCCTTGTTGCCGCGCACCAGCGCGTTGTAGCCCAGTACAGCCGGAATCGCGACCACCAGGCCGAGCGCGGTCATGATCAGCGCCTCGCCGATCGGGCCGGCGACCTGGGCTATGCTGGCCTGGCCGGCGGCACCGATCCCGAGCAGCGCGTGGTAGATGCCCCAGACGGTGCCGAACAGGCCGACGAAGGGCGCGGTCGAGCCGATCGAGGCCAGCACGCTCAGGCCCGCCTGCATGCGCGCCCTGCTGTCGGCGATCGAATGGCGCAGCGAGCGCGTCACCCAGTCGCTCGCGTCCAGGCTGTCATGCAGATAGCGCTGCTGCTCACCATCCAGATGCAGGATGTGGCGGATCGCCTCCTTGCCCTCCTGTGCCAGCAGGCGGAACGGGTTGTCGGCCTGGTCGCCCAGCTTGCGCAGGCCTTCCTCGAAGTCGCGGCTGTGCCAGAAGTCATCGCTGGCGCGGGCCTGGGCGCGGTGGCGGCGCAGCGTGAGCGCCTTGAGCACGATCGTGACCCAGGACAGCACCGACATGCCGAGCAGGATGATCGCGACGCTGCGGATGATCCAGTCACCCTGTTGCCAGACATGGGCGAGGCCGAATTGCGTTTCCATTCTTGTTTACTCCAGTACGAAATTGACGGGGATGTTGAACCACATGGCCTCGGGCACGCCGTTGCGCCTTGCCGGGACATAGCGCCACTTGAGCACGGTCTGCAGCGCGGCCTGGTCAAGCCGCTCGTAGCCGCTCGAGCTGCGGATCTCGGCCCGGGAGGCCGTGCCGTCGGTCTCGATCAGCACGCGCAGCACGACCTTGCCTTCCTCGCGCAGGCGCCGGCTCAAGGGCGGATAGGCCGGCTTGGGGTTGTTGAGGTAGTCGGCGCTCGCGCTTGGCAGATCGACCCTGGCCGGGGCGGGGCTTGCCGGGCCGGTGGCCGCTGTGGTGGATGCAGCCGGCGCAGCCGCAGTGGTGCTGCTGGCTGCAGCCGGTGTCACGCTGGGCGCGCTGGCTGGAACCGGGCTCGGCTCGACTTGTGCCGGGGCAGCAGGTGCAGGTTTCGGCAACGGTTTCGGCGCTGGCTCCTGAGCAGGTCTGGGTGCCGGTGTCGGCTTGGCCTGCTGGCGCGGCTCTGGCCGGGGTACCGGCTGGCTGGCCGGTAGCGGAGCCGGGCTGGCGAGCAGCTCCATCGTCACCACCGCCGGCTCGGGCGGCTTGACCGGACCGGAGCTGGCCTGCAGCCAGCTCAGCAGGCCGGCGTGGGCGGCCAGCACCGCCAGCGTGACCAGGGTGGCCTGGCGCCGTTTCGGCGCCAGCAGCGAAGAGGCCGGTGTCAGGCCGGCAGTGTGGTCAAGCCGTTTCATCTCCGCAGCTCCCCTGGCTCCCGCAGGCAGGACGGGTCGATTTCAGCCAGGTCACGCAGCCCGCACAGCGCCATCGCGGCAATCAGTTCGTCCTGCAGCAGGCGCAGCACATGGGCGACGCCGGTGGCGCCTGCATTGGCCAGGCCATGCAGCACCGGGCGTCCCAGCAATACCGCGTCGGCACCGAGCGCAAGTGCCTTCAGCACATCGGTGCCGCGCCGGATCCCGCCATCGACCAGCAGCGCGCAGCGCCCTGCCACGCTCGCCGCGACCTCGGGCAGCAGAGTGGCGCTGGCTGGCACGGTGTCGAGCACGCGGCCGCCGTGGTTCGAGACGATCAGTCCCGCGATGCCGAGCTCGCAGGCCAGCGCAGCATCTGCCGGATGCGTCACGCCCTTGAGCAGCAGCGGCAGGCGGCTGTTGGCCTGCAGCCATTCGACATCATCCCAGCCAGGGGCTTGCTCCAGCAGCTGGCCCAGGTTCTGGGCGCTGGACGGCGGAAGGTGGGGCGTGGCCAGTCCGGCCGGCAGGCTGAAGCCGGCCCGTCGTTCCCGGTCGCGCACGCCGTTGAGCGGCGCATCCACCGTCAGCACCAGCGCCTCGACGCCGGCGGCTTCGGCGCGCGCGACCAGCTCGCGCAGCCAGCCGCGCTCGCCCAGCGCATGGAGCTGGAACCAGAACGGTCCCCGGTCGCGGTCAGCCAGGAAATGCCTGGCCACTGCCTCCAATGGCTGATGGCTCTGCTGGCTCAGCACCATGCCGGCGCCGACTGCGGCGGCAGCGACGGCGGTGGCCAGCTCGCCATCGTGATGGGCCAGGCGCTGGTGCGCCATCGGCGCCACCAGGATCGGGCAGGGTAGGGGCCGGCCCAGCAGCTGGCTGGCCAGCGAGAGGCCGGCCAGCGGGCGCAGCACGCGCGGACGCAGTGCCAGCGCGTCCCAGGCCGCTCGGTTGGCGCGCAGCGTGATCTCGTCGGCCGCGCCGCCGCTGTAATAGGCCCAGGCCGAAGCCTCGAGCCGGTCTCGGGCCAGGGCCTCGTGATCGGCCAGGCTGACCAGGCCGGCCAGCGGGCTGGCTCTCTGGTCGTTCTGAGTCGGGGTCGTCATCGCTTTCAGGTACTGGCCCATTGCCGCAGCAGGTTGTGATAGACACCGCTGAGCGCGATGGTCTCGGCGCTCTCGCCATGGCGATCGCGCAAGCGTAGCAGGTTGAGGTCCAGCTCGAGCAGGGTGCGGCGCTGCTCGTCGCTGCGCACCATGCTCTCGATCCAGAAGAAGCTCGCGATGCGCGCGCCACGCGTGACCGGCGTGACCTCGTGCACGCTGGTGCCGGGGTAGAGCACCGCGTCGCCGGCCGCCAGCTTGACGCTGCGGCTGCCATGGGTGTCGTGCACCAGCAGCTCGCCGCCGTCGTACTCGTCGGGGTCGGCCAGGAACAGGGTGCACGAGACATCGGTGCGCACCCATTCCTGCGTCGCCTTCGAATGCAGCACCGCGCCGTCCACATGCGCGCCGTAGCGGTCGGCCCCGACGCGGTAGCGGTTGAACAGCGGGTTGAAGATCCTGCGCGGCAGCGCAGCCGAGAAGAACAGCGGGTCGCGCCGCAGCGCGCCCAGCACCAGCTGCTGCAGCTCGGCCGCCTGGGCGCTGTCCTGCGCCAGCTGCTCGTTGTGCTTGAGGCCGGCGGCCTGGCCGCCCGCCGTGCTGCGGCCGTCGAGCCAGGGCGCGTCGTCAGCCAGCAGAGCGCGCGTGCGCGCCAGTTCCGCAGGGGTCAGGAGGTTTTTCAGTTGCAACAGCATGGTGGGCAGGCCCCGGCTGTCAGGCCGGGGCGATCCGGGACAGTATCAGAACAGGACCTTGTAGCTCAGCTGCACCTGGCGCGCCGCACCCGGGGCGTAGAAGCCGCGGTAGAGCGAGTCGGCGTAGAGCTCGTCGGTCAGGTTGCTGACGTTGAGCTTGAGCGACTGGCTGGCGTCCAGCGTGTACTCGGCCATCGCGTCGACGGTGGTGAAGGCCTTGGCCGTGACATGGCGCGCGCCCTCGGGGTTCTGCTCGCCGCGGTAGTTCAGGCCCAGGCCCAGGCGCCATTGCGGTGCGACGCGGTAGGTCGTCCACAGGCTGGCGCTGTGCCTGGGCGTGAGCGCCGGGCGGTCGCCCTTGACCTGGGCGCCGGTGCCATCGGCATTCGGCTCGACATTGCTCTCGTCGATCTTGGCCAGCGGGATCCAGGTGTGGTTGTAGAACACCTCCCACTTCGGCGTGATGCGGCCAGCCAGGTTGAATTCCATGCCGGTGGCATGGCGCTTGCCCGACAGCAGCATCTGGCTGGCGGCGCTGTCGCTGTCGGTGTTGCGCTCGTTGTACTTCTCGGAGTGGAACAGCGAGACGCCTAGCGATGCCCTCTTGTCGAACAGCTCGAACTTGCCGCCGATCTCCAGGTTGCGGCTCTTCTCGGGGTCGGTGTTGGCGGTCTTGGCGTTGTTGCTGCCGGCCGCGAGCGATCCCAGCGCAAACTGGTAGGTGTCGCCCGAGGTGTTGTACGAGGTGCCGAAGGACGCGTAGTAGGACTCGGCCTCGTTCGGCTGATACAGCGCACCCAGGCGCGGGCTGATCAGGTCGTCGCTGCGCTTGAAGCTTGCTGCGGGCGTGACGGTGCCGTCCTGTGCCGTGCTGCTGGGTGCATGGTAGGTGGCCTCGAAACGATCCAGCCGCAGCCCGCCGACCAGCTTGATGGTCTCGGTGATGCTGACGGTGTCCTGGGCATAGAGGCCGATGTTGCTGGCCTTGAAGCTGTTGAGCACTGGCGCGGCTCGGGTGTCGGCAACGCCCACGCCGTTGTCGGGCGTGCCCACCAGTGTCGTGGGCGAGGTGGGCAGGCCGCTGGTGTAGCTGTTGTTGCGCTTGGCGTCCTCGTAGGACAGGTCGACGCCGGCGATCAGGCTGTGCTGCTTGCCGAAGGCCTGGAACCTGTCGCTGTAGTCGCTCTGGACCTGGGTCAGGTCGCTGTAGCCGACGCGTGCCTTGGGGTTGCGAGTAAGCAGCGTCGCATCGCTGAGCGTTTCGGGCGTGATCGGGCTGGTGATGGTCGGGCAGTCGGCGCTTGGCAGGCCATTGCGGCCTGGGCCGCAGAAGCGCACCGCACTCGCCAGCAGCTCGCGCTCGTAATGGCCATGGCGCACCTGGGTCTTGAGCTCGCTGCGGCTATCGAAGCGGTGGGTGTGGCTGAAGGTGCCGTAGCTGCTTTGCGTCTTCAGGTAGTCGCTGTCCAGCCCGTAGTAGTTCTTCGTCGGCAGGCTGGGATTGATTTCGCCCCGGCTGCCTTCGCTCAGGAACCAGGGGTGGTTGTAGAGCGGCTTGCCGTCGGTTTCGAGGTGGTAGAGGCCGACCGAGAACTCGTCGCGCGTGCCGATGCCCCAGCGATAGGTCGGCGCAATGCCCTTCTTGTGGATGCTGGCACCGTGGTTGTCGGCATCGTGGCTCATCGCGTTCAGGCGCAGCGCCGAGTCCTCGCCGGTCTTGAGGTTGAAGTCGCCGGTCACGCGCAGCTCATTGCCGCTGCCCACGGTGACGTCGACCTCGTGCTGGTCCAGCAGGAACGGGGTCTTGCTCACCTGGTTCACCACGCCGCCGGTCGAGCCCTTGCCGAACAGCATCGACGCCGAGCCCTTCAGCACCTCGACGCTTTCCTGGTTGAAGGTGTCGCGCTCGATCAGCGGCGCGTCGCGCAGGCCGTCGACGTAGATGTCGCCCGCCTGGCCCAGCGAGAAGCCGCGCAGGCGCACATCTTCCTCGCCGGTCTCGCCGGCCATGAAGGTCACGCCGGCGGTGGTCTTGAGCACCTCGCGGAAGTCGTCCAGGTTTCGGTCGTCGATCAGCATCTCGGTCATCACGGTGACCGATTGCGGGATGTCGCGCAGCTCCTGCTTGCCCTTGGCGGTGGTGGTCGAGGTGGTGCGCAGGCTGTTCTTGGTCCTGAGCTCGACCGGCTCTGCCGAGTCGGTGACGGTCACGGTCGACAGCGTCTGGCTGACGTGATCCGGCGCGGTCTGGGCGTGGGCGGCAAAGGAGCCAGCCAGCAGCAGCGCGCCCAGCGGCAGCAGGGTCGGACGGGCCAGCATGTTTGAGGTATCGGTGGCAGGGCGTGCAGCGGCCTGTTCAGGCGTGTGGGCAGTGCGGTTCATGGTCAGCGCTAGGGGTTGAAGAGATTGGCTGGCTGGCAACGCACGGACACGCTGTGGCTGGCTGAGTCGTGAATCATACAGCAAACGCGAATCGTTCGCATTTGATTTTAGTCAAATAAAAATGCCCGACAGGATCGCTTCCTGCCGGGCACGGGCTTGTCCTGCGGCAGTCGCCGCAGCATGGCTGAGGATTCAGTGCATCTTGTGCTGGGGCCTGAGCCAGCCCAGCAGCGTGTAGACCAGCACCGTGGTCGACACCAGTCCGAAGCCGTAGACGCTGGCGATCAGGAACCAGTCGGCCGGGCCGCCAGCGTCGGTAAAGCCCGACGACGACACCTTGGCCATGATGACCAGCGCCAGCACGCCACCCAGCAGTCCGAGCAGTTCGGACTGCACCAGGCGGCGCGACACCAATGTGCGTTCACGCATGAGCAGCAGTAACAGGGCCATGGTGCCCAGGATGGCGATGGCGATGAAGATCCACAGCCAGGCACCCAGCATTTCCTGGAACACGGCCAGCAGCACCATGAAGTCCATTTCTTTCATTTTTTTCCTCTCTTCAGGCGCGGCCACGGATCATGGTCAGGTAAGTCGGCTTGAGTCCCATGGTCTTCATGACCCAGGTCACCCAGAGCTCCTCCAGCGGCGCGATCACGCCGGGGAAGGAGGGCACCAGGTTGTCCTGGTAATCGAACTCGACCAACATGGCGCGCCCGAGCCGGGTGATCAGCGGGCAGGAGGTGTAGCCGTTGTAGCTTTCGGTCGAGGCCTTGCCCGTGATGTCGCCGATCAGGTGGGAAGTGGCCACCGGCACCTGCCATTTCACGCTGGCAGCGGTCTTGCCCTTGGGCACGCCAGCGACGTCGCCGACGCCGAACACATTGGGAAAGCGCTTGTGGCGCAGCGTATTGCGGTCCACCTCCATCCAGCCGTCGGCCGCCCAGATGCCCTCGGTCCAGGGCAGGGGGCTGTTGCGCACCACCTCGGGTGCGCGCATCGGCGGTACCACGTTGATGAAGTCGTAGTTCTGCTCGACCAGCCCGTTGGTAGTCTTGTAGGTGGCGACCTTCCTGCCCAGGTCGATCGCCTGCAGCACATGCTCCTGTCTGACCTTGATGTCACGGTCCTGGAACAGCATGCGCACCTTCTCGGACACGATCGGCACGCCGAACAGGGCCTTGACATGAGCCATGTAGATCAGCTCGGCCTTGCCGCGGTTGCCGCGCCGGCGCAGATGGTCGTCGGTGATGAAGCTGTACTTGAGTGGGGCGCCGGCGCACTTCATCTCGCCAGCGGGTCGCCCGAACAGGCCGATGCCACCCTGGTCGGCGAAGGCCGACATGGCCTTCCAGGTGTCGGCTGCGGCCTGCGGGCCGTTGTAGATGCTGCCCAGGCCGTCCTGTCCGATGCGGGCGGTATCCATGCCCTCGATGGCGCCGTAGTTCAGCTCCAGGCCGGTGGCCACGATCAGGAAGTCGTAGGACTGGCTCTTGCCGCTGTCGGTCACGACCTTGTTGCCGACCGGATCGATCTCGACCACCGCCTCGTTGACCCACTCCACCCCCCTGGGCACATAGCTGGCGGTCTGCGACACCGTGTAGTCCTGGGGCTTGATGCCGGCAGCCACCAAGGTGAAGCCGGGCTGGTAGTAATGCTCCTTGCGCCGGTCGATCATGACGATCGTGGCGCCGCTCAACTGGATCGCCAGCTTGTTGGCAGCCGTCAGACCGGCCGCGCCGCCACCGGCGATCACGATCCGGGCCGAGGTCTTGACTGGCGCGGCGGCCGAGGCTGAGGAAGCCCGGGCAGACTCGGCTGGGACTAGGGTGGCCAGCGAGGTCGCGCCCAGCGCCCCCAGAAAGCTTCGGCGGCCCGCCATGGGTGCAGGCGATTCAGGCAGATGGGGTGAATTCACGAGACAGTCTCCGTTTGGCAACGAGTCTTTTATATCGCAAGGATGCTTATACCCATACTGGTACTTGTACCTACGCGTCCCTCGTTTTCATCATTGCCTAATCCGGCAGGATTGGCAAGACATGCCAGACCAGTCCGGAGGTGCTGTCATCCTGTCTTGTCATGCCAAAGTGGCAGTCTGATGGCGTCATTTCCAAAGGGACTGAAGGCTTTCCCCAGTTATTGCCGGGGTCTTGGGCACGGCAGGCCGGGTCGATCTGCTGCCATACTGTTGGCATGTTTCCTGCACTAAGCTATGGGAAAAGCCTGGCTGCCGGATGGCGGCAGGCGCTGAATTTTTTGCACAGGAATTTCCATGACGACGAACTCCGACAAACCCGGCCCGAACGAGGCGCAAGAAGTCGTGATCTCGCTCTATACGGCGGGCAAGAAGATCTACCCCCGCTCGGTCAAGGGCCTCTTCAACACCTGGCGCTGGGCGCTGGTCTGGATCACCCAGATCATCTTCTACGGCCTGCCCTGGCTGGTCTGGAACAACCGCCAGGCGGTGCTGTTCGACCTTGAGGCGCGCCGCTTCTACCTGTTCGGCCTGGTGCTCTATCCGCAGGACTTCATCTACCTGACCGGACTGCTGGTGATCGCGGCCTTGGCGCTGTTCCTGTTCACCGCGGTCGCCGGGCGCCTCTGGTGCGGCTATGCCTGCCCGCAGACGGTCTATACCGAGATCTTCCTCTGGATCGAGAAGATGGTCGAGGGCGACCGCAGCGCGCGCATGCGGCTCGACGATGGCGCCATGTCCGGCAACAAGTTCGGCCGCAAGGCGCTCAAGCATGCGCTCTGGATCCTGTTCGCGTTCTGGACTGGCGTGACCTTCGTCGGCTACTTCACGCCGATCAAGGTGCTGGTCGCCGAGTTCGCCACGCTGGGCCTCGGTCCCTGGGAGACCTTCTGGGTGCTGTTCTACGGCTTCGCCACCTACGGCAACGCCGGCTGGATGCGCGAGCAGGTCTGCAAGTACATGTGTCCCTACGCCCGCTTCCAGAGCGCGATGTTCGACCGCGACACGATGATCGTGACCT
>CAZJQH010000034.1:0-16513 GCA_964547895.1 uncultured Chitinophaga sp. | reverse complement strand
GCGCAGGGCCTGGACCTCATCTTCTTCCTCGGGGGCGGGAATGTCCTCGCAGACCAGGCGGATGGCCCCGAGCCGACGCGCCAGCGCGGGCAGCGCCTGCGCCGGACTGCCCTGCAGCTGCAGCAGGCCGCTGCCCAGGCCGGCCAGTTGCTGTTCCAGATCCTGCAGCGCCTGCGCCAGGAAAACCTGCCGGTGCCGTCCCATGCGCACGAAGCCCCAGCGGGTCTCGGCCAGCTGGGCCGGATCGTGCAGGTAGACCGGCAGCAGCCAGCCGCCCTGCTCTTGCGCGCGCCGCGCCGCCAACCGCAGGGCTGGGTTGTCGTGCAGGCGCAGGTCGTTGCGCAGCCAGTAGAGCACGCCGGTGCTCATTTGTGCGCCTCCGGCGTCTTTGGCGCGCTGCGGCGGCAGCGCTCGGAACAGTACTTGACCTGGTCCCAGTCGCGCTCCCATTTCTTGCGCCAGGTGAAGGGCAGGCCGCAGCAGGCGCAGGTCTTGCTGGGCAGGTCGGACTTCTTTCTCATCTTCATGCGGATCGCTCTCAAAAATCCAGGCTCAGTTGCGACTTGTCGGGCTCTGCTGAGTTGCGGCGTGGCGCGCGGCTGCCGCGCTCGGCCACCCGCCCCGGCATGCCCTTGCGCGAGCCATGCCTGTCGACGATGGCGGCCTTGGCGGCGCGCACCTCGGGCTGGCCACGCCGGGCGTACAGCCTTTGCTTGGCGGCTCGGGTGGCGGCTTCCAGGTCCACGACAGGCTCGGGAATATCGATGCCGACGCGCACGCCGCAGCGCGCCTGCAGCTCGGGCGGCATGAGCCAGGGCTCGAACAGCCAGCTGTCGGGCACGCGCCGCATGACGGGCAGCCAGCGCCGCACGAAGACGCCGCGCGGATCGTGATCGCGCGCCTGCTTGACCGGGTTGTAGACCCGGGTGGTGTTGATGCCGGTGGTGCCCGACTGCATCTGCAGCTGGCTCCAGTGGATGCCGGGCTCGTAGTCGAGGAACTCGCGCGCCAGCCAGAGACCGACCTCGCGCCAGTGCAGCCAGAGCGGGTAGGCCGCGACCGAGACCAGCATGGCGCGCATCCGGAAGTTGAGCCAGCCGGTCTGGCGCAGCATCGCGACGCAGGCATCGACCAGCGGCCAGCCAGTGCGCCCCTGCACCAGGGCCTCGAAATGCGCCGGGTTCCAGTCCGGCTCGCGCAGGCCGTCGTAGCCGCGGTGCAGGTTGCGCCATTCGAGCGCCGGCTCGCTCTCGAGCTTCTGGATGAAGTGGCAATGCCAGTAGAGCCGGCTCAGGAAGGCCGACAGGCCCTGGCGCTGGCGCGAGCCGGCCGGTGCGCAGGCGATCGCGGCCCGGGTCGCCTGCACCACCTCGCGCAGCCCGAGGCTGCCCTGGGCCAGGTAGGGCGACAGGCGCGAGCAGGCGCTCGGGGCCGACAACGGCGATGAGATGTTGCCACGGTAGAACTCGCTGCGCCGGTCCAGGAAGTCATCAAGCACCGCCAGGCCCTGCTGGCGACCGCCCTGCTGGCGCTGCGGCGGGTCCCAGGGATCGAGCCCGAGCTGTTGCGGCGCGGGCCATTCATCTCCGGCCACAGGGAGATCAGCAAAGTGGAGCGCCGGCAAGGGCTGCTGCGGCTGGCGCATCAAGTCTTCCCATTCGCGCTGCCAGCGGTTGCGGTCGTCGAGCCGGCGCACCACGCCGAACTGCGGCCATTCGCGCCAGGCCAAGCCCTGCTCGCGGCACCAACGGCCCACCGCGAGGTCGCGCGCATAGGTCCAGCCGTTGCCGGTTTCCTCGTGCGCGTGCAGCGCCTCGAAGGGCGCGGCCCGGTGCAGCTGCGCCAGCACGTCCACCACCTCGCCAACCTTGACCAGCAGCCGCCCGCCCATCCGCTGCAATTCGGCATCGAGATCAGACAAACCTTCCAGCGCGAAGCGGTAATGCTGGGCCGCCATGTCGGGCTGGGCCCAGAGCCCAGGCTCGATCACATACAGGCACAGCACCGGCCCCAGGCGCGCGGCCTCGGCCAGCGGCGCGTGGTCGTGCAGCCGCAGGTCGCGCTTGAACCAGACGACGCGATAGCCCATCTTCAGCTGTTTACGCGGTTTTTCAGCCAGCGCATGAGGCCGCCGACCAGCGGCAGCTTCTCGTACAACTCCTCGGCCGCGTCCCAGTAGTCGCGGTGCAGTTCAACGCGGCCCTGCTCGTCGAAGCGCAGTTGGGTCGCGCCGCGTATGGTCTGCGGCTCATGGCTCCTGAAGGACTTGAAGCGGAACACGAAGTCCCAGCACAGGAAGGCCTCGCGCCCCTGCAGCATGCGCTGGGTGACGACGAAGCGCGGCTCATGCAGCGACTCGAACATGTGGCGGAAGATCTGCGTGATGGCCACCACGCCCTGCACCTCGTTGAACGGATCCTTGAAGCGCGCGTGGGGTGCGTAGAGCGCGTCGATGCAGCCGAGATCGGCGGGGGTGAGCTGCTCGAAGAAGCGTGCCAGACGCTCGAGGTCTGCCGCGTGCGGTTGCGGGTTTACGGACAGGTTCATAGCCCGGTGATGCGGTGGATGGCGGCGAAATAGGCCCGGTACGGCAACAGGCGCAGCAGCTGCAGCACGCGGGTGAAGCGGCGCGGGAAATGGATCAGGAACTCGCCGCGCTCCCAGCCGCGCACCAGTTCGGCTGCGGCCTGCTCGGGCGTCAGCAGCGCCGGCATGGGAAAGTCGTTGCCGGCGGTCAGGCCGGTGGCGACGAAGCCCGGCGTCACCACGCTGACCCCGATGCCGCGCGGGCGCAGGTCGAGGAACAGGGTCTCGGCCAGGTTGATCAGCGCCGCCTTGGTCGGACCGTAGGCCAGGCTGCGCGGCAGGCCACGGAAGCCCGCCACGCTGCTGACCAGGCTGATGTGGCCATGGCCCTGTGACAACAGGCCCGGCACCACGGCGGCCAGCAGCTGCCAGGCACCGGTCAGGTTGACCTGCTGGTGCAGCAGGGCCTGGTCCAGGTCGATCTCGGTCGCGCGCATCGGCTGGTAGTGGCCGGCCAGGTAGCAGACCAGGTCCAGCGGGCCCTGCGCGCGCAACAGGTCGGCGGCTGCCTGCAGCGCGGCGTGGTCACTGACATCGAGCGCCAGCGCCTGGCTGCCCGGGTGCGAGGCGACGAATTCGTCGAGCGCCTGCGCGCTGCGCGCCGTCACGATGAGATGGGCGCCGCGCGCATGCAGCAGGCTGGCGGTGGCGCGGCCGATGCCGCTGGAGGCCCCGAGCAGCCAGACGCGCCGGCCCTGCCAGCTGTCGATGCGGGGGTTCAGGCTCATGGCGCCGCCTTGGGGGTCTCGCCCGCGGCCGCACCAGGCTTGTGGAAGCTCAGCGTGACCTCGCCCAGACGCAGGCCGAACTTGCTCATGGTGGCGCGGTTCAGCATGACGCGTTCGTCGATCAGGTACATCCAGTCGTCGAACTGGACCTCGTAGGTCTTGCCGTCGACCGGCAGCCTGAGCGTGTAGGCCCAGCGGAAGGCGTTGCCCGCGACCTGGCCGCTGGCCTCTCCCACCACGTCGTCGGCACGCCCGGTGTAGCGGCCGTTGCCATGGTGGGTCAGGCGCCAGACGCGGCGCTCGCGCGTGCCGTCCGAATAGAGGAAATGCTCGTCGAGCACGCCCTGCTCGCCTTCCCAGCGGCCTTCCATCCGGACCGTGAAGCGCTTGACCACCGCGCCGCCGCGGTCCTGGAACATGCCATGGGCCTCGACCGGGCCGTCGAAGTAGCGCCGCAGGTCGAGCGCGGGCTGTTCGGCGGCATAGTCGGAGGGCTGCGGGCCGGCGCAGCCGCCCAGTCCGGCCAGCGCAGCGCCAGCGAGCAGCAGCGACAGAAGCATGCGTTTGGGGTTCATGATGCACTCCTGCGATGAAAAACCTGATGCCGCCGGCTCCAGCGCCACAAGGCGACCGCCGCCAGCAGCTTGAGGATGCAGGGCAGCACGGCGTAGGCCCAGCCCAGCGTCTGCAGCGCTTGCGGGTCGCGGCTGCCCGGCTGGTAGCCCCACCAGCCCAAGAGCGGCAGGGCCAGGCCGGCGGCCAGCGCGAGGTTGAGCTTGGTGGCGAAGTTCCACCAGCCGAAATAACGCGCCGCCTGATCCTGCTCGTCCAGCTCGGCCAGCAGGCCCGCGAGCAAGGCACTCGGCAGCGCGAGGTCGGCGCCCAGCGCCAGCCCGGACAGCAGGCAGACCAGCCAGAAGCCCCGGACATCGCCCGCGCCCAGCGAGGCCGCCCAGCCGAATACCGCGACCGACAGGCCCATGCCGAGCAGCCAACTGCGCGCCAGCCCGAGCCGGCCCACCACGCGCAGCCACAGCGGCAGACCGACGGCGGCCGCCAGGAAATAGGTCAGCAGGAACATCGGCTGCAGGGAAGCAGGCGCCTGCAGCCGGTCCTCGATGAAGAACAGCACAAGGGTGGCCGGAATGGCGGTGGCGATACCGTTGAGCACGAAGGCTCCGAGCAATCCGCGAAAGGCCGGCTGGCGCCAGGGTTGCCAGAGCGGCAACTGGGCTGATACCTCAGGGCCGGCGCTTGCGGGAGTCGCGGCGATGGCGGGCTGGGGCCCCTGCCACCAGGCCACCCAGCCCAGCGCCAGACTGAGCGCGAACACCAGCAGCATGGCTTCCAGCCCCAGCCAGCCCGGCAAGGCCGAGGCCAGTACCACGCCGACCAGGCCCGCGCCCTCGCGCCAGGCGACGATGCGGCCGCGCTCGACCTCGCCGGTACCCAGGCGGGCGCCCCAGCTCTGGTGGGCGATGGCCAGCACGCTGTAGGCGGCGTAGGTCAGGCACAGCGCCACGGCCGCCCAGGCCAGCAAGGCGCCGGCCGAGCGCAGCGGCGGCAGGAAGACGGCTGTCAGGCCGGCGGCCAGCACACAGGCGGCCAGCAGGCCGGCCCGCTGCACATTGCGCAGCGAACGGACAAAACGCCGATCCAGCCATTGCCCGAACCAGGGATCGAGCACCGCATCGAACAGGCGGGCGCCCAGCAGCAAGGCACCCAGCGTCGCCAGCGGCAGGCCGAACTCACGCGCATAGTGGTGCGGCAGCAACACATAGAGCGGCAAGGCCACGAAGGCCAGCGGCAGGCCGAGCAGGCCATAGGCCAGGCACTGGCGCCAGCCCAGCGCGACCGACCGGGCTGGCGCGGCCGTAGCAGCCGGCAGGGGCTGAGCGGAAAGCGGTCCATCAGCCATGGCAATTCCGGGTAACTAGCCCGCGCCAGCCAGCAGCGCCTCGCGCAAGGCGGGCGCCGAGGTGGCGGGGGACAGCCAGATGCCGAAGAACAGCCGAGCGAACTCGGGATCGGCGATCTCGCCCAGCAGCCGTCCGCCCTGCTCGAAGCGCGCACCCTGGCCGGGCTGGTGCAGGCCGACGATGCGGTCGCCCGGCCTGACATCGGGCAGGACCCGCTGCAGGGCCTGCTGCCAGCGCCGCGCCTGCTCCTCGCTGATCGGGGCCAGGCGGCGCATCTCCTGCAGCGAGCGCTCGGCAATCGCACCGGCCTGGAAGCTGCGCCGGTATTCGAGCTCGAGCGCGAAGGGGTGCTCGGCAAACGACGCTGGCCTGAAGCCCGGCACCACCCACAGGCTGGCCTGGTAGACCTCCAGCCCCCAGAAGCGCAGCAGGCCCTGTCCCGCGAGCCGGGCATTGGGGAGCGGCCTGGGCTCAGCGCCAGTGCTGCGCGGGCTGGCGGCAGCAGCCACCGACTCGCTAGCGGTCAGCGCGAGCGCCTGGCCTTGCGACGCTGCGGCCAGCGAGCCGCACAGCGCCAGCCCGGCCGCCCACAAGACCGGCTTGAGGTGCAGGCGGACCAGGGTTTTCATGGCTTTTGCAGCGTGTACTGCAGCACGTCGATGTCGCCGGAGCGGAAGCCCGCCTCGCAATAGGCCAGGTAGAACTCCCAGATCCGGATGAAGCGCTCGTCGAAACCCAGCCGCAGCACCTCCTCGCGCCGGGCCAGGAAGGACTCGCGCCAGCGCCGGCAGGTCTCGGCATAGTCGAGGCCGAAGGCGAACTCGTCGACCACGCGCAGGCCGGCGGCCTCGGCCTGGCGCCGGAACTCGGCCGGACAGGGCAGGCAGCCGCCCGGAAAGATGTACTGCTGGATGAAGTCGGTCGAGCCCAGGTAGCGCTCGAACAGCGCATCGTCGATCACGATGCTCTGGATGCAGGCCTTGCCGCCGGCTTTGAGCTGGCGCTGCACGGCCTGGAAATAGGTCGGCCAGTATTCCTGTCCGACCGCCTCGATCATCTCGATCGAGCAGATCGCGTCATAGGGGCCGTCGTCGATGTCGCGGTAGTCCTGCAGCCGCAGGTCGGCCCGCCCGCCCTGCCCCTGGCTGGCCAGGCGCTCGCGCGCGAAGACCAGCTGCTCGGTCGACAGGGTCACGCCGGTGACGGCGGCGCCGAACTCGACGCAGGCCTTCTCGGCCAGCGCGCCCCAGCCGCAGCCGATCTCGAGCAGACGCTGGCCCGGCTGCAGCCCGACCTGGCGCAGCGCGCGCGCAACCTTGGCGTGCTGGGCGGCACTCAGGTCGCCATCCGGCCGGCCCTCGAACCAGGCCGAGGAATAGTTCATGCTCGGATCGAGCCAGAGCCGGTAGAAGGCATTGCCGAGGTCGTAATGGGCGTGGATGTTCTTGCGGCTGTTGGCGCGCGTGTTGCGGTTGAGCAGATGCTTGATGCGGTACAGCAGCCGGCCGGCCCAGTGGCCGTAGATCGCGGCGTCGAGCGCCTGCCGGTTGGCGCTCAGCAGCTGCAGCAGCCCGGGCAAATGCGGTGTGCTCCAGTCGCCCGCGATGTAGGACTCGGCAAAGCCGATGTCGCCCGACTTGAGCGCCGCCGCGCAGGGCTGCCAGTTGTGCAGGTGCAGCACCGCGCTCGGCGCGCCGGCCTCGGCCTGGCCGAAATGCTGCAGCTGGCCGTCGGGTAGCTGCACGGTCAGCGCGCCGTGTTTCAGCTGTTGCAACAGCCGCAAAACGGTTCGGGCAGCAGCGGGCAGGCCTGCGGGGAGCGAGAGCAAGGCAGGTTGGCGGGGGGCGGTGGTGGTGTTCATGCGGGAACTCCCGGAATTCAACGGCTCACGAAACGGTCTGGCGGCGTCGGCTTGGCATGGAAGCGCACCCGTTTGAACCAGAGCTTCAGCGCCTGCCAGTGGATGCGGGCAACGATCATCAGGGTCATGGCCGGATGGCCGAGCAGCACGCGGCGCAGGCTGGCGCGCGTCACCGGCTCGAGCTGGCCGCCGACGCTGGTGCGCAGCAAGGGACCCGCCTCGTCGTCGTAGTCGATCCGCACCAGCAGCTTCTCGCTGCCAGGTGCCTGGTCGCGCAGGAAACGGAAGCGGTAATGCCCGGCCACGTCGCAGAAGGGCGAGACGTGGAACACCTTGCGCGCCTGCGACTCGACCCCGTAGGCGGGCTGGTCGAGCAGATAGCAGTGGCGCTCGCCAAAGGTGTTGTTGACCTCGGCGACGATGGCGCGCAGGCTGCCGTCGGCGCGCTCGCAGTACCAGAAGCTGACCGGCTTGAAGGTGTAGCCGAGCATGCGCGGATAGGTCTGCAGCCAGGCCTCGCCATCGGCATCAGTGATGCCCTCGGCCTGCAACAGCTGGTCGAGCCAGGCCAGCGCCCCGCCCTGCCGCGGACTGCGGCCGTCGCCATGGTCGCGATCGTGGAAGCTGACCAGGCCGGCGCGGTTGTACGCCAGTGCACCAGCGACTGCAGGATTAGCCGCCAGCTGGCGCATCGGCAGCAGCAGGAAGGCGGTCGGATAGGCAAAGCGGTTGCGGCTGGGCCGCAGCCGGTCGTGGAAGACCTGGCCGAAGGCGATCAAGGGCCTGGCCGGTGCCGGGCCGTCGCAGGCTGCGGCTGGCACGGCCGTCATGCCGCCTCCCGCCAGAGCTGCAGGCATTCGCCCAGCTCGCGCGCCACCGCCAGCCCCGACTTGAGCCCGTCCTCGTGAAAGCCGTAGCCGGTCCAGGCGCCGCAGAACCAGCTGTGGCGCTGGCCCTGCAGCTCGCCCAGGCGCTGCTGGGCCCGGATCGCGGCGAGGTCGAACACCGGGTGCGCGTACTCGTACTCGCCGATGATGCGGGCCGGGTCGATCGCGCGCACCGGGTTCAGCGACACGATCACGTCCTGCGCGAAGGGCAAGGGCTGGAGCCGGTTGAGCCAGTAATGCAGGCAGACGCGCGCGGACTCGCGGCCGTCGTCGGCGGCGCGCTCGTAGTTCCAGGCCGCCCAGGCCTGGCGGCGCTGCGGCATCACCGAGACATCGGTGTGCAGCACGGCGCGGTTGGACTGGTAGCGGATCGCGCCCAGCAGCTCGCGCTCCAGGTCGCTGGGGTCGCGCAGCAGGGCCAGCGCCTGGTCGGAATGGGTCGCGAGCACCAGCTGGTCGAAGCGTTCGGCACCGCCATCGGTCACCACCCGCACCCCGGCGGCGTCGCGCTCGATCAGCCGCACCGGCGTGCGCAGCCGCTTGTCGGCGATGCCGGCCACGATCTTCTCGACATAGTGGCGCGCGCCGCCCGTGACGGTGTGCCACTGGGGCCGGTTGGTGACCTGGATCAGGCCGTGGTTGTGGCAGAAGCGGATCATGGTCGCGACCGGGAACTGCAGCATCTGGTCGGTCGGGCAGCTCCAGATGCAGCCCAGCATCGGCAGGAAGTACCAGTCACGGAAGGCGGCGCCAAAGCGGTGCCGGACCAGGAAGTCACCGAGCGGCTGCATCAGCTCGGCCTCTTTCCCCTGCTCGGCGATGCGGGTGCACAGCGCATTGAAGCGCAGCAGGTCGGCCAGCATGCCGAGGAAGCGCGGATTGAACAGGTTGCGCTTCTGCGCGAATAGGGTCGCCAGGCTGCTGCCGCTCCACTCCAGCGCGCGTCCGCTGCCGGCATCCGGCACCTGGACCGAGAAGGACATGTCGGACGCGCTGGTCCGAACGCCAAGCTGCTCGAACAGCGCGATCAGCTGCGGATAGGTGCGCTCGTTGTAGACCAGGAAGCCGGTGTCAACCCCATGCGTGACGGCGCGGCCGCTGGCGTCGGGCAGGGTCACGTCGACCGTATGGGTGTGGCCGCCGAAGTAGTCGCCGGCCTCGAACAGGGTGATGGCCGCCTGGCCCTTGAGCGCATGCGCTGCGGCCAGGCCCGAGATGCCGGAACCGACGATAGCGATCTTCATGGAGATCATCCTTTCAGCGCGGCGCCGGCTGGGCAAGCAGGCGCTCGATGTCACGCAGCATACTCCTGCTGTCGGGACTGGTCATGCTTGAATACGCCGCCACCGGCTTGCCGTCGCGCCCAATCAGGTATTTATAGAAATTCCAGCGCGGCTTCTGGCCGGTGGCCTCGGCCAGCTGGCGGAAGAAGGGCGAGGCCTGGGCCCCGGCGACCGAGCTCTTGGCGAACATCGGGAACTTGACGCCGTAGGTGCTGGAGCAGAACTCGGCGATCTGCTGGTTGCTGCCAGTCTCCTGCGCGAAGTCGTTGGACGGGAAACCCAGCACGACCAGGCCCTTGTCCTGGTAGCGGGCATGGAGCTTCTCCAGCCCCTCGTACTGGCCGGTGAAGCCGCAATAGCTCGCGGTATTGACCACCAGCAGCACCTTGCCGGCGTACTGGCAGAGCGACTGGGGCTTTTCGTCCTGCAGCCGGGGAAACACGTGCTGCAGGCTGGCGGGACAACTGGCCGGCTCGGCTGCCAGCGCCGGCACGGACGCCAGGCTGCCTGCCGCCGCCAAAGCCAGGGCGGCCGCCTTACTCGATCGCTGGTTTTTCATGATGTCCTCTATTTGTCCAAGACAAACCAGAGTATGCTCCAATTTATCGATGTCGACAGCGCGACATGGAATAAGCCCGGGGCCAGACTCGCCCCTCCCGTCTCCCCTGCAGCTACCATGAGCCAGATTGACCCCCTCCCCGCAGCGCCCACCTTGTGGAGCATCGCCGAGATCGAGCGCGACACCGGTCTGGGCAAGGACGCGCTGCGGGTCTGGGAACGTCGCTACGGCTTTCCGCAACCGCTGCGCGATGCGCGTGGCGACCGGCTCTACGACCGGCAGACCCTGGATCGCCTGCAGCTGATCAAGCGCCTGCTCGATGCCGGCCACCGGCCCGGCCAGGTGGTAACCTTGCCGGCGAGCGATCTGCAGGCCCTGTTGCAGGGCAGCTGCATGCCGCCAGACCGGACCGGCGAGCCGGCGACTGGATTGAGCGGCTGGCGTGAACTGCTGGAACTCGGCAGCCCGAGCGCCCTGCGCGCGGCACTGCGCCAGGAGGTACAGCGGCTCGGACTGGCTCACGCGATCGAGCAGTCACTCGCGCCGCTGGGACAGCAGATCGGCGCCGCCTGGATGGCGGGCGAGCTGACCATCCACCACGAACACCAGTTCTCCGAGGCCGTGCAGGCCGTGCTGCGCGAATCGATCGCCGCCCTGGAATCAGCGCCCGGTCATGTGGCGGGCGCGCCGCGCGTCATGCTGACCACGCTGGCCCAGGAGCAGCACCAGCTCGGCCTGCTGATGGCGGAATGCTTCTTTGCGCTGGAGCGCTGCGAACGGATTGCGCTCGGCATCAACATGCCGCTGGCCGAGATCCTGGCATCTGCCAGCCATTACCGGGCCGATATCGTCGCGCTCAGCATCAGCCCGTACGCAGCAGCGCGGGAGGTCAGCGAACAGCTGGACCGGCTGCGCGACCAGCTGCCTGCCGAGGTCGAGCTCTGGATCGGCGGCGGCTGGACCCAGGCCGCGCGGCGGCGGCTGCCTGCGGGGGTACAACGCGTGCTAAGTGCAGCCCAGGTCAGCGCCGGGCTGGCGCGTTGGCGCACCCTGCACTCCAGCGACAGCAACACGCAGCAGGCCCCATCATGAACGGCAGCCAGCAGACAATGTTTTCCTCCATGCACAGCCTGCGCGAGGGCTATTCGGCCCTGGTGATCGGCGCCAGCGGTGCCATCGGCCAGGCATTTGTCTCTATGCTGATGGCCGACCCGCGCTGCGCCGGCGTGACCGGACTGTCGCGCAACAGCCAGCCTGGCTTCGACCTGCGCGACGAGGCCAGCCTGCGACGCTGCGCGCAGGCCCTCGCCGACCGCGGCCCTTTCCAGCTGGTGATCGACGCCACCGGCGCACTGACGCTGGACGGCCAGCCCCCGGAAAAGCGCCTGGCCGACCTGGATGCCGACCGGCTGCTCGACGCCATGCGCGTCAACGCCATCGGCCCGACCTTGCTGCTGCAACAGCTGCTGCCACGGCTGGCCAGCGACGAGCGCGTGATCTGGGCCAAGCTGTCGGCGCGCGTCGGCAGCCTCGAGGACAACCACAAGGGCGGCTGGTACGGCTACCGTGCCTCCAAGGCCGCGCTCAACATGCTGCTGCAGACGGCCGCGATCGAGATCGCGCGCCGGCGCCCGCTGGCGGTGGTCGCGGCGCTGCAGCCCGGCACGGTGCGCTCGGCCTTGAGCCGACCCTTCGTCGGCGAGCAGGCCATGGAACCGCTGGAGTCGGCCGCCCGCCTGCTGCGCGTGCTCGACGCACTGGAGCCGACCGGCCGCGCCCAGTTCGTCGACCACGCCGGACAATCCATCCCCTGGTGAAGCCCCGCGGGCAGAAGCACCGAAGGCCCCGCAGGGCCTTCCCGACTGTGAGCGTAGTCAGCGCCTCACTTGAGCCTAAGCTCGGCCGCGCGCGCGTGCGCCTGCAGGCCTTCGCCATGCGCGAGCACTGATGCGATCCGGCCCAGGGTCTGGGCGCCCTGCTCGCTGACCTCGATCAGGCTGCTGCGCTTCTGGAAGTCGTAGACGCCCAGCGGCGAGCTGAAGCGCGCGGTGCCGCTGGTCGGTAGCACATGGTTCGGGCCGGCGCAGTAGTCGCCCAGGCTTTCGCTGGTATAGGCGCCCAGGAAGATCGCGCCCGCGTGGCGCAGCAGCGGCTCCCAGCGCATCGGCTCGCGCGAGGACACCTCCAGGTGCTCGGGCGCGATCCGGTTGCTGATCTCGCAGGCTTCTTGCATGCTGCGGGTCTGGATCAGCGCGCCACGGCCGTTCAGGCTCTTGGCGATGATCTCGGCACGCGGCATGGTCGACAGCAGGCGGTCGATTGCCTCCTGCACCGCGTCGATGTAGGCTGCATCCGGGCACAGCAGGATGCTCTGCGCCAGTTCGTCGTGCTCGGCCTGACTGAACAGATCCATCGCGACCCAGTCCGGCGGCGTCGTGCCGTCAGCCAGCACCAGGATCTCGCTCGGGCCGGCGATCATGTCGATGCCGACGGTGCCGAACACATGCTTCTTGGCGCTCGCGACATAGGCGTTGCCGGGGCCGGTGATCTTGTCGACCTTCGGCACGCTGTCGGTGCCGTAGGCCAGTGCCGCCACCGCCTGCGCGCCGCCGATGGTGAAGGCGCGCGTCACGCCCGCCACGTAGGCCGCTGCCAGCACCAGCGCATTCCTCTCGCCGCGCGGCGTCGGCACCACCATGATGATCTCGCCCACGCCCGCGACATGGGCCGGAATCGCGTTCATCAGCACGCTGGACGGATAGGCCGCCTTGCCGCCCGGCACGTAGATGCCGACCCGGTCCAGCGGCGTGACCTTCTGGCCCAGCAGAGTGCCGTCCTCGTCGCGGTAGCTCCAGCTCTCGCCGCTGGCCTGCTTCTGCGCCTCGTGGTAGCGGCGCACGCGCGCAGCCGCGGCCTGCAGCGCCTCGCGCTGGACCTCGGGCAGGCCGTCGAAGGCCGCCTTGAGCTCGTCCTGCTTCAGCTCCAGCTCGGCCATGCCGCTGGCGCTCAGGCCATCGAAGCGGTTGGTGTACTCGATCACTGCCGCATCGCCACGCGCTCTCACGTCGGCCAGGATCCCGGCGACACGCTGCTCGATCGCCGCGTCGGTGTCGGCCGACCAGTGCAGGCGCTGCTGGAAGCGGGCCTCGAAGTCGGCGTCGGTGGTACGCAGGATGATCGGAGTGGCTTTCATCGTTTCAGACCTCTTGAGGGTTTCAGGCCGTCGCCTGGGCGAAGGCGTCGAGGATGGGTCGCAGCAGCTCGCGCTTGACCTTGAGCGCGGCCGGATTGACCACCAGGCGCGAGGAGATGTCCATGATCTGCTCGACCTCGACCAGCTGGTTGGCCTTCAGGGTGTTGCCGGTCGAGACCAGGTCGACGATGGCGTCGGCCATGCCGGTCAGGGGCGCAAGCTCCATGCTGCCGTAGAGCTTGATCAGGTCGACATGCACTCCCTTGCTGGCGAAGAACTCGCGCGCGATCGCGACATACTTGGTCGCGACCTTGAGGCGCGCGCCCTGGCGCACCGCGCGCGCGTAGTCGAAGTCGGCCCGCACCGCCACGCTCATGCGGCACTTGGCGATCTGGAGATCCAGCGGCTGGTACAGGCCGACGCTGCCAGCCCCGCCCCACTCGGCCTCGTGCTCGATCAGCGTGTCCTTGCCGCAGACGCCCAGGTCGGCGCCGCCGTACTGGACATAGGTCGGCACGTCGCTGGCGCGCACCAGCACCACCTGCACGTCGGGACGATTGGTCGGCAGGATCAGCTTGCGCGACTTGTCGGGATCCTCCAGCACCTCGATGCCGGCAGCCCGCAGCAGCGGCAGGGTTTCCTCGAAGATGCGGCCCTTGGACAGGGCGAGGGTCAGCTGTGGGCAGCTCATTGGATTCTCTCGATGTCGGCGCCCAGGGCGCGCAGTTTGACTTCCATCTGGTCGTAGCCGCGGTCGAGGTGGTAGATGCGGTCGACCACGGTCTCGCCCTCGGCCACCAGGCCGGCGATCACCAGGCTGGCGGAGGCGCGCAGGTCGGTCGCCATCACGGTCGCGCCCGACAGTCGGCCGGATTCGCCCAGGCCCTCGATCAGCGCGACGCGGCCATCGGTGTGGATGCGCGCGCCCAGGCGCTGCAGCTCCTGCACATGCATGAAGCGGTTCTCGAAGATGGTCTCGGTCACGCTGCTGGCGCCCTGCGCGACCACGTTGAGCGCCATGAACTGGGCCTGCATGTCGGTCGGGAAGCCCGGGTACTCGGTGGTGCGGAAGGTCTGGGCCTTGAGCGTCGCAGCGCCAGCCGCCGCCACGCGCAGGCCACCCTCGACCTCCTCCACCGTCACGCCGGCATCGCGCAGCTTGTCGATCACCGCGTCGAGATGGTCGCCGCGCGCCTCCCGCAGCAGCGCCTCGCCACCAGTCGCCGCGACCGCGCACAGGAAGGTGCCGGCCTCGATACGGTCAGCCACCACCGCATGGTCGCAGCCGTCGAGCCGCTCGACGCCCTGGATCCGGATCCGGCTGCTGCCATGGCCCTCGATCCTGGCGCCCATCTTGATCAGCATCTCGGCCAGGTCGGTGATCTCGGGCTCCTGCGCCGCGTTCTCGAGGATGGTCTCGCCCTCGGCCAGCGTCGCGGCCATCAGGAAGTTCTCGGTTCCGGTGACGGTCACCATGTCGGTGGTGATGCGAGCACCCTTGAGACGGGTGCGGCCCTCGGGCAGGCGCGCGACCATGTAGCCATGCTCGACCACGATTTCGGCGCCCATCGCCTGCAGGCCCTTGATGTGCTGGTCGACCGGCCGCGAACCGATCGCGCAGCCGCCCGGCAGCGACACCCTGGCCTGGCCGAAGCGCGCCAGCAGCGGCCCCAGCACCAGCACCGAGGCGCGCATGGTCTTGACCAGCTCGTAGGGAGCCTCAGGCGTGATCGGGTCAGCCGCCTGCAGCGTGAAGCCGCCGCGCTCGCCGTGGGTCTGGGTCTGCACGCCCATGTGCTCGAGCAGCTGGCGCATGGTCGCGACGTCGCGAAGGCGCGGCACGTTGCGCAGCATCACCGGCTGGTCGGTCAGCAAGGCAGCGCAGAGTTCGGGCAGAGCGGCATTCTTGGCGCCCGAGACGCTCACCTCGCCTTGCAGGCGGCGGCCGCCGCGGATCAGCAGTTTGTCCATCCCGTTCAGCCCTGGTTGGCGGCCCATTCGGCCGGCGTGAAGGCCTTGATCGAGAGCGCATGCACCTCGTCGTTGTGGATGCGCGCACCCAGCGTCTTGTAGACCAGCTGGTGGCGCGCGATCGCGCGCTTGCCCTCGAAGGCGCCAGAGACCACGACGGCGGCCCAGTGGCGGCCGTCACCCGAGACCTCCAGGTGATCGCAGGGCAGGCCGGCGGCGATGATGGATTGCAGTTGGTCGGAATTCATGTCAATGTCGGATCTTGTAGCCGGTCTTGAGCAGGCGCAGGGCCAGGCCCGCCACCAGCGTGAACGCCACCCCCACCACGCCCAGGCTGAACCAGGGCGAGACATCGCTCTGGCCGAAGAAGCCGTGGCGGAAGCCGTCGATCATGTAGAAGAAGGGGTTGAAGTGGCTGAGCTGCTGCCAGAAGGGCGGCAGCGAGTGGATGGAGTAGAAAACGCCGCTCAGGAAGGTCATCGGCATGATGATGAAGTTCTGGAACGCCGCCATCTGGTCGAACTTCTCGGCCCACAGGCCGGCGATCACGCCGAGCGAACCAAGCAGGCCCGAACCCAGCAGCGCAAAGGCCAGGATCCAGAGCGGTTCGGCAAACACCAGGTCAGCTGCCCAGAAGGTGCAGACCAGCACGCCGGCACCGACCACCAGGCCGCGCACCATCGACGAGACCACGTAGGCGAAGAACCAGGCCCGGTGCGACAGCGGCGTCAGCAGGATGAAGACCAGGTTGCCCATGATCTTGCTCTGGATCAGGCTCGACGAGCTGTTGGCAAACGCGTTCTGCAACACGCTCATCATGATCAGGCCGGGCAGCAGGAAGGCGGTGTAGCCGACCCCGTCGTAGACCTGCACATGCTCCTCCAGCACATGGCCGAAGATCAGCAGATACAGGATGGCGGTCATGACCGGTGCCGCGACGGTCTGGAAGCCGACCTTCCAGAAGCGCAGCACCTCCTTGTAGAACAACATGGACCAGCCGCTCATGCCCCGCCCTCCTGCTTGCCGGCCATCACGTCGAGGAAGACATCCTCGAGGTCGGCCTTGCGGATTTCAATGTCCTCGATCGCGATGCCCTGGGCGCGCAGTTCGGCCAGCAGGCGCTCGACCGCGTGCGCGTCCTGCGCCGGCAGCCGTACCACCCGGCCGGTGACGCGCGCCTGCGCCGCCAGCGCCGACGGCAGTGCCTGGTCGGTCTTGAAGCAGAGCTGGGTCGCGGAGGCGCGCTTGAGCAGGTCGGAGGTCTTCTCGAGCGCGACCATCTGGCCCTGCTTGAGCATCGCGATGCGGTGGCACAGCGCCTCGGCTTCCTCGAGGTAATGGGTGGTCAGCAGCACGGTGCTGCCCTGCTTGTTGAGCTTGGAGATGAAGGCCCACAGCGTCTGGCGCAGCTCGACGTCGACGCCGGCGGTAGGCTCGTCGAGCACGATCACCGGCGGCTTGTGCACCAGCGCCTGCGCCACCAGCACGCGCCGCTTCATGCCGCCCGAGAGCTGGCGCATGTTGGC
>CAZJQH010000033.1:0-16624 GCA_964547895.1 uncultured Chitinophaga sp. | reverse complement strand
GTTCGACGGCGGCCCGGTCGGGCTCGACAACATCGCGGCCAGCATCGGCGAGGAGCGCGACACGATCGAGGACGTGATCGAGCCCTACCTGATCCAGCAGGGCTATCTGCAGCGCACCACGCGCGGGCGCATCGCGACCCAGGCGGCGTTCCGCCATCTGGGGCTGGAACCGCCCAAGGTCGATCCGGCGCTGTACGGGGACGACTGACCCAGTTGGGCCTTGGCCTCAGGCGCTCACGTCGTCGTCCGCTGCCTCGTCGAGATGCCCGCTGTCGGCCCAGCCGACCAGGCTCAGGCCTTCGGGGGTCCAGAGCAGGCGGTTGATGGCGGCATTCTCGACCGTCCAGGTACGCGGCGCCTGCAGTTCGAGCCCGGTCGCGAGCCGGTAGAGGATGTCGAGCACGCCGCCATGGGCGACGACGACGATCTGCTCGCCGGCATGGCGGGCCGCGATCTCGTCGAGCACCGACTGGATGCGCGCGCGCAACTGCCGCAGCGTCTCGCCACCGCCGCGCGGCGCGAAGTCGGGCACGCGGGTGCGCCAGGCCAGCGTGGCCTCGGGTTCCTCGACCTCGAGCTCGGTCCAGGTCCGGCCCTGGAAGTCGCCGAAATGGCGCTCGCGCAGGCCGCTGTGCGCCTGCACCGACAGTCCTTGCGCGGCTGCGATTACGCAGGCGGTCTGGTGCGCGCGCGACAGGTCGCTCGAATAGACCGCCGCGATGGGCTCCTCGCGCAGCGCGGCAGCGGCACGTGCAGCCTGCCAGTGACCACGCTCGTTGAGCGGGATGTCGAGGTGGCCCTGCAGGCGCTTGTCCTGGTTCCAGGTGGTCTCGCCGTGGCGTATCGCCAGGATGCGGGTGAATTCCATGCGGATGGCTTGATTTGTGTTCTTTTGATGCGCGAATGCGCTGAAGGTTCCGTTGCTGGTCAGCGCGGCACCTCGATCACGATCCGGCGCGGTCCGGCCGGCGGCTGCGGGAAGCCCTGCAGTGCTGCATCAAACAGCGCGGCCCACAGGGTAGCGCTGTCGGCCCAGGGGCCGTCATGCGCGGCGCTGGTCTCGTAGACGACGCGGCCGCTGCGCGCATCGCGCAGCACGACCGAGACTTCGCGCTGGTAGTAGGGCACTGCCGGGGCCGGGAACAGCGGCATGCCAAAGCCGATCGAGCCGTGGCGGCCGACATGGCCCACGCCGATCCCGAGCGAGAAGCCAAAGGGGCGGGGCTCGTCCCAGGGCGCATGCGGCAGCCGGATCGAGCGCGCGCCAAGTTCGACCGTCCAGCGCGGCGCTGGCAGCCCGGCCGGCAGCGGCTCGGGCGCCTGGCGCAGGCCGACGCGCTGCAGCGCATCGCGCGCTATGGCTTCGATTGCCTCCAGCTGCGGCGCCGGGTCCTGGCGTTGCGAAGGCCGGTGCTCGATGCGGTACAGGTCGCCGGTCGCAGGCCGCATGACCGTTCCGGTACCCGAGGCCGTCCAGTCGGCGTAGCTGCGCACGTCGTTCTCGAGCCGGATCACGCCGCCGGCGCAGCCGCCCAGCAGCAGCACAACGGCCAGCAGGCCCAGGCTGCCCAGGTGACGCGCGGTCTTGTGGCGTGCGCCGGTGCTCGGGAGGGCAAGGGCTTTCGGCATGGCAGGCTCCTGTAAAGGCATCCGGGCAGCTGCAGCACCACCGTCCCCGCACAGGGACAGGGCGCCGAGCTTCAGCGCGACGGCGTCAGGCTGATGACCTGCTCGGCCGGCAGGGCGGGCGGCAGCGGCAGCTCTTCCTCGTCGAACACCAGGTCCCCATTTTCGTCCGCGACGCCGGTGGTGCGCAAGGTCTGGAACGGGTGCAGCTCGCGGTCCATCAGGTGGCTCGGCACCACGTTCTGCAGCGCGCCGAGCATGCTCTCGATCCGGCCCGGGAACTTCTTCTCCCATTCGCGCAGCATGTTGCCGACCTGCTTGCGCTGCAGGTTTTCCTGGCTGCCGCACAGGGTGCAGGGGATGATCGGGAACTCGCGCACCTGGGCCCAGCGGATCAGGTCCTTCTCGGGCACATAGGCCAGCGGGCGGATCACCATGAACTCGCCGTTGTCGCTGACCAGCTTGGCCGGCATGCCCTTGAGCTTGGCGCCGAAGAACATGTTGAGGAAGAAGGTCTGCAGGATGTCGTCGCGGTGGTGGCCGAGCGCGAGCTTGTTGCAGCCGAGTTCGCGCGCGACGCGGTACAGGATGCCGCGGCGCAGCCGACTGCACAGGCTGCACATGGTCTTGCCCTCGGGCACCACCTTCTTGACGATCGAGTAGGTGTCCTGGGTCTCGATGTGGAACTTGATGCCGAGCTTGCCCAGGTACTCGGGCAGGATATGGTCCGGGAAACCGGGCTGCTTCTGGTCCAGGTTGACCGCGATCAGCTCGAACTTGACCGGTGCGCGCTGCTGCAGCTTCATCAGGATGTCGAGCAGGCCGTAGCTGTCCTTGCCGCCCGAGAGGCAGACCATGATGCGGTCGCCTTCCTCGATCATGTTGTAGTCGGCGATGGCGCGGCCGACCTCGCGGCACAGGCGCTTCTCGAGCTTGCGGTCCTCGCGCTCGATCTTGGCGGCTTTCTTCAGCGCCTCGGCGGCGGCCTCGGCAGTCTGGGCAGAGGGTTCGGCAGCCGATTCGGCGGCGTCGCTCCAGGTGGCGGTGTCGTTCATTTCAATCTCAAGTTTGGAACTGATGAGCTCGGATGGGCTCACCACTGACCGCTTTCCATGCGGATCGCGACTTCGCAGTCGTCGAAGATCTCGAGCTTGGCGATCTTGATGCGCACGCCAATCACGCCCGGCAATTGCAGCAGGCGGTGGCCGAGCTTGCCGATCAGCGTCTCGAGCAGGTTCACATGCTCGGCGGTGCACTCGTCGATGATGATCTGGCGCACCTTGCGGTAGTCGAGCACATGGTTGATGTCGTCGTCGTGCGGCAGCAGCGGCTGTTCGCCCTGATTCAGCTCGGCGTCGACCTGGATCGGCTGCGGGCTGATCTTCTCGTGCTCGAGGATGCCGAGGTTGGCGACGAAGCGCAGGCCGGTCAGGGTCAGGATCTGCTGGCCGGTTTTCGGGGCGGTATTCTGGTTCATGGCTGGGATGAAGCGGGCTTGACGTGGAAGACTTCCACGCCGACGGCCTCGCAGTCGGGGTAGACGTCGGGTTTGCAGGTGGACAGGCGCACCGCGCGCACGCCGGGGTGGGCCAGCAGGCGCTGCGCGAGGTCGTCGCACAGCGTTTCCTGCAGCTCGACATGGCCCTGCCGCAAGCGCAAGGCGACCTCGGCGCGCACGAAGTCGTAGTCGACCACCTCGTGCAGCGAGTCGAGCGAGGGCGTCGAGCGCTCGAACGGCACCCAGAGCTCGACGTCGATCCACAGGCGCTGGGTCACGCCCTTCTCGAAGTCGTGGGCGCCGATATGCGCCTGCACCTCGTGGCGGCGCAGGAACAGCTTGCGGCAGCTCAGGCGCAACTCGTCCATCAGGGACAGCTGTAAGGGCAGGGTCAGGTCAGGGGTGTTCATGGCTTGTCAGGATCGTGATTGTCGCCGACCGCGAACATCACGTCGCGCGCCAGCGGCACCAGGTGCTGGCCGCTGTCGACGCTGAGCGTGGTTCCGGTGATTGATTTGGTCTGCGCCAGGAACAGGCAGCTGCGCGCGACGTCGGCCGGATCGGTGGCGCGCTTGAGCAGGTTGACCCGGCTGGCGCGGTCGAAGTTCTCCTGGGTCTGCGGGCCGCTCAGGTACATCAGTCCCGGCGCCACGCCGCAGACGCGCACGCGCGGCGCCAGCGCCTGCGCCTGCAGCGCGACCGAGCGTTCCAGCGCGAGCTTGCTCACGGTGTAGGAGAAATAGTCCGGGTTCAGGTTGTAGACCTTCTGGTCCAGGATGTGGATCACGCTGGCATCCAGTTCGGTGTCAGCGGGCAGGCCGGCGTGCAGTGCGCGCGCCAGCGACAGCGGCGCGATCAGGTTGACCTCGAGCTGGCTGCGCGCGAGTTCGACGTCGAAATCGGCCCCCGTGTCGGGCTCGAAGGCCGAGGCATTGTTGACCAGGCAGCTCAGCGGCCCGGTAATCTGCGCTGCCCGGCTCATCAGCTCGCGTCGGCCGGCTTCGCTGGCCAGGTCGCCCTCGATAGCGATCGCGTCATGGCCTTGGTCCTGCAACTGCTGGCAGAGCGCCTGCGCGGCCTCGGCCGAACTGCGGTACTGGCACAGCACGCGCCAGCCGGCGCGCGCGAAGGCGCGGCAGATCTCGGCGCCCAGGCGCACGCCGCCGCCGGTGACGAGTACGGTCGGCGCAGGGGCGAACGGGGGGGAGAATGTCATCGTGATCTCGGGCAGGAAGGCGGAGCGCGCTTATGATGGCGCCGCATCCGTAACCAGATGGCAGAACCACATTGAGCGACTTGTCCGAACAGCTGAAAGCCCATATTGTCCGCGAGCTGGAGCAATCCGGTGGCTGGATCTCCTTTGACCGCTTCATGGCGCTGGCGCTCTATGCGCCCGGCCTGGGCTACTACGCCAATGACAGCGTCAAGTTCGGCGCATTGCCTGAGAGCGGCAGCGACTTCGTCACCGCGCCCGAGCTCTCGCCCTGGTTCGGCCGCACGCTGGGGCGCCAGGCGGCGCAGGCGCTAGAGGCTACCGGCACCTCCGAGGTCTGGGAATTCGGTGCTGGCAGCGGTGCGCTCGCGCTGCAGATCCTGACCCAGCTCGATGCCATGGGCCACCGCGAGGTCCGCTACCGCATCGTCGACCTCTCGGGCACGCTGCGCGCGCGCCAGCAGCAAACGCTGGCGGCCTTCGGCGACCGGGTCGAGTGGGTCGACCGGCTGCCGGAACACTTCGAGGGCGTGATCGTCGGCAACGAGGTGCTCGACGCGATGCCGGTGCAGCTGCTGCAGCGCCGCGCCGGCGCCTGGTACGAGCGCGGCGTCGCGCTGTGTGACGGTGCCTTCGCCTGGGAGGATCGCCCGACCGATCTGCGCCCGCCGTTCGAGGTCGAGGGCGAGCATGACTACCTGACCGAGATCCACCCACAGGCCGAGGCCTTCGTGCGCACGCTGGCCGAGCGCTGGACGCGCGGCGCGGCCTTCCTGATCGACTATGGCTTCCCCGAGTCCGAGTATTTCCACCCGCAGCGCCACATGGGCACGCTGGTCTGCCACCGCCTGCATCAGGTCGACCATGATCCGCTGACCGATGTCGGCCTCAAGGACATCACTGCGCATGTCAACTTCACCGGCATCGCGCTGGCGGCGCAGGACGCCGGCCTGCAGGTGCTGGGCTACACCAGCCAGGGCCGCTTCCTGATCAACGCCGGCCTGATCGACTTCGCCGCCGAGGCCACGGTACCCGAGCGAATCCAGCTCGCCAAGCTGGTCAACGAGCACGAGATGGGCGAGCTGTTCAAGGTGCTGGCCTTCGCGCCGCCGGCTTGCGCCGAGGGCTGGCTGCCGATCGGCTTCACGGTCGGCGACCGCACCCACACGCTGTAGGCCACATGCTGCGCTGGCTGATCGTCATCCTGCTGGCCCTGCTGCTGTTCCAGGGCCTGATGGGATGGCTGCGCCGCATCGGCCTGGGACGGCTGCCGGGCGACCTGCGCTTCCGTGCCTTCGGCAGAGACTGGGAACTGCCGATCGCCACCGTCCTGCTGCTGAGCTGGATCGCCGCGCTGCTGCAGCATCTGCTTTGAGCCGACGCCGGACTTGAAAAAAGCCGGCCCGGCTCCTACTCTGCAGGGTATTGATCCTGTTCCGGAGCCGCCATGACCGACCACCAGACCCTGCACCTCGTCTGCCCGCATTGCCAGACCACCAACCGCATCGCCGTCCAGCACCTGGGCAGCGCGCCGGATTGCGGCAAATGCCACCGGCCGCTGTTCGGTGGCAAGCCGGTCGCGCTGGATCAGGCCGGCTTCGAGCGCCAACTGCAGCGCGACGAGCTGCCGCTGCTGGTCGATTTCTGGGCGCCCTGGTGCGGGCCCTGCCGCATGATGGCGCCGGCCTTCGAGGCCGCCGCGGCGCAGCTCGAGCCCGAGTTCCGCCTGGCCAAGGTCAACACCGAGGACGAGCAGCAGCTGGCGGCGCGCTACCAGATCCGCAGCATCCCGACGCTGGCGCTGTTCTGGCGCGGGCGCGAGATCGCGCGCCAGCCTGGCGCGATGGGGCAGGCTGACATCGTGCGCTGGGCACGTTCGGCGCTCGACCGGGCACGCTGACGGCCAGCCCGCCTTCGCTGGCGGCCGTGCCGTCGGCTCAGGCCTCGGCGCTGCTTTCCTGCTGGGCAGGATTGAGCGCGCGCGCGATCGCCTCGCTGCGTGCATGCTCGATCGCCTGCGCGATCGCCGGACCCAGCCGGGCCGGGTCGCCGCTGTGCAGCCTGACCTCCTGGGTCACGCGGGCGGCGATCGGCGCGGTCGCCACGGCCAGCGCCGCGGCCAGCGCGGTGCGCAGCCGGCCCGCCTGCGGATAGGGGTCGTCCTCGAAGTGCAGCCGGCCGCGCACGTCGCATTCGCAGGCCAGCAGGAACTCATCGAAGCGTGCCGGCCGCCGGATCGCGTCGCAGCGCTCGAGCAGGCGCAGCGTCGCGGGTGCCGACAGGTCGGCGCAGCGGTGCACATGGCCATGCTCGCGCGCGACCACCTCGGCCAGCTCCTTGCAGTCGCGCGGCACGCGCCAGCGCTCGCACAGCTTGAGCAGCAGCTTGACGCTGCGCATCTCGTGGCCGATGTGGCGCGGCAGCACGTCGGCCGGCGTGTTGCCCTTGCCCAGGTCGTGGCAGAGGCAGGCGAAGCGCACGCTCAGCGGCGCCTGCAGCCGGGCCGACATGTCGAGCACCATGCACAGGTGCACGCCGGTGTCGACCTCGGGGTGGTAGTCGGCGCGCTGCGGCACGCCCCAGAGCCGGTCGACCTCGGGCAGCAGCCGCTTCAAGGCGCCGCAGCCGCGCAGCACTTCCAGCATGCGCGAGGGTTTCTGCTCCATCAGGCCGCGCGAGAGTTCCTGCCAGACGCGCTCGGGCACCAGGTGGTCGACCTCGCCATGCTCGACCATCGATCGCATCAGCGCCATCGTCTCGGGCGCGACCGAGAAGTCGGGCCAGCGCGCGGCGAAGCGCGCCATGCGCAGGATGCGCACCGGATCCTCGTGGAAGGCGTCGGTCACATGGCGCAGCACCTTGTCGCGCAGGTCCTGCCGGCCGCCGTGGGGATCGACCAGGCGCGGGTCGGCGGGGTCGAAGCAGCCGTCCGCGTCGAGCGCCTCTTCGGGCAGCGCCATCGCGTTGATGGTCAGGTCGCGCCGGGCCAGGTCCTGCTCGAGCGTGACGTCGGTGGCGGCATGGAAGGCGAAGCCGTGGTAGCCGCGCGCGGTCTTGCGCTCGGTGCGCGCCAGCGCGTATTCCTCGCGCGTGCGCGGGTGCAGGAAGACCGGAAAGTCGCGCCCGACCGGCAGGAAGCCCTGTGCCGTCATCGCCTCGGGCGAGCTGCCGACCACCACCCAGTCGCGGTCGGCGTGCGGGCTGCCATCGGGCAGCTGGTGCACCTGGTGGAAATGCCCGAGCAGGCCGTCGCGAACCGCGCCGCCGACCAGGTAGGTCAGACCGGCCTTCGGCTTCATGCGTATTTTTCCAGGATCCGGGTCGAGCGCTCGACGCCCTCGACCGATTCGCCGTTGCTCACCGCCTCCATCATCGAGCAGGCCATCATGCGGTAGAAGGCCTTGTCCATCGCCTTGCGCGCGGCCGACATCTGCTGCGCGATGTCTTCGCAGGGGCGGCCGCTGTCGACCATCTCGGCCAGCGCGCGTACCTGGCCCTCGATGCGGCGCAGGCGGTTGATGATGTCGCGCTGGTGTTCGCTGCGCTGCACGGCGGTGCCGGTCGTGGTGGCAGCCGGGGTGGTGGTTTTCTTGGCGGGCATAGGGACTTTCAGATGGGGCGCCGGGCCTGGTCAGTCCAGCGGGTGGCGCCGGCGCAGGGCCAGCAGCGGGTCGGCGCGGCCGTCGAGCTCGAGGTAGCGGGCCGCGGTCGGCTCCAGCGGCGTTGGCGTGATGCCGAGCTCGGCCAGGCCGGGCAGCTGGCCGCTGGCGACGTTGTCGACCTTGAGCGAAGCGAGATTGTCGCTGCTCATCAGAGGCTCGCCCGGCATCAGCTGCAGCAGCATGGCCTGCAGATGGCCGAAGGCCAGCGGCAGGCCGATCACCGGCCGCGGGTGCCCTGACAGGCAGCCTGCCAGCCGCACCAGTTCGCCCAGCGTGTAGGGTCTGGGGCCGGCCAGTTCATAGGTATGGCCGATGGTGGCCGGATCGAGCAGGCAGCGCGCCACGGCGCTGGCGACATCGCCGACCCAGACCGGCTGCAGCCTTGCGCTGGCGCCCGGCAGCAGCATCACCGGCAGGCTGGCCTGCAGGCGTGCGAACAGGCGCAGGAAGCTGTCGCCGGCGCCGAAGATCACGCTCGGGCGTAGCAGGGTCAGGTCGAGCCCGGACTCGCGCAGCAGCGCTTCGCCCGCTGCCTTGCTGCGCTGGTAGTTGGACGGGCCGTCGGCGCTGGCGCCCAGTGCGCTGACATGCACCAGCCGGCTAACGCCGGCGGCCTGCATGGCGCTAGCCAGCTTGCGCGGCAGCTCGACATGGGCGCGCTCGAAGCGCGCGGCGTTGCCGTGCAGCACGCCGACCAGGCTGACGACGGCGTCATGGCCTGGCAGCAGCCGGGCCAGCGTCGCCTGGTCGTGGATGTCGGCCTCGAGCACGGTCACGCCGGGCAGTGTCTGCACCGCCTGTGCGTTGATGGCGCGCCGGGTCGGCACCGTCATCTGCAGGCCGGCGCGCGCCAGGTGTTCACAGACATGGCGGCCGACGAAGCCGGTACCGCCCAGCAGCAAGATGCGTCTCATCATCATCCTTCTTGGTCGTGAAATGGGTCAGGGCAGGTCGGCGTTGGGTGGCAGGCTGCTCAGGCGTGGCCCGATTGCTGCCAGCCGGCTGCCGATGCGCTGCGGCTGGCCGCTCAGCAGAGCGGCGTAGTTGTTGGTGTTGGCGACCACCTTCTTGACGTAGTCGCGTGTCTCGCTGAAGGGGATGTTCTCGATCCAGATCGGGGCCTCCAGCACTGGGCCGTTGCGCCAGACCCGCGGCCGGCCCGGGCCGGCGTTGTAGGCGGCGGCGGCCATCGGCATCGAGCCCTCGAAGTCGTCGAGCGCCAGCTTGAGGTAGGCTGTGCCGAGCGCGATATTGGTGTCGCGGTCGGTGATCTGGTGTGGCTTGAAGTCGCTCAGCCCGATGCGCTTGGCGGTCCAGGCGGCGGTCGCCGGCATGACCTGCATCAGCCCGGCCGCCCCCACGCCCGAGCGCGCGTCGGTGACGAAGCGGCTTTCCTGCCGGATCAGGCCGTAGACATAGGCCGGATCGAGCCCGACCTCGCGCGCGCGCTTGACCACCTGCTCGCGGTGCGGCGTCGGGAAGCGCTGCGAATAGTCGATCTCGGCCTTGGTGCGGTCACTGGTGTTGATGCAGCGGTCCCAGACCTGCTGCTGGCAGGCCAGGTCGGCCGCAGCCAGCAGTTCGCGGTCATTCATGCCACCGCGCTGGTGCAGGTTGGTGGTGTAGTTCCATTCGCGCACGCCTTCGGCGCGCAGCCCGTTGGCTATCGCCCACAGCGCGCGCTGCAGGCCCGGGTTCTGGCGCGCGGTGGCCTTCTCGGCGGCGCTCAGCGCCTTGGGGGCAGGTGGCACCACCGTGGCCTGTCCCAGCATCTCCTGGGCCAGCTGCTCGTAGAAGCCGTTGTTGCCCGCGATGCCTTGCAGCAGCGCGCGCGCCTGTTCGTCGTGGCTGGGAGCCTGCAGCGCCAGCAGGGCGCGGGCCTGCCAGTAGGTCCAGCTCGGGTCGCGCCGTTGCGCCTCGCCCATGTGCGCGATGGCGTCCTGCACCGCCTTCCAGTCGGCCGCGCGCAGAGCGGCGCGCGCCTTCCAGGCCAGCATCTCGTCGTGCAGGTACTTGTCCTGCGCATGGCCGAAATATTCGTGAGCACGCGGCGACAGCTTCTGCGCGGCCTGGCGGCCGATCACGCCCCAGACCCAGCTGCGCTCCTCGGCGGTCAGCTGGGTGCGCCAGCGCAGCTTGCCGGCCTCTTCCGCAGCCTCCTCGAAGTTCCGGGCCGCCAGTCGCACCAGCGCCAGCGTCACCAGTTCCTTGGTGCGCGGGCGCACGGCGGTCAGCTTCTCGTCCAGGTAGCGCTCCGGATCGGCATAGATCTGTTCGGCCGTCGCGGCCCACTTGTCGTCCAGCATCGCGACGGCCTGGGTGGCCACGCGCAGGCGACCACTTTCCATGCCGAGCCGGGCGCGCTGCCAGGCGGTCTCGGTGCCGAGCTCGTCCTGCTGCAGCAGGGCGCGCGCTGCGCTGGCACAGCCGGCGTCGGCCTCCTTTTGCCCGAGCCAGAGCTGGCGCACGGTCTCGGCCACCGGGGCGCGCCGCTCCAGCTGGTCGGCCTGCAGGGCGTAGCACTGGACTTCGCGGTCGTCGTTCATGCGGTATTGCGCATGCTCGAGGCGGAAATTGCTCCAGTCGCCGCGCCGGCCCAGCAGCAGCAGCCAGTCGTTGCGCAGCCGGTCCTCGTAGTAGCTGCCAGTCCAGCGGCGCAGGAAGGCGCGGATCTCGTCCGGACTCGCGCTGTCGAGCCTGCTTTTGAGCTCCCAGTAGGCCGCCAGCGGTTCCATCACATGCCCTTGCAGCCGGGGCAGGCCTTCGCGCAGCGTGCGCTGGTCGTTCTTGCGGAAGGCCTCGCGCATCTCCTGCAGCGTGCGTTCCGGACTGGGCTGCGCGATGGCCGCACCGGGCGCACCCGCCAGCACCGCAGCGGCGGAAAGCGTGGCCAAAATCGACCACAATCCAGTGGACAGCGTCACATTTCTCTTCATAAGGCGATTATGGACAACAAAGGCGGAGTCGTGCATTCGGGTCAGGCGGCGCAGAAGGCGGTCTGGCGCAAGAAACTGGTGGCCGAGCGCTTGCAGCTGGAGGATCGGCTGGCGCGCAACGAGGCGCTGCAGCGCGTCATGCGGGTCTGGCTGGTCGACCGTCCCGATGCCGTGATCGGCGCGTACTGGCCGATCAAGGGCGAGTTCGATCCGCTGCCGGCGCTGTTCCGCTGGCAGGAGGCCGGCATGGAGGCCGACGCGGCGCAGGCTTCGCGCCGCCGCATGATCGGCCTGCCGGTGATCAACAAGGCCGACAAGACGCTGAGCTTTCACCGCTGGTATCCCGGTTGCGAGATGGAGGAGGATGCCTACGGCATTCCCAAGCCCAAGGCTACCGAGTTGGTACAGCCGACGCTGCTGTTTGTTCCCTGCGTCGGCTACGGTCCGGGCGGCTACCGGCTCGGCTATGGCGGAGGCTTCTACGACCGCACGCTGGCAGCCTTGTCGCCGCGGCCCTTCACCGTCGGACTGGGCTACACCAATGGCTTCCTGCCCGAACTGGAGCCCGAGTCGCATGATTTTCCGCTCGACGCCATCCTGAACGACAACGGCGTGGTCTGGCCGCTGCCTTGAATCGGCCGGCTCCAGCTGGAGCCGGCCTGAGCCAGTGGCTTGCAGTGCTGCCGCTTCAGGGCATGGTCTTGCGCGCCAGCCACATGCCGGCCAGCATCGCCGGCACGAATAGCCAGATGTCCTGGCCGCCGACCAGCAGCGTCGCCAATGCCGGTCCTGGGCAGTAGCCCGCCAGGCCCCAGCCGATGCCGAAGATCACCGCGCCCTGCAGCAGCGGCGCGTCGATGCGCTCCTGCTGCGGCAGGGTGAAGTGGCCGCCGAGCCAGGGCTTGCGCTGCGGATGGCTGGCGCTGGGCGGCGTGAGCCAGAACGCCAGCAGCGTGACCATGACCGCGCCGCCCATCACGAAGGCCAGGCTCGGGTCCCAGGCGCCCGGAAAATCGCCCTGCGCCATGCCCGCCAGGTTCAGGAAGCCGATCACCTTGGCCGGCTGCGTCATGCCCGACAGCACCAGGCCGAGCGCGAACAGCAGTCCGGCGGCCAGTGCCAGCAGCAGGCCGCCGGCCAGTTGTGCGGCCGAGGCGCGGCGGGGCTGGGTCGGAATCGCGAAGTTGTCGGGTCTCATTGCAGGCCTCCGGTCAGGAAGACGGTGACGAAGGCGCTGGCCATGAAGGTCAGCACCGCGACCAGCGAGCGCAGCGAACGCCGGCCCAGGCCGCAGACGCCGTGGCCGCTGGTGCAGCCCGAGCCGCGCACGCTGCCAAAGCCCACCAGCAGGCCAGCGGCGACGATCAGTAACGGTGCGCGGGCCGGCAGTTCAGGGCTGGGTAGCCATTGCGCGAACAGCGCGCCGCCCAGGATCAGCCCGAGCAGGAAGGCCCAGCGCCAGTAGGCGTGCCAGCCATGCTCCCGCAGCGCCGAGCAGGTGATGCCGCTGATGCCCGCGACGCGGCCGAGGCCGGCGAGCAGCAGCCAGCTCGCCAGTCCGATCAGCATGCCGCCCAGGGCGGCCGAGAGGTAAGGATGCACAAGGTCTCCAGCAGGTCGCCATCTGGCGACAAACCCGTTATTTTCGGTCCAAAGCCGCCGCAGCCGCAACCAGGCATTTCTGCTGTACTTATGATGAAGGGGTATCAGCCGTCCGCTGTCAGCCTTGGCCGTCATCGTTCACAGAGTCCTCTCCCATGCAACCGATCCAGCTCTTCGATCCCGAATCCTGCACCTACACCTACCTGCTGTTCGATCAAGCCAGCCGCGAGGCGCTGATCATCGATCCGGTCGACACCCAGCTCGAGCGCGACCTGGCCGCGCTGCGCGAATACGGCCTCAAGCTGCTCTGGACGGTCGAGACCCATGCCCATGCCGACCACATCACCAGCGCCGGCCTGCTGGCCGAGCACACCGGCGCGCGCACCGTGGCGCCTGCCGGCTGCGGCATCGGCAACGCGGCGGTCCAGCTGCAGGATGGCGATACGCTGGCTTTCGGCAGCCAGAAGCTGCAGGCGATCGCCACTCCCGGCCACACCGCCGGCAGCATGAGCTACTACTGGGAGAGCGCGGGCCATCGCCATGTCTTCACCGGCGACACGCTGCTGATCAACGGCTGCGGCCGCACCGACTTCCAGTCCGGCAGCGCCGCGGCGCTCTGGCACAGCATCACCGCCAGGCTGTTCACGCTGCCGGCCGACACCACGGTCTGGCCCGGCCACGACTACCACGGCCGCAAGCATTCGAGCATCGGCCACGAGCAGGCGCACAACCCGCGCCTGGCCGGCAAGACCGAGCAGGAGTTCATCGCCATCATGGACGGCCTGAACCTGCCCCGGCCGCGCCGCATGGACGAGGCGGTGCCGGCCAACCTGAACTCGGGCCTGCGCCACGACCTCGACGGCGCGCTGCTGCTGCAGCCGCGTCCGGCCCAGGGCTATGCCGGCGATGTCTCGCCGCAGCTGGCCTGGCAATGGGTGCAGGCCGGAGAAGCCGTGCTGGTCGACGTGCGCACCGACGCCGAGCGCGCCTGGGTTGGCTTCGTGCCTGATGCGGCAGCCGTGGCCTGGAAGCAGTGGCCCGGCATGGCGATGAACCCGGACTTCGATGCCCAGCTGCAGCAGGCCGCCGGCGGCAAGAAGCTCGTGCTGCTGTGTCGCAGCGGCGTGCGCTCGGTCGCGGCGGCCAGGCGCGCCACCGAGCTGGGCCTGCAGGCCTACAACATCCTGGAGGGCTTCGAGGGCGATCCGGACGCCAACGGCCAGCGCGGTCGCCTGGGCGGCTGGCGTTTCCACGGACTGCCTTGGCGCCAGAGCTGACATCAGGCTGTCGAATAAGGGTAAACCCTGATGGCGAGGTGTTTATCATCGCGCCATGAGTCTGCTTGCCATCGACGTCGGTAACACCCGCCTCAAGTGGGCGCTCTATGAGCGTCCCGATGTGAACGCGCGCCTGGTCGCGCATGGGGTCCAGTTCCTCGAGAACATCGAGACCCTGGCCGAGGGGGACTGGAGCCGGCTGCCGGCGCCGACCCGGGTGCTGGGCTGTGTTGTCGCCGGCGAGGCCGTGCGGCGCCGGGTCGAGGAGCAGCTCGAGCTCTGGGATGTCGCGCCGCAGTGGGTGGTCTCGAGCGGTGCCGAGGCAGGCCTGGTCAACGGCTACGACCACCCGGCCCGGCTCGGATCGGATCGCTGGGTCGCGATGATCGGCGCGCGCCAGCGCCTGCTTGGGCGCGGCCAGCGCCGGCCCTGCGTGCTGGTGATGGTTGGCACCGCGGTGACGGTCGAGGCGATCGACGCCGAGGGGCGTTTCCTCGGTGGCATTATCCTGCCGGGCCATGGCATCATGCTGCGCGCGCTCGAGTCCGGCACAGCCGGCCTGCATGTGCCGACCGGCGAGGTGCGCGACTTCCCGACCAATACCAGCGACGCGCTGACCAGCGGCGGCACCTTCGCGATCGCCGGCGCGGTGCAGCGCATGGTCGACAACCTGCGCCGCCACTGCGGCGAGCAGCCCGCCTGCATCATGACCGGTGGTGCCGGCTGGAAGATGGCGCCCAGCATGACGGTCGAGTTCGAACTGGTCGAGAGCCTGATCTTCGACGGCCTGCTGGCGATCGCGCACCACCGCTTCGGCGGCGCCTGAACTCAGGCTGGCGGGCGCGCCAGCCAGCGCCGGGCCAGCTCGACCCAGTAGCTGGCGCCGACCGGGATCAGCCCGTCGTTGAAGTCGTAGTGCGGGTTGTGCAGCATGCAGGGGCCGGCATCGTGGCCGGCGCCGTAGGCGGCCCGGTGCGTGCCGTCGCCATTGCCCAGGAACAGGTAGGCGCCCGGCCTGGCCTGCAGCATGTAGGCGAAGTCCTCGGCGCCCATGGTGGGCTCCTGCTCCAGCGTCAGCGCGGGGCCGACCACATCCAGCGCGACCTCGCGCGCGAAGGCCGCCTCCGGGGCGCTGTTGACGGTTGGCGGATAGTTGCGATGGAACTCGAATTCGCATGCGGCACCGAAGGCCGCGCAGGTATGGACCGAGAGCTCGCGCATGCGCCGCTCGACCAGGTCCAGCACCGCATTGCTGAAGGTGCGCACCGTGCCCTGGATCTCGCAGGCGTCCGGCACGACGTTGGTGGCCTCGCCGGTGTGGATCATGGTGACCGAGATCACGGCGGTATCGATCGGCTTGACGTTGCGCGAGACGATGGTCTGGAAGGCCTGCACCAGCTGGCAGGCTACGGGAATAGGGTCGAGCGTGCGGTCCGGCATCGCGGCATGGCCGCCCTTGCCGCGGATCCTGATCAGGAACTCGTTGCTCGACGCCATCACCGGGCCCGGACTGACCGCGATGCTGCCGGCCGGCAGTCCCGGCCAGTTGTGCAGGCCGAACACCGCCTCGACCGGCCAGCGCTCGAACAGGCCCTCGGCCACCATCTCGCGCGCGCCGCCGCCGCCTTCCTCGGCCGGCTGGAAGATCAGCACCACGCTGCCGTCGAAGTCGCGCCGGCTGGCCAGTTCGCGCGCCGCCGCCAGCAGGATCGCGACATGGCCGTCGTGGCCGCAGCCGTGCATGCGGCCAGGGTGCCGGCTGGCGTGCCCGAAGGTATTGAGCTCGGTCATCGGCAGCGCGTCCATGTCGGCGCGCAGGCCGACGCTGCGGCCGCTGGCGCCGCCATCGCGGCCCTGGATCACGCCGACCACGCCGGTGCGGCCCAGGCCGCGGTGACATTCGATGCCCCATTCGGCCAACTTGCCGGCGATCAGCTCGGCAGTCCGGTGCTCCTCGAAGGCGAGCTCCGGGTGGGCGTGCAGGTCGCGGCGCAACTGCGCCATCTCGTCTGCCTGGGCGTTCACGGTATCGATCAGTTTCATGGGTAGGCTCCGGCCAGACAAGGATGTTAGAGCATGCAGCCGCTTTCCGTCGCGGAGGTCTGGTTTGGGCCATTAATGACCTTCAAAACGACAGGATAATGGGTGAATATTTCAGATCTGAAGGGACAAGCACATGATCCTCGTCACCGGCGGCGCCGGCTTCATCGGCAGCAACTTCGTGCTCGACTGGCTGGCTGGCTCGGACGAGCCGGTCGTCAATCTCGACAAGCTGACCTACGCCGGCAACCTGGAGAACCTGGCCTCGCTGCAGGGCAACCCCAACCATGTCTTCGTGCAGGGCGACCTGGGCGACCGCGAGCTGGTAGACCGCCTGCTGGCCCAATATCGTCCGCGCGCCGTGCTCAACTTTGCCGCCGAGTCCCATGTCGACCGCAGCATCCACGGCCCCGAGGACTTCATCCAGACCAACATCCTGGGCACCTTCCGCCTGCTGGAGTCGGTGCGTGCCTACTGGTCGGCACTGCCGGCCGACGACAAGGCGGCGTTCCGCTTCCTGCATGTGAGCACCGACGAGGTCTATGGCACATTGTCGAAGGAAGATCCGCCCTTCGCCGAGGACAACCGCTACGAGCCCAACAGCCCGTATTCGGCCAGCAAGGCTGCGTCCGACCACCTGGTGCGCGCCTGGCACCACACCTACGGCCTGCCGGTGCTGACCACCAACTGCAGCAACAACTACGGCCCCTACCACTTCCCCGAGAAGCTGATTCCGCTGATGATCGTCAACGCCCTGGCCGGCAAGCACC
>CAZJQH010000032.1:0-16847 GCA_964547895.1 uncultured Chitinophaga sp. | reverse complement strand
AGGAGAAGCTGCCGGTCTCGGTCAGCCTGGGGCTGTGGACCTTCCTGCTGACCTACGCGGTCTCGGTGCCACTGGGTATCGCCAAGGCGGTGCGTGCCGGCAGCCGCTTCGATACCGTGACCTCGATCATCGTGCTGGCGGGATATGCGATTCCGGGCTTCGTGCTTGGCGTCGCGCTGCTGGTGGTGTTCGGCGGCCAGCTGCAGTGGTTCCCGCTGCGCGGGCTGACCTCGGCCAACTGGGAGACGCTGGGCTGGGGCGCCAGGATCGTCGACTACCTGTGGCATATCGCGCTGCCTGTGACCGCCAGCGTGCTGGGCAGCTTCGCGGTCACCACGCTGCTGACGCGCAACGCGATGCTCGAGGAGATCGGCAAGCAGTATGTGCTGACGGCGCGCGCCAAGGGCCTGTCCGAGCGCCGCGTGCTGACCCGCCATGTGCTGCGCAATGCGCTGATCCCGATCGTGACCGGCTTTCCGGCCGCCTTCATCGGCGCCTTCTTCACCGGCTCGCTGCTGATCGAGACCCTGTTCTCGCTCGACGGCCTGGGCCTGCTGAGCTACGAGAGCGTGCTGCGGCGCGACTATCCCGTCGTGCTCGGCACCCTCTACCTGTTCACGCTGATCGGCCTGCTGACCCGGCTGATCAGCGACCTCTGCTACCAGTGGGTGGATCCGCGTGTCAAGTTCGACTGAAAACCTCGCCGCCGCAGCCGATGCTCCTGTCGGTCCCTGGCGGCTGGGCTGGCGCCGCTTTCGTGCCCACCGCCTTGGCTGGTGGAGCCTGTGCCTGTTCGGCCTGCTGTTCTGTGTCAGCCTTGGGGCCGAACTGGTCTCCAATGACCGCCCGCTGCTGGCGCGCTATGAGGGGCGCTGGTACGTCCCGGTGCTGCAGGACCTGCCCGAGACCACCTTTGGCGGTGACTTCGAGACCCCGACCGACTATCTCGATCCCTTCATCCAGCGCCAGTTCGAGCGGCCTGGCAACTGGGTGCTCTATCCGCCGAACCGTCATCATCACGCCACCATCAACTACTTCGCGCGCGAGCCCCATCCGGCCCCGCCCTCGGCGGACAACTGGCTCGGCACCGACGACCGCGGCCGTGACTTGCTGGCGCGGTTGCTGTACGGCTTCAGGCTGTCGGTGCTGTTCGCGCTGGCGCTCACCGCCTGCGGCGTGCTGCTCGGCGTGGCGGCCGGCGCGATCCAGGGCTATTTCGCCGGCCGCACCGACCTGGTCGGCCAGCGCCTGATCGAGATCTGGGGCTCTCTGCCCGAGCTCTACCTGCTGATCATCTTCTCGGCCGTGTTCGAGCCCGGCATCTGGCTGCTGCTGGTGCTGCTGAGCCTGTTCGGCTGGATGGGCTTGAGCGACTATGTCAGAGCCGAGTTCCTGCGCAACCGCCAGCTCGACTATGTGCGCGCCGCACGCGCACTGGGCCTGGGCCACTGGCAGATCGTCTGGCGTCACCTGCTGCCCAACAGCCTGACGCCGGTGATCACCTTTCTGCCGTTCCGCATGAGTGCGGCTATCCTGGCGCTGACCTCGCTCGACTTCCTTGGCCTGGGCGTGCCGCCGGGTACGCCTTCGCTGGGCGAGCTGCTGGCGCAGGGCAAGGCCAACCTCGACGCCTGGTGGATCTCGCTATCGACCTTCGGCGTGCTGGTGCTGACCCTGCTGCTGCTGACCTTCATGGGCGACGCCTTGCGCGATGCGCTCGACCCGAGGAGGGTGCCGCGATGAATCTATCCATCGAATCTGGGCCAGGCGCTGCGCCGCTGCTGAAGGTGCGTGGCCTGCGCGTGGCCTTTGGCGGGCGCGAGGTCGTGCATGGCCTTGACTTCGAACTGGCCGCCGGCGAGAAGCTGGCGCTGGTTGGCGAGTCGGGATCCGGCAAGACGGTATCCGCCCTGAGTCTGCTGCGGCTGCTGCCACAGGCCAGCGTTTCTGGCTCGGTCCGGCTGGAGGGGCGCGAGCTGCTGCAGCTGCCAGAGGCCGAGCTGCGAATGCTGCGCGGCGGCCAGGTGGCCTATGTGTTCCAGGAGCCGATGAGCGCGCTCAATCCGCTGCTGACGCTGGGCGACCAGATCGCCGAGGTGCTGCATCTGCACAAGCGACTGGCGGGAGAGCAGGCGAGGGCGCGTGTGCTGGAACTGTTGGCATCGGTCGGCCTGCCCGATCCGCTCGCGGCCGCGCGCGCTTATGCGCACCAGCTCAGCGGCGGCCAGCGCCAGCGGGTGCTGATCGCGATGGCGCTGGCCAGCGAGCCGCGCGTACTGGTGGCCGACGAGCCCACCACCGCGCTCGATGCCAGCCTGCGGCTGCAGATGCTCGCCTTGCTCGACGAGATGCGCGAGCGGCTCGGGCTGGCGGTGCTGATCATCACCCATGACCTGCCGCTGGTGCGGCGCTTTGCCGACCGCGTGCTGGTGCTGCAGCATGGCCGCATGGTGGAGCAGGGCAGTGTCGCGCAGGTGTTTGGCGCCCCCACCCAGGACTACACGCGCGAACTGCTCGACAGCCTGCCCCAGCGCAAGCTGCCACCCGACTCCCTGGAAGAGGGGCAGAGTGTAGTCCCCTGCCTGCGTACCGAAGCGCTGCGGGTGAGCTATTCCGTGCCAAGACCGGGCTGGCGTGGCTGGTTCGGCTCCGGCTCGCGCACGGCGCTCGAGCAGCTTACGCTGTCGCTGCTGCCGGGCCGCACCTTGGGCGTGGTCGGCGAATCGGGCTCGGGCAAGTCGACGCTGGCGCTGGCGGCACTGGGCTTGCTGCCTTGCGCGGGCGGTCTGGCCCTCTTTGGCCAGGACTGGCGCCAGCTGTCGGCCCGTGAGCAGCGTCGCTTGCGCCGCCGGGTCCAGGTGGTGTTCCAGGATCCGTTTTCCTCGCTCTCGCCGCGGCTGAACCTGGAGCAGATCGTCGCCGAGGGGCTGCAGGTGCACGAGCCAGGTCTGCCGCTGTCGCAGCGGCGCGCCCGCGTGCTGCAGGCGCTGCGCGATGTCGGGCTGCTGGCCGGGCTCTCGCCGGCCGAGGAGCAGCGCTGGCTGCTGCGCTATCCGCATGAATTCTCGGGCGGCCAGCGCCAGCGCATCGCGATCGCGCGCGCGCTGATCGTCGGGCCCGAGCTGCTGGTGCTCGACGAGCCGACCAGCGCGCTCGACGTGACGGTGCAGCGCCAGGTGCTCGAGCTGCTGCAGCGCCTGCAGCGCGAGCGCGGCCTGGCCTATCTGCTGATCACGCACGACATCGGCGTGGTCTGGGCCATGGCGCACGAGGTCGCGGTGCTGCGCGCCGGCCGGCTGCTCGAGTACGGCCCTGCCGAGCAGGTGCTGCGCGCGCCGGCGCAGGACTACACCCGCGAACTGCTGCAGGCTTCAGGCTTGTGATCCAATCTGGCCTGTTGCCTTTTCCATTCTTATCCCTCTAATCTCATGCATGACAAGCAAGCCGCCGGCGTCAGCCTGGCTTCCCCGCTGCTCTGGCTGGCCCGTGGCTGGCGAGATCTGCGCTGCGCACCCTTGCCAGGCCTGGTCCATGGCCTGTGCGTGTTCCTGTTCGGCCTTCTGCTGCTCAAGCTGGCCGGCTCCCAGTTCTGGTGGCAGGCCGGCGCCTTCTCGGGCTTCATGCTGGTCGCGCCCGTAGTGGCCACCGGCCTCTACAGCGTCAGCCGTGGCCTCGAGCAGGGGCAGTCGGTGGGCCTGCGCGAAGTGCTGGCGCTGTGGCGCAGCCGCGATGCGCGACTGGTCGGCTTCGGTCTGCTGCTGGGGCTGGCCGGCACCGTATGGGTGCTGACCTCGGCCAGCCTGCTCGCCTTGCTGGCGCCGGCTCCGATCAACAGCCTGGCAGATTTCGTGCGCCATGTGGTGCTGGCCGACTCGCCCTTCCTGTTCGAGCTCTGGATGCTTTCCGGCGGCCTGCTGGCCGCGCCCGTCTTTGCCTCCAGCGTGCTGACCATGCCGATGCTGCTCGACCGTGACTGCTCGCTGGCCAGCGCGGTGCGTGCCAGCTGGCGCGCCGTGGCCGACTATCCACTGGTGACAGCCTGCTGGGCCTTGGTCATCGTGCTGCTGGTCCTGCTCGGCCTGCTGACCTGGCTGCTCGGCCTGCTGGTGATCACGCCCCTGCTGGGCCATGCCAGCTGGCATGCCTATCGCGACCTCAGCGCTGCGGCCCCTGACGCAGGAGGCCGCTGAGATGGAGAACTCCCTGTTTGGTCTGAGCGAGGACCAGATTGCCCAGTTCGGCCTGACCTTTGGTGTCGGTGCCTTCATCCTGTTCATGCTCTTCATCGTCTTCAACCTGGCGCGCGAGTCCAAGGCCGGCAAGTTCGGCACCTTCGTGCTTTTTATCGTGCTGGCCTTCGGCATGCTGGGCTTCATCGCCAAAAATGTGATTCAATGGTTCATTGGCATGTGAATTCGATCGCTGGCTCCGTCAGCTGAATCAGTCCAGCAGCTCTCCAATTCCCTAACGATCAGCCGGTTCGCGCATGAGTCATCAACAGGAGGCAAGTTCCCGCTCATCGGATGCGCCAGCCTCGCGAGAGGCCCTGGGCGCTGCGCTTGACGAGCAGATGCGGCTGCGGCCGATGCCGATTGGCGAGGCGCTGCTGGCACTGGGCAAGCTGACCCGTGAGCAGCTCACGCATGCCTTGAGTCGCCAGGCCAAGACCCAGGGCATGTCGCTGGGCCAGATACTGGTCGAGATGGGACTGGTCGCCACCACCGACCTGCAGCTCGCCCTGCTCAACAAGATGGGCTACCCCTTCGTCGACCTGCGGGTGTTTCCGCATGACGTCCAGGCCTTGCGCAAGGTGCCTGCCGCCCTCGCGCTCAGGCTCAAGGTGCTGCCGCTGATGGAGTGGCGCTCCACCCTGGTGGTAGCGATGAGCGACCCGCTCCAGTTCAAGATACTTGACGAGCTCGAGTTCACCTGCCAGCGCAAGGTCAGGCCTGTGGTGACGACTATGTCCGACCTCGGGGCCCAGATCGTCAAGGCCTACCGCGATGTCGGCTTGAGCGAGCAGGCCCGGCCAGCGCCGGACGTCGTGATCGAGGCGCGCGATGGCGCCGAGCTCAATTCCCAGCTGCTGGCGGCCGAGCTCGCCGGCGGCGATCCACGCGAGCCGGAGGAAAGGCCACTCGAGCAGTCGGACAATACCCTGGTGCGGCTAATCAACTCGATGATCACCGAGGCCTATCATCAGCGCGCCTCCGACATCCACATCGAGCCCTATCCCGGCCGCGGCAAGGTGTCGATCCGTTTCCGCATCGACGGCGAGCTCAGGCCCTACCTGGAGCTGCCGCCAAGCTACCGCAACGCCCTGGTCGCTCGTCTCAAGATCATGTGCGACCTCGACATCTCCGAGCGGCGCAAGCCCCAGGACGGCAAGATCGACTTTGCCAAGTATGGCGGCCTGCCGCTGGAGCTTAGGGTGGCGACCATCCCGACCGCCCATGGCCTGGAGGACGTGGTCATGCGCCTGCTGACGGCGGCTAAGGTCCACAAGCTCGATGCGATCGACCTGTCGGCCGACAACCTGCTCGCCATGCAGCGGATCCTGGATCGCCCCTATGGCCTGTTCCTTTGCGTCGGGCCGACCGGCTCGGGCAAGACGACCACGCTGCACTCGGCCTTGCAGCGGCTCAATCGTCCCAACGTCAAGATCTGGACCGCCGAGGACCCGGTCGAGATCACCCAGCATGGCTTGCGCCAGATCCAGGTCAACTCGCGCATCGGCTGGACCTTCGCCGCCGCCTTGCGCTCCCTGCTGCGCGCCGATCCCGACGTCATCATGCTCGGCGAGATCCGGGATGCCGAGACCGCCGAGATCGCGATCGAGGCTTCCCTGACCGGCCACCTGGTGCTCTCCACGCTGCACACCAACTCGGCGGCCGAAACCATCGTGCGGCTCAATGACCTGGGCATCGACAGCTTCTCGTTTGCCGACTCGCTGCAAGGCGTGCTGGCGCAGCGACTGGTGCGCAGGCTCTGTCCGGCCTGCACCCTGAGCCGTCCCTTGAGCCAGGGGCGGCTGGATGCCATCATCGATGATTACCAGTCGGCCCTGCCGCCTGGCCATGCCTTGCTCGATCGTGCCGTCCTGCAGGCCGACTGGCTGGCCAGGTACGGCAAGCAGGACCTGATGTTCGAGCAGCACGCAACGGGCTGCGAGCAATGCGGCAATACCGGGTTCCGGGGTCGGCTGGCCTTGCATGAGTTGCTGGTGGCGACCCCAGCCATCCGGCAGCTGGTGCAGCAGCGCGGCCGGCCGGCCCAGATCCGCGATCAGGCCCTGCAGGAGGGCATGCGTACCTTGCGCCAGGATGGCATAGAGAAGGCCCTGGCAGGCCTGACCTCGCTGGCCGAGGTCAGGGCCTCGACCACCGATTGATGGCCGCCATCGTCAGGCACCAAAGGCAAGGGCTTCTAAACATGGGGAAGATGGCATGATGAAACGGATCGGCGCCCTGGTCCTGCTGATGGCAGCCGCCCAGGCTTCGGCCCTGACACTGGGGCCGGTGGAGGGCAAGGTGGTGATTGGCCGTCCGCTCGATCTGGTCGTCAAGGCAGTGGCCGATGGAGCCGAACCCGGCACCGGCCAGTGCCAGCAGGCCGAGGTCGGCTTTGGCGACAACCGGCTGTCGGACGCCGACGTCACGGCCACCAGCCTGCCGTCGCCCGCTGCTGGCTGGCGGATCCGTACTCGCACGGCCGTCAACGAACCCCTGGTCAGCCTGGTGTTGCGCGTGGGCTGCCAGGTCTCCTTCAGCCGCAGCTATGTCCTGCTGGCCGACCAGGATGATGCCCTGGCCCGCTCGGCCGCCAGGGTACGGCAGGAGCGCCTGGTCCAGCCCGCCAGGAAAGACATCGACTACGGCCTTGCGCCAGCGCCAGTCCAGCTGCCCAAGGCCCGTCCCCGGCCACCTGGCGTGGAGCGGCTGCCTGCCAAGACCAGACCCAATCCGGTCGCCTCCAGCACGCAGCGGCCGGCGCCCACGCGAGCCGAGCCGCCGGCCGTGAAGTCTTCGGTTCCGCAGCGTCTGGGCCCCAGGCTGGAGCTTGAACTGCTCGAGCATGGGCTTGGCGCGGCCAGTGCTGCGGCAGCCAACGGCAATCCTGGCCCTGTGCCGGCTGCCACTGCGGCCCCGGTTGCCGCCAGCCAGCCTCAGCCCTCGGCTGGCCAGGCAAGCGGATCAGGCGGTCCGCAGCTTGGCCGCGAGCTCGAGGCCTTGCGCGCCGAGCAGGCCCGCACCCGGGAGGTGGTCGAGGCGCTGCGCGCCCAGCTGGCCCAGTCGCGCCCGCCGCGCTGGCAGGATCCGGTGGTGCTGGCGCTGCTGGGCTTGTGCATCGCCTCCCTGCTGGCCCTGGCCTGGACCCTGCTCAGGAGCAGCCGGCAGCGCTGGGCCTGATCCCAGGCCCCCGTCGTTTCAGTGGCGCGGCTGCAGCGCACCCGGGTTGACGATATTGGTCGGGGTGCCGCGCAGGAAGTTGGCCACGTTGTCGAAGGCGGCCGAGAAGTAGGTCTCGTAGCTTTGCTGTTCGACATAGCCGATGTGGGGCGTGCAGACGCAGTTCTCCAGCCGCAGCAGCGCGTGTCCCTGCAGGATGGGCTCGGACTCGAACACGTCGACGGCGGCCATGCCGGGGCGGCCGCGGTTGAGTGCCGCGACCAGCACGTCGGGCTGCAGCAGTTCGGCGCGCGAGGTGTTGACCAGCAGCGCGGTCGGCTTCATGAGCGAGAGATCCTCGAGCGAGATGCAGCCCTGGGTCTGCTCGCCCAGGCGCAGGTGCAGGCTGAGCACATCGCTGGTCGAGAACAGCTCGGCCTTCGAGTCGACCGTGGCGTAGCCGTCGGCGCGAGCCTGGGCTCGCGCTGCCTCGCTGCCCCAGACCTGGACCTGCATGCCGAAGGCGCGGCCATAGCCTGCCACGATGCGGCCGATGCGGCCGTAGCTCCAGATGCCCAGCGTCTTGCCGGCCAGCACCATGCCGAGCCCGAAGTTGCTTGGCATCGAGGCAGACCTCAGGCCAGACTGCTGCCAGGCGCCATGCTTGAGGTGGGCGACATATTGCGGAATGCGGCGCATCGCCGCCATGATGAGCGCCCAGGCCAGCTCGGCGGGTGCCACCGGCGAGCTCACGCCCTCGGCGACGGCCACGCCATGTTCGGTGCAGGCGGCCACGTCGATGTGCGGACCGACCCGGCCGGTCTGGGCGATCAGCTTGAGGCGCGGCAGCTTCTCGACCAGTTGGCGGCTGATCTGGGTGCGTTCACGGATCAGCACCAGGATGTCGGCATCACGCAGTCGCACGGCAAGCTGGCCCACGCCCTTGACCGTGTTGGTGAACACCTTGGCGGTGTGGGGGTCGAGCTTGCTCGCGCACTGGAGCTTGCGCACGGCGTCCTGGTAGTCGTCGAGAATCACGATGTTCATGGTGCAGTATTGTGCCGGCATCCAGCGGCGGTTCCGGGGCGGGCGTGTCAGGACTTCCCTTAGTATCGGTTGCATGAGCCACACGATTCAATCCGGCATCGCCTTGCCGCCTCCGGTCCCTCTGCGCCAGGATGCCGCCGTGATGGGCCTGGTCGGGATCGCCCACGCGATGTCGCACTTCTCCCACTTGCTGCTGCCAGCGCTGTTCCCCTTCATCCGGCAGGAGTTCGGCCTCTCGTTCTCGGAACTGGGCTGGCTGATGACAGTGTTCTTCACGGTTTCCGGCGTCGGCCAGGCGCTGTCGGGCTTCTTCGTCGACCGGGTCGGCGCGCGTCCGGTGCTTTTTGCTGCCATCCTGCTCTTCATGGGGGCCTCGCTTTCGGCCGCGCTGGCACAGGACTACTGGGGGCTGGTGCTGTCGGCCCTGCTGGCGGGGCTGGGCAACGCGCCCTTCCATCCGGTCGACTTCTCGATCTTGAACCAGCGTGTCTCTCCGGCCCGGCTGGGGCACGCCTACAGCGTGCACGGGCTTTCGGGCAACCTGGGCTGGGCGCTGAGCACGGCCTTCCTGGTCGCCGTTGCCGCGAGCCAGGACTGGCGGCTGGCCTGCCTGGGCGCGCTGCTGCTGTACGCGCTGGTGCTGGCCCTGCTGGTCTGGCAGCGCGACCAGCTGGTCACGAGCAGTGTGGCCAGTCGCGCGCAGCTGGGCGCGGGCAGTGAGCTCGACTTCCTGCGCCTGCCCGTCGTCTGGTGGTGCTTTGCCTTCTTCCTGCTCACGACGACCACGCTGGCGGTGGTCCATACCTTCTCGGTCTCGATCCTGCAGGCATTGCACGGCGTGAGCCTGCAGACGGCTTCGGCCACGCTGACCGCCTACATGCTGTGCGGGGCGGGCGGGATGCTGGCCGGAGGCTTCGTGGCAGCCTACAGCCGGCGCAGCGAGCTCGTGGTGGCGTCCTGCATGGGAACTGGAGCCATCCTGCTGCTGCTGTGCGCCAGCGGCTGGCTGGGGGCCATGGGCACCATGGTCACGCTGGCCGCGACCGGGGTCGCGGTGGGAATCGGTGGGCCAAGCCGGGACATGATGATCCGGCGCGCCACGCCTGCGGGCGCCACGGGCAGGGTCTACGGCACGGTCTATTCGGGGCTCGATGCTGGACTGGCCCTGTCGCCCCTGCTGTTTGGCGTGCTGATGGATCGCGGCTGGCATGCCGCCACGCTGGCGGGCGCCGGAATGGTGCTGCTGCTGGCGGTAGGCGTCGCGCTGGGGGTCGGTCGCCTGAGCCGGCCGGACGCCTGAATTCCCCGCAGCCATGAAAAAACCGACCATGAGAGGTCGGTTCTTGGGTCCGCAAGCGAAACGATCAGGAAAGGTGCTCGTTGATCAGCTTGGTCATCTCGAACATCGAAACCTGAGGCTTCTTGAAGATGACCTTGAGCTTGTCGTCGGCATTGATGTTGCGACGGTTGGCGCTGTCTTGCAGGTTGTGCTTCTTGATGTATTCCCACACCTTCTTGGTCACTTCGGTGCGCGGCAGAGCAGCAGCGCCCACGATGGCTGCGAGGGCGGCGCTGGGCTTCATGGCCTTCATGAACGCGGCATTGGGCGCACGCTTGGCAGCGGGGGCTGCAGCAGCAGACTTGGCAGGGGCTTTCTTTGCAGTTGCCATATGAGCAAATCCTTCTGGAAGTTGGTTCGGTCCCGGCTGCCAGCAAGCTGTACCAGGATGGACGAATCCTAAACGCAAAGAGGGGCTTTTCCTAGCGGCGCAGGGGCAAAAACGGTTTTTTTTACCGCTTCAGGCAGGGCATGCCAGCGCTCGTGACCAGACCGGTCACAAACTGGATCAAGCAGGGCAGGAAAGTGGGGGGGGACTGTGTGGCGCTGGGCCAGATGGGGGTGTCTGCCGCCGGGCCGGACCGTCATCCTGAACGGGAGGGTTCAGGTGGGCGAGGGCAACGCAGCCTCGGGTTCATCTGACGCGAGACGCTCGCACCAGCTGCGCAATGTACCAAGCCCGGGCTCAGAGAGCATTGGTTCAAGGAAATATAAAGCCCGGCAACGGCGACAGACAGCCTGATTGTAAGTGGAAACTGCGGCTACTGTGCAGGCTCTTGTGCTGGCTGCTGCCTGCCGGATTCAGGCTGGCTGGTCGTTGGCCGCCAGTGCCTGGTCCAGGCGTTCCAGCAGTTCCCCCAGGCGCTGCTGCCGGTCGGCATCGACGGCCTGGGTCTGGTGGCTGGCAAGCTCGTGCGCGATGTTGATGCACGCCAGCACTGCGATACGGTCGCGCGACTTGATGCGGCCGCTGTCACGGATTGAGCACATGGTGCTGTCGACCTTGCTGACGGCTTCCATCAGCAGGGTCTCGCTGCCTGGCGGGCATGACAGCGTGTAGCTCTGGTCCATGATCTGGACTTCCAGCTTGCGGGAGGCTGGGGGCTGGTTCATGCTGGGTCTCCTGGGTGGGGCGGCAGTTGGGCCAGCAGGGCGTCGAGCCGCTCGGTGGCATGGGTCAGGCGCTGGGCGAATGCGTCGCGCTGCTGGCGCATCTGCTCGAGCTCCTGCTTGAGAGCGGCATGGTGCTGCATCAGTTCTTCGTGCCGGCGCAGCAGGCGCTCGACGCGCTCGGCAATCAGTTCAATCTGGGTCTCGGGTGACATCCATCCGATTTTAGGCGCCGTAAGGCTGAAGTGGCAAAGATGGATAGAATCTTGCCTGTTGGTGCTCGCTGCGCGGTTCTTGCGCGGCAGTTCAACGGGAAGCTGGGGGAACTAGGCCGTGCGGCCGACTTCTAACCAGCGCTGCCCCCGCAACGGTAAGCGGACGAGCCAATCGGCTCCGCTTTCATCTCCCAGCCACTGGGCGCTCCAAGCGTCTGGGAAGGCGATGAAGGTAGTCTCCGCCAGCCCGGATACCGGCCAACGAAGTGGTCGCGCTCATGCGCGGCTGTGACGCTCACGCACCGTCGGGGAAGGCGGTGAGGGCACCGAAACCTTTCTACTTTCATGAAGTTCTCTCCCAGCCTGCGCCTGGCTGCGCTCCCGCTCGCCCTGTCCGCAGTCTTTCCTGCCCTGGCGCAATCCCAGCTCGCCCCGGTTGTCGTCACTGCAACCAGAGTCGAGCAGCCGCTGACCGATGTGGTGGCGGATGTCAGCATCATTGATCGCGCGCTAATCGAGCGCAGTGGTGCGACTGGCCTGGCCGATCTGCTGGTACGTCTGCCTGGCATCGAGATGACGCGCAACGGTGGACCCGGCACGACAACCAGTGTCTTTGTGCGTGGCGCTGCCAGCAACCACACCGCTGTCTTCATCGATGGCATGCGAGTCGATACCCAGAACGGCAGCGGTGGCGCGCCTTGGGAAGCGATCCCGCTGACCCAAATTGACCGGATCGAGGTGCTGCGCGGGCCGGCTGGCGCGATCTACGGTTCTGATGCAATCGCAGGCGTGGTGCAGATCTTCACCCGCAAGGGTGAGGGAGCGTTCCAGCCTTACGTCGGCATGGGCCTGGGCAACCAGCGTACCCGCAAGCTCGATGCGGGCTTCACCGGTACGCAGGGTGACTTTGACTATGCGCTGGGCGTTTCGCGTGAGCTCAGCGATGGCTTCAATGCCAAGGTTGCTGGAAATCCCGATCGTGATGATTACAACAGCCACTCTGCCAACGCCCGCCTCGGTCTCGACCTCAGTGCTTCACACCGCCTGGAAGCGACCGTACTGGATAGTCACTCTGATGCAGGATTTGACAGCAGCAGCGATTTCGATGACCGAAGCCGACACCAGCTGCAGGCGACAGGCCTGAACTGGCTGGCGAAGTGGAGCCCGGATTACAGCACCCGCATCGGTGCGTCGCAGGGCAAGGATCGGTATGAATCCGAAACCTCCTTCGGTCTCTACCTGACCGAGACCCGGGTGCGCAGCTACCTGTGGCAGAACGAGTACCGGGTCGGCGGCCAGTTGTTCACGGCGGCGCTGGAGCGGCGCGAGGACAAGCTGGAAAATTCGTCGACGACGCCAGTGACTACCGATCGCTCGCAGAACGGTCTTGCCCTGGGCTACGGCTTGAGTTCAGGTGACCATGCCTTGCAACTCAATGCTCGTCATGACGATGACAGCGAGTTCGGTGCTCAGGACAACGGCAGCGTGGCCTATGCCTATGCCTTTGCGCCCAATTGGCGCGCAACGGCGTCGGCTGGCACCTCTTTCAGGGCGCCGACGCTCTATCAGCGCTTCAGTGACTATGGCCAGGCTGGACTGCAACCCGAACGCAGCCGCAATCTGGAGTTGGGCCTGCGGTATGCACAGGGCAGTCGCAACTTCAGCGCCGTGCTGTATCAGAACCGTATCAGCGATCTGATTACTTTCGGCTCGGCCGGCGCTTGCGTTTCAAGTTATGGTTGCTATGAGAATACCAAGCGGGCCATGCTCGAAGGCCTGACGCTTTCGGGCGCGGAAAAGTTCGGCGCCTTCAACTTGCGCGCATCGCTGGATCTGCAGAATCCGCGCGATCTCGACGACGGCAAGCAACTGGCGCGTCGTGCCCGCCAACATGCTACCTTGGCTGCAGACACTCGGCTTGCTGGCTGGCTGCTGGGAGCCGAGGCGCAGCTGTCGGGCCGTCGTTACGACGATGCGAAAAACATGAAGCTGCTCGGTGGCTACAGCCTGTTCAACCTGTATGCCAGCACCAAGGTTGGCAAGGATCTCACCATGCTCGCCCGCATCGACAATCTTGCCGACAAGGACTACCAGTTGGCCAATGGTTACAACACGCCGGGCCGACTGGTTTATGTCGGTCTGAAGTGGGTGCCGCAATAAGTCTGAGTTCGCAAGCTACATGAGCACCACTATCCGCTGCCCCGCCATCCTCGTTGCCGCCCCGGCCTCCGGCCAGGGCAAGACCACCATCGTCTCGGCGCTGGCGCGCCTGCATGCGCGCCAGGGGCGGCGGGTACGGGTGTTCAAGTGCGGGCCTGACTTCCTCGATCCGTTCTGGCACCAGCTCGCCAGCGGCAACCCGGTCTACCAGATCGACCTCTGGATGACGGGCGAGGCCGATGTGCGCGCGCGGCTGCACGCGGCGGCTCAGCAGTCCGACCTGATCATCGTCGAGGGCGTGATGGGACTGTTCGACGGCGACCCGAGTGCGGCTGACCTGGCGCAGCGCTTCGGGCTGCCGGTGCTCGCGGTGATCGACGCCTCGTCGATGGCCGGAACCTTCGGCGCGCTGGCCTTCGGGCTGCAGCATTACCGGCCTGGCCTGCCCTGGGCCGGCGCGCTGGCGAACCGCGTTGCCAGCGAGGGGCATGGCCGCATGCTGGAACAGGGCGTGGCGCATGAGCACTGGATGGGCGCGCTGCTGCGCAACCCGGCCTTGACCTTGCCCGAACGTCATCTGGGTCTGACGGTGGCGACCGAGCTGGCCGATGCGATGGAGCGGCTCGATGCCGCGGCCGATGCGCTGGCCGGTATCCCGCTGGGCCAGATGGACGAGGCTGCACTGCAGCGCTGGGCGGTCGATTTCGCCGCGCCCGAGCCATCGGCGCCGGTGCCGCAACTGCTGGCCGGGCGCAGGATCGCGGTCGCGCGCGACGCGGCGTTCTGCTTCATCTACCAGGCCAATCTCGACACCTTGCGTGCGCTCGGAGCCGAGCTTGCCTTCTTCTCGCCGCTCAATGACGCTGCGCTGCCCGAATGCGATGCAGTCTGGTTGCCGGGCGGCTATCCCGAACTGCACACCGAGCGCCTGGGCGCCAACGCAGGCTTGAGAGAGAGCCTGCGCGCGCATGTCGCTGCTGGCCGGCCGGTCTGGGCCGAGTGCGGCGGCATGATGGCGCTGTTCGATGCCATCGTCGACCAGGAGGGCGTCGCACATCCGATGTGGGGGCTGCTGCCCGGTAGCGTGACGATGCAGAAGCGCCTGGCTGGGCTGGGTCCTCAGCAGCTCGAGTTGGACGTGGGCACGATGCGTGGCCACACTTTTCATTACTCGACTGCCGCGACCGAGGTAAAAGAATCCGCCCGCACGGCTCGACCGGGCCAGGCGCCAGCAGCGGGCAAGGGCGAGGCGGTCTATCGCCAGGGATCGATCCGCGCCAGCTATTTTCACCCCTGGTTCCCGTCCAGCCTTGAGGCGGCGGCCAGCCTGTTCCTGCCGCAGGAGGGGTCATGCTGACGGTCGCGCGCAGCGAGCTGATCCTGGGCGGGCAGAAGAGCGGCAAGTCCCGGCGTGCCGAGTTGCTGGCGCGCGCTTGGCTGGAGTCGTCTTCAGTACACAGCGCCACCCTGATCGCAACCGGCCAGCCTTGGGACGACGAGATGCGCGAGCGCATCCGGCGCCACCGCATCGACCGCGCCGAGCGGGTGCCCGGGCTGCAGACGGTCGAGGAGCCGTTGCGGCTGGCCGAGACGCTGGAACAGCACAGCCGAACCGATACCTTGCTGGTAATCGATTGCCTGACGCTGTGGCTGACCAACCTCATGATGCCGGCTGTTGGTGAAGGCCTGCAGGGCGATGCGCTGGAATCGCAAATCGTGAAACTTACGCAGTCTATTGCGATTGCGCCTGGCCCGGTCGTGCTGGTCGGCAACGAAATCGGACTTGGCGTGATCCCGCTCGGGCGCGAGGTGCGCGCCTTCGTCGATGCGCTGGGACGCCTGAACCAGGCCGTAGCCGCTGCCTGCTCGCGCGCCACGTTGATGGCTGCCGGCCTGCCGCTGATCCTGAAGGATGAAGCATGAAGCGACTGCTTGCCCTGCTGCTGTGCTGCAGCGCCACGCTGGCTTGCGCCTTGACGCTGCCCGACGACCGCGGTCGCCCGGTCAACCTGCCGAAGTCACCGCAGCGGATCGTCAGCATCCTGCCTTCGTTGACCGAGATCGTTTGCCAGCTCGACCAGTGCCACCGGCTGGTCGGTGTCGACCGCTATTCGACCTGGCCGGTCAGCATCGCCAAGCTGCCGCGCGTCGGTGGCGGACTCGATCCGAACATCGAGGCCATCGTTGCGCTGCGGCCCGATCTGGTGCTGGCGGGCACCTCGTCGCGCGCTGCCGAGCGCCTGGTTTCGCTCGGCATTCCGGTGCTGGCGCTCGAGCCCAAGACCCATGCCGACGTGCAGCGGGTGCTCGGCAAGATCGGCCAGGCGCTGGAAGTACCGGATGCCCAGAAGATCTGGCGCCAGATCGACGCCGGCGTCTCGGCCGCCGCCCAGTCGCTGCCACCCAGCGTGCGCCAGGTGCGGGTCTATTTCGAGGTCAACCGCGGCCCTTATGGCGCGGGAGAGGGCAGCTTCATCGGCGAGACGCTGGCGCGCCTGGGCGCAAAAAACATCCTGCCAGCCAGCTTGGGGCCGTTCCCCAAGCTCAATCCCGAGTACATCGTGCGCGCCAACCCGGACGTGATCATGATCGGCGAGCGCAACGCCGAGGGCCTGATGCAGCGGCCCGGCTGGCAGAACATCCGCGCCGTGCGCGAGGGCCGGGTCTGCATCTTCCCGGTGGCTGAGTCCGATGTGCTGGTGCGGCCGGGGCCCCGCATGGCCGATGGCGCCCGGCTGATGGCGCGCTGCCTGGCCGAGAAGGCGCCTGTTGTGCTCAAGTCTGACCAGACCCCGGGCAAGAAGACCGGGGGCAAGGCGTGAACCTGCGCCAGGCTTCCCTACTGGGCTGGGGGCTGTTGTTGCTCGGCCTGGCGCTGGCGGTGCTGGGCACCTGCGTTGGCAGCGTCGGCTTCGAGAATCTGCTGCGTCCCTTGCTGGACAGGAACGCCGACCCGGCCGAGCGCGACATGGCCTGGCAGATCGTGACCGAGATCCGGCTGCCGCGCACCCTGGGCGCCTGGGCCGCCGGCGGCTTGCTGGGACTGGCCGGCGCGCTGGCTCAGGGCTTGTTCCGCAATCCGCTGGCCGATCCCTATCTGCTCGGCAGCGCATCGGGTGCCTCGCTGGGGGTGGCGGTCGCGCTGGCTGCGGTGGGTGGCGGTGCCGGCATGGTGGGCGGCAGCATGATGAATGGCGCTTCCTTCAGCATGCTGTCGGGCAGCCTGTGGGTCAGGCTGGGATTGACCGGCGCTGCCTTTGCCGGCGCGGTGCTGGCGGTGATGCTGACGCTGGCGCTCGCGCGCGGCGTCGGCCACACGCTGCGGCTCTTGCTGGCCGGCGTAATCGTCGGCGTTGTGCTGGGCGCGCTGACCTCGCTGGTGCTGCTGTTCTCGCCCGAGTCGCTGCAGGCGATGCAGGCCTTCATGCTCGGCACCACCGGCTTCATCGGCTGGACCGCCTGGGGGCTGATGTTTGGCTGCTGGTGCCTGTGCGCGCTGGTGGCCTGGACGCTGGCGCGCGTGCTCGACGGCCTGAGCCTGGGCGAGGCGACCGCGCAGAGCCTGGGCCTGCCGCTGGCGCCGCTGCG
>CAZJQH010000031.1:0-16923 GCA_964547895.1 uncultured Chitinophaga sp. | reverse complement strand
TGCACTCGGCGTCGGTCTTGGCGGTCGTCGTGATGCTGATGTTCAGACCACGCAGGGCATCCACCTTGTCGTACTCGATCTCGGGGAAGATGATCTGCTCTTTGACGCCGATGTTGTAGTTGCCGCGGCCGTCGAAGGACTTGCCGGAGATACCACGGAAGTCACGCACGCGCGGCAGGGCCACGGTGACGAAACGGTCCAGGAATTCGTACATCTGGGCGCCACGCAGGGTCACCATGCAGCCGATCGGCTGCTGCTCGCGGATCTTGAAGCCAGCGATGGCCTTGCGGGCCTTGGTCACGACGGGCTTCTGGCCAGCGATCTTGGTCAGGTCGCCGACGGCGTTGTCCATGACCTTCTTGTCGGCAACCGCTTCCGAGACACCCATGTTGAGGGTGATCTTGGTGATGCGCGGCACTTCCATGACGGACTTGTAGCCGAACTGCTCTTTCAGAGCCGGTGCGACCTTGTCGCGGTAGATTTCTTGAAAGCGTGCCATGGTCATGCTGCCTTGATTTCTTCGCCGGTGGACTTGAAGACGCGCACTTTCTTGCCGTCCTCGCTCACCTTGACGCCGACGCGGTCGGCCTTGCCGGTGGCGGCGTTGAAGATAGCCACGTTCGACTGGTGGATGGGCATGGTCTTGTCGACGATGCCACCAGCGATGCCCTTCATCGGGTTCGGCTTGGCATGCTTCTTGACCAGGTTGACGCCTTCGACCACCAGATGATCTTCGTCGGCACGCGACACCACGGTGCCACGCTTGCCCTTGTCACGACCAGTGATGACGATGACTTCGTCGCCTTTACGGATCTTGTTCATGTGTCGATTCCTTACAGGACCTCGGGGGCCAGGGACACGATCTTCATGAACTTTTCGGTACGCAGTTCACGCGTCACGGGGCCGAAGATACGGGTGCCGATGGGTTCGAGCTTGGCGTTGAGCAGCACGGCGGCATTGCCGTCGAACTTCACCTTGGCGCCATCGCCGCGGCGGATGCCGGCAGCGGTACGGACGACCACAGCGTTGTAGACCTCGCCTTTTTTGACGCGGCCACGCGGAGCGGCTTCCTTGATGCTCACTTTGATGATGTCGCCAACGCTGGCATAACGGCGCTTGGAGCCGCCCAGCACTTTGATGCACATCACGGACTTGGCGCCCGTGTTGTCAGCAACATCGAGTCGAGATTGCGTTTGGATCATTTGATTTAAGTCCCAACTTGAATCCCAGCGGCCACCACGGCCACAGGCGATCAGTCTTGGGCCCGTCGTTGGCAGCCAGCTTGCGGTTTGCAACCGCGCACCGGCCGACTTCGCTGGGCAGATACTTCACCCACTACGGGCGAAGAGCAGAATTATCCACCAGTTTTGAAAATCATGCAAGAGGTTTGAGCGAAAAATACGGGCTGCCTGGCGTCCTGTCAGTCGATCCAGTCCTGCGCGCCGCAGCGGTAAGATCCGGCCTCATGAAGCAAGACCAGAACCCCATCGCATCGACCCGGATCGCCTTCATCGGCGGCGGCAACATGGCCAGCGCCATCATCGGCGGACTGATCCAGCAGGGCCTGGAGGGCGAACGCATCACGGTCGTCGATCCGCTGGCCGAACAGCGCATCCGGTTGCAGTCGCAGTTCGGCGTCCGTACCCAGGCCGGCGCGGACGGCGCGCTGCAAGGCAGCGACCTGGTGGTCTGGGCCGTCAAGCCGCAGGTCTTCAAGCAGGTCGCGCTGGACTGCGCCGTCCATGTGAACAGCGCTCTGCACTTGAGCGTGGCCGCCGGCATCCGCAGCGACAGCATGGCGGCCTGGCTGGGCAGCGAGCGCATCGTGCGCGCCATGCCCAACACGCCGGCGCTGGTCGGCCAGGGCATGACGGGCCTCTATGCGCGCCCGGCGGTCGACCCGGCCGACCGCGGTCTGGTCGAAGCCGTGGTGGGTACCACTGGCGAGTTCCTCTGGGTCGAGCACGAGGCCGCCCTGGATGCGGTGACCGCACTGTCGGGCTCCGGCCCAGCCTATGTGTTCTATTTTCTCGAAGCGATGCGCCAGGCTGGCACCGAGATGGGACTGAGCGCCGAGACCGCGACCCGGCTGGCCATCGGCACCTTTGCCGGCGCCGCCCGGCTGGCCAGGGACGCCAGCGAGCCGCCCGAGGTGCTGCGCGAGCGGGTCACGTCCAAGGGCGGCACCACCTATGCCGCGCTCTGCTCGCTCGAGGACAGCGACGTCAAGGCCAGCTTCGTCAAGGCGCTGCACGCGGCCTGCGACCGCGCGCGGGAACTCGGCGACGAGTTCGGCGGCTGATCAGGCCAGCGCGTAATGGGCTGCCACGCCGGCGAACAGCGTGGCGCCCAGCCAGTGGTTGAGCCGGAAGGCGCGAAAGCACCCTTCGCGGGTGCGGCCGCGGATCATGCCGAAATGCCAGCCGACCTGGATCAGCGCCGCCAGCAGCGCCAGCGCGAACACGGGCCCGCCCACCTCGGGCCAGAGCAGCCAGCCCCACAGCGCCAGGTGCAACAGATAGAAGGCTGTCACGGCTGCCACGTCCCATGACCCCAGCGTGATGGCCGAGGTCTTCATGCCGATCCTGAGGTCGTCGTCGCGGTCGACCATCGCGTATTCGGTGTCGTAGGCCAGCACCCAGAACAGATTGCTCAGCACCAGGCCCCAGGCCTGCCAAGGAATGTCGCCCTGCACCGCCGCGTAGGCCATCGGAATGCCGAAGCTGAAGGCCACGCCGAGCACGGCTTGCGGCATCGAGACATGGCGCTTGGCATAGGGATAGGCCATCGCCACGGCCAGCGCCGGAAAGCACAGCAGGATGACCTGGAGCGTGGTGGTCAATGCCAGGTCGAAGGCCAGGAAGGCCAGCACGGCACCGACGGCCAGCGCCTCCCGCACCGAGATGCGCCCGCTGGTGATCGGGCGCTGCGCGGTGCGCTTGACATGGCGGTCGAAGTCGCGGTCGGCGACGTCGTTGATGCAGCAGCCCGCGCTGCGCATCAGGATGGTGCCGAGCACAAAGACCAGCAACAGGTGCCAGCCGGGCCAGCCGCCGGCGGCAACCCAGAGCACCGACAGCGTGGGCCAGAGCAGGAGCAGCCAGCCGGCGGGCCGGTTCCAGCGGATCAGGTCGAGGTAGAGGGCAAGCCTGGCGCGCCAGGGCGGCAGCTCGGTAGCGTTGGTGTGGTTCATGCTGAGAGTCGCTTGACGCCTGGCAGTTCGCAGGCGTAGATGGCATTGCGCAAGGCGGCGATTGCCTCGTAGCGCGTGAAGCTGCGCCGCCAGGCCAGCACGACGCGGCGCATCGGCGGCTCGCCCGCGAAGGGCAGGTAGCGCAGATAGGAGGCATCGCCCGGGCCGGAGCCGGGCGGCAGGGCCCTGGCACCGGGGCCGAGCGCCGAGTTCGGCACGCTCAGGCGCGGCACCAGCGTGACGCCCATGCCGGCGGCCACCATGTGGCGGATGGTCTCGAGCGAGCTGCCCTCGAAGCTCTTGCGGATGCCTTCGGCGTCGTTCGAGAAGCGCGCGAACTCGGGGCAGACTTCCAGCACATGGTCTCGGAAGCAATGTCCGGTGCCCAGCAGCAACATGGTCTCCTGCTTGAGCTGGTCGGCGGTGATCTCGTCCTGCTGCGCCAGCGCATGGTTGACCGGCACCACCGCGACGAAGGGCTCGTCGTAGAGCGGCGCGATCGCCAGGTTGGTGTCGGGAAAGGGCTCGGCCAGGATGGCGCAGTCGATCTCCCCCAGGCGCAGCTGCTCGAGCAGCTTGGCAGTCAGGTTCTCCTGCAGCATCAGCGGCATCTGCGGCGTGCGCTCGATCACCTGGCGCACCAGGTCGGGCAGCAGGTAGGGGCCGATGGTGTAGATCACGCCCAGGCGCAAGGGACCTGCCAGCGGATCCTTGCCGCGCTTGGCGATCTCCTTGATCGCGGCGGCCTGCTCGAGCACGATCTGGGCCTGGCGCACGATCTCCTCGCCCAGCGGCGTGACGGCGACCTCGCTGGCGTTGCGCTCGAACAGCTTCAGCTCGAGCTCCTCCTCGAGCTTCTTGATCGCGACCGACAGGGTGGGCTGGGAGACGAAGCAGGCCTCGGCCGCCTTGCCGAAATGGCGTTCGCGCGCGACGGCGACGATGTACTTGAGTTCGGTCAGGGTCATGGATGGGTTCAGGCCTTCAGATAGTCCGATTTTCCACCGAGCCAGCGTTCCACATGCTGCTGTGCCTGGCGCGGCCAGCGCGCCAGCATGACGGGCGCCCAGGCGCGTGCCCATTCGAGCAGGTGGGTGTCGGTCGTCAGGTCGGCAAAGCGCAGCATGGCGGCACCCGACTGGCGCGCGCCGAGGAATTCGCCGGGCCCGCGGATCTCGAGGTCGCGCCGCGCGATCTCGAAGCCGTCCTGGGTCTCGGCCATCGCGCGCAGGCGGTCGCGTGCGGTCTCGCTCAGGCGGCCGGCCTCGTTGGTCGAGTACAGCAGCAGGCAGACCGAGGCCACCGCGCCGCGTCCGACCCGGCCACGCAGCTGGTGCAGCTGGCTCAGGCCGAAGCGCTCGGCATGCTCGATCACCATCAGCGAGGCATTGGGCACGTCGACGCCGACCTCGATCACGGTGGTGCTGACCAGCACGCCCATGGCGCCGGCGCTGAACAGCGCCATCACCGCCTTCTTCTCGGCTGGCGGCATGCGCGAGTGCAGCAGGCCGACCAGCACCGGGCTGCCGTCGGCGTTCTTCACTCCTTCCATCGCGGCGCTGAGTTCGAGATGGGTCGCGGTCGCGTTGCCGAGGTCGAGCGCTTCGCTCTCCTCGATCAGCGGGCAGACCCAGTAGACCTGGCGTCCCTGCGCGACCTGGGAGCGGATGCGCTCGATGACTTCCTGACGCCGGCTGTCCGAGATGGTCTTGGTCACGATCGGGCTGCGGCCGGGCGGCAGCTCGTCGATCGTCGAGACGTCGAGATCGGCGTAGTAGCTCATCGCCAGCGTGCGCGGGATCGGCGTCGCGCTCATCATCAGCAGGTGCGGCTCGAGCCCGGCATCCTGCATCTTCTCGCGCAGGGCCAGGCGCTGGGCGACGCCAAAACGGTGCTGCTCGTCGATGATCGCCAAGGCCAGGTTCTGGAACTGGACCTGCTCCTGGATCACCGCATGGGTGCCGACCACCAGCGCGGCCTGGCCCGAGGCGATGCGCTCGAGCATGGCGGTGCGCTCCTTCTTCTTCTGGCTGCCGGTCAGCCAGGCAACGCCCTTGCCCAGCGGCGCCAGCAGCGGCTCGAGCCAGCCGACCAGCTTGCTGAAATGCTGCTCGGCCAGGATCTCGGTCGGCGCCATCAGCGCGCATTGCCAACCGGCGTCGATCGCCACCGTCGCGGCCAGCGCGGCGACCACGGTCTTGCCGCTCCCGACGTCACCCTGCAGCAGGCGGTGCATAGGCACGGCGCGCACGAGGTCGGCCGCGATCTCGTCGACCACGCGGGCCTGCGCACCGGTCAGGCCAAAGGGCAGGACCGCGAGCAACTGCTGCTCCAGGCCGGCCGGGCTGCGGCGCAGCGCCGGCGCGCGCAGCAGATCACGCTCCTGCTTGGCGCGTTGTTGCGAAAGCTGCTGCGCCAGCAGCTCCTCGGCCTTCAGGCGCTGCCAGGCCGGATGGCTGCGATCCTCCAGCGCCGCCAGCGAGGTGTCGGGCCTGGGGTGATGCAGAAAGTGCAAGGCATCGCGCAGCGTCCAGGGCGGCTGGGCCGAGCCGTTGCGCACGCGCAGCCGCAGGCCCGGGCAGTCGGCGATCGCCTCGGGCGGCACCGTGTCGTCCAGATCGGCACGCTCCAGGCCGCTGAGCACGGCACGGCGCAAGTAGGCCTGCGGCAGTCCGGCGCTGGTCGGATAGACCGGGGTCAGCGCGTCGGGCAGCTCGCCGCCGGCAAGGCGGAAGGTCGGATGCATCATGGTCCAGCCCATGAAGCCGCCGCGCAGTTCGCCACGGGCGCGGATGCGCTCGCCGACCGCGAGCGTCTTCTGGTGCGAGGGGTAGAAGCTGAAGAAGCGCAGCGTGCAGCGCTCGCTGCCGTCGTCGAGCACCACCAGCAGCTGCCGACGCGGGCCTGGGCTGACCTGGCAGGAAGTCACGATGCCCTCGATCTGCACCTCCTCACCCTCGCGCGCGTCGCGCAGCCGCACGATGCGGGTCTCGTCCTCGTAGCGCAGCGGCAGATGCAGCGCCAGGTCGATCGCGCGCACCAGCCCGAGCTTGCGCAGCGCCTTCTGCGGCGCGGACAGGGGTTTGGCCCCAGCCACTGTCGATGAGGGTGCTGCGGAAGCCGCTTCGGGAGAACGAGGCATGGCGGGATTGTGCCGCATCCCTCGGGTGGATCAGCGCCCCGGCGAAGCAGCAGAGCCCTTCTGCCGCAGCAGCACCACGATGAAGGTCACGATGGTCAGCGGGACCACGAAGCTCATCATCGCAGCCGAGTAGGCCGGCAAGGCATCGTGCTGCTGGGCAGCCAGGATCATGTAGGCCACATAGGCCGCGTAATAGCCCAGGAACAAGCCGCCCTCCCAGCGCGCGATCTCGCGCCCACTCAGGAACACCGGCAGGCAGGCCAGCGTGACAGCCAGCATGACCCAGAGGTCGAAGGTCAGCATGCTGGGCGCCACCGGCAAGCCCAGGGTGCCGGACGCCACGCCACTGAGGCCGACGCAGCCCAGGATGTTGAAGGTATTGCTGCCCACCACATTGCCGACCGCGATGTCGCGCTCGCCCTTGAAGGCCGCGGTCAGCGAGGTCGCCACCTCCGGCATCGATGTGCCGGCCGCCACGATGGTCAGGCCGATCACCAGATCGCTGACCCCCAGGGCCTTGGCAAAGGCGACCGACGAGGTGACCAGGCCCTCGGACCCCAGCACCAGCAAGCCCAGTCCGGCCGCGATCAGTCCCAGCTGGACCGGCCATCTGGAGTCCCAGGCGCCAGCGTCGGCTGGCTGCAGCTCGGCGTCGAACTCGGCGGTATCGGCGGCCGATTCGCGGCGCGACTGCACGATCAGGAAGCCGGTGTAGACGAGCATCAGCACCAGCAGCAAGGCGCCATCCCACCAGGAGATGGAGCCGTCCGAGGCCAGCACGATGAGCAACAAGGCAGCACCCAGCATGATGGGCACCTCCTGCCGGATCAGCTGGACATGCACCACCAGGGGCGCGATCAGGGCGCTGGCGCCCAGGATGAACAGCACGTTGAAGATGTTGCTGCCCACCACATTGCCCAGCGCGATGTCGGTCTGGCCGTTGAGCACGGCCCCGGTGGACACCGCCATTTCGGGCGCGCTGGTGCCAAAGGCCACGATGGTGAGCCCCACCACCAGCGGCGAGATGCCCAGCGACAAGGCCATCCTGGAGGCCCCGTGGACCAACGCGTTGGCCCCGGCGACCAGGGCCAGCAAGCCGCCGACAAAAACAAGCAAGTTCCAAAGCATAGTGGCCTCAGTCAAACGTCACGATCGATCATGATGGGTGCAAGAACGTCGCAGTGCAAACAAATCATGCAACAAGTCCTTGCATGCAGGACGACAAGATAGGTCCGTGCAGAGCCGAAAAAAGCAGAGAATCAGGAATCCACATTCTGATCAAAGCTGCTGATGAGCCTGGCCTTCAACTACCGGCACCTGTACTACTTCTGGATCGTCGCCAAGGAAGGCAGCATGACGCGCGCCGCCGGCCGGCTCGACATGGCGGTGCAGACCGTCAGCGCCCAGGTGCGCGAGCTCGAGCGCGACCTGGGCTGCCAGCTGCTCAAGCCAGCCGGGCGCGGGCTGGCGCTGACCGAGGCCGGGATCGAGGCGCTGCGCCAGGCCGAACAGATCTTCCAGCTCGGCGAGACCCTGCCCGAGAAAGTGCGCCAGGCGGCGCAGGCGCCCGCGATGCGGCTGGCGATCGGCATCGCCGACGGGCTGGCCAAGCTCGAGGTGCAGCGCCTGCTGCAGCCGCTGCTGACCACGCCCGACCTGCGCCTGGTCTGCCACGAGGGCGAGATGGCCGAGCTGCTGGCCGAGCTCGCGCTGCACCAGCTCGATGTCGTGCTGGCCGACCACCCGGCGCCCTTCAATCCGCACCTCAAGGTGCACAGCCATCCGCTGGGCACGACCGGCATGGGCTGGTACGCCACGCCGCACTGGTGGGAGCAGGCCAGCAAGGGCTTTCCGGCCTCGCTGCAGCAGGTTCCGGTGCTGCTGCCGACCAAGCACTCGATCGTGCGCGGCCACCTGGACCAGTGGCTGGCCCAGCAGGGCCTGCGCCCGCGCGTGGCCGGAGAGTTCGAGGACAGCGCACTGCTGGAGACCTTCGGCGGCGGCGGCCTCGGCGTGTTCCCGGCCGCGCTGGCGCTCGAGGCTGCGCTGCTGCAGCGCCACCAGGCCAGGCTGCTGGGCGCCTGCACCGGCGTAGAGGAAGAGTACTTCGCGATCAGCACCGAGCGCAAGGTGCAGCACCCGCTGCTGCGCCAGCTGCTGGCGCAGGACTGAAGCCCGGCGCCAGGCCTGTCAGGCCAGCGCGGCGTGCAGCTCGACCAGGGCCTGGGTCAGCTTGTGCCCGGGATCGAGGTGGATCATCGGACGCGCGAGCTGGTGCGACTCGCGCACCTTGATCGAGGACGGCAGATAGGGCTGCAGCACCGGCAAGCCCTCGTCGATCAGAGCCTGGACCAGCTGCTGCGGCAGCCTGGCGCGCGACTGGAACTGGTTGACGACAATGCCCTTGACCTGCAGGCCGGGGTTGTGGTCGGCGCGGATCTCCTGCACATTGGCCAGCAGGGTGTAGAGCGCCTGGCGGCTGAAGTCGTCGCAGTCGAACGGGATCAGGCAGCCGGCCGCACCCATCAGCGCCGAGCGGGTGTAGAAGTTCAGCGCCGGCGGCGTGTCGACGTAGATGCGCTCGTATTGCGCTCCCAGCTGCTGCAGCGCCTCGCGCAGCTTGTAGATCTTGTGGCGCGACTCGAGCTTGACCTGCAGCTCGTCGAGCCGGTCGCTCGCGGCCATCAGGTCCAGGCCCTCGAAGGGCGTGCGCAGCACGAAATCGGTCGGCGGCACCGGGTTGAAGCTGAAGCTCAGCGTCTGCTCGAAGAAGCTGGCCACCGAAGGCTGGCCCGCTTGCGCACTGTCGCCGAGCAGGTAGCGCGTCGAGTTGCCCTGCTGATCGAGGTCGATCAGCAGCGTGCGCAGCCCCTGCGCTGCGCTGATTGCAGCAAGATTGGATGCGATGGTGGACTTGCCCACCCCACCCTTCTGGTTGAAGACGACCAGCGCCATCGTTTGCCTCCTTTATTGCATTGCAGCAATTATGCGCCAGAGCCATCCCTGGAGACAGCCCTGCAGCTCATGCGCGACAATAGCGCCTTTTTCTTGGCACGGGCCTGTTCGGCCCTCAAGCGACATGAATCCAGCCATCTCCGGCGCAGGACGCGCCCACACCGTCAGCGATTTCGACTTCGAGCTGCCGCCCGAACTGATCGCCCAGCATCCGGCCGCCGAGCGCAGCGCCTCGCGCCTGCTCGACAACAGCGGCCCCTCCCCCGTCGACCGCATCTTCCGGGAGCTGCCCGGCCTGCTCAGGGCCGGCGACCTGCTGGTCTTCAACGACACCAAGGTCGTCAAGGCGCGCCTCTATGGCGAGAAGGCCAGTGGCGGCAAGGTCGAGCTGCTGATCGAGCGCGTGCTGCAGGACCACGAGGTGGTCGCGCACATGAAGGTCAGCAAGAAGCCGCTGCCTGGCGCTGTGCTGACCATGGCCGGCGGTTTCAGCGCCGAGCTGCTGGGCCGCTGGCCGGAGGAGAACGGCCCGCTGTTCCGCTTCCGCCTGAGCTCCGAGCCCTACGCGCTGATGGAGGCGCACGGCCATGTGCCGCTGCCGCCCTATATCGAGCATGGCGACAGCGCCGACGACGAGCGCCGCTACCAGACCGTGTTCGCGCGCTCCCCCGGCGCGGTCGCGGCGCCGACCGCTGCATTGCACTTCGATGAAGCACTGCTGGCCGAGCTCGAGGTGCGCGGCGTGCAGCGCGCCAACGTCACGCTGCATGTGGGCGCCGGCACCTTCCAGCCGGTCAAGGTCGAGGCTATCGCCGACCATGTGATGCATTCGGAGCGCTACGAGGTGCCCGAGGCCACCCAGCGCGCGATTGAGGAATGCCGCGCCCGCGGCGGCCGCGTGATCGCCGTCGGCACCACCACGGTGCGCACGCTCGAGTCCTGGGCCAGCTTCGGCCGCGCCAGCGGCGAGACCGAGATCTTCATCACGCCCGGCTTCGAGTTCAAGGTGGTCGACCTGCTGGTGACCAACTTCCACCTGCCCAAGAGCACGCTGATGATGCTGGTCAGCGCCTTCGCCGGCTACGAGACCGTGATGGCGCTCTATGCGCGAGCCATCCGCCAAGGCTACCGTTTCTTCAGCTATGGCGACGCCATGCTGCTCGCCAGAAAGGCTTCCCATGCTCAAGTTTGACCTGCTCAAGACCGACCCCGACAGCCACGCGCGCCGCGGCACACTGACCCTCAACCACGGCGTGGTACAGACGCCGATCTTCATGCCGGTCGGCACCTACGGCACCGTCAAGGGCGTGATGCCGCGCAGCCTGCACGACATGGGCGCGCAGATCATCCTCGGCAACACCTTCCACCTCTGGATGCGCCCGGGGCTCGACATCATGCAGAGCTTTGGCGGCCTGCATCAGTTCGAGCAATGGGACAAGCCGATCCTGACCGACTCGGGCGGCTTCCAGGTCTGGAGCCTGGGCGCGATGCGCAAGATCAGCGAGGAAGGCGTCAAGTTCGCCTCGCCGGTCAACGGCGACAAGCTCTTCATGTCGCCCGAGGTCAGCATGCAGATCCAGACCATCCTGAACTCCGACATCGTGATGCAGCTCGACGAGTGCACGCCCTACTGGCAGGGCGAAAAAGGCTCGGGCCACATCACGACCGAGGCCGAGGCGCGGGTCTCGATGGAGCTGAGCCGACGCTGGGCTCTGCGCAGCAAGAACGAGTTCGAGCGACTGCAGAACCCGAACGCGCTGTTCGGCATCGTGCAGGGCGGCATGTTCGAGCACCTGCGCCAGGAGTCGCTGGAAGCCCTGGTCGAGATGGACTTCCCGGGCTACGCGGTCGGGGGGGTGAGCGTCGGCGAGCCCAAGGAACTGATGCTGCAGATCATGGCGCACACGCCGCACCGGCTGCCCGCGCACAAGCCGCGCTACCTGATGGGCGTCGGCACGCCCGAGGACCTGGTCGAGGGCGTGGCCCAGGGCGTAGACATGTTCGACTGCGTGATGCCGACGCGCAACGCGCGCAACGGCACCATCTTCACCCGCTACGGCGACCTCAAGATCCGCAACGCGCGCCACAAGGCCGACCCGCAGCCGCTCGACTCCAGCTGCACCTGCTACGCCTGCGCCGGCTCCAGCGGCGTGAGCTGGGACGACGGCGGGCGCGAGGGCTTCAGCCGCGCCTACCTGCACCACCTCGATCGCTGCGGCGAGATGCTTGGGCCCATGCTGACCACGGTGCACAACCTGCACTACTACCTCAACCTGATGCGCGAGGTACGCGAATCGCTCGAGGCCGGGACCTTCAGCGCGCTGCGCGCCCGCTTCAAGTCGGAGCGCGCGCGCGGCGTCTGATTGCGCGCGCAGCCTGGCCGACGATCAGCCTGCGGCCGGCTTGCTGCGTGACTTGGCGGGAGCGGCCTTCCTGGCCGCAGCGCTGGTCTTCTTCGCCGCTGGCCGGGTGCCGGCCGACTTGGCAGCGGCCTGGGTCTTGCGCGCCGGCTTCTTGGCTGGAGCTGCAGCAGGCGCTGGCTCCGCGGCCTGGGCCGCCTGGCGCTCGACCTCTTCCCTGGCCTGCTCGACCAGCTTCTCGGCGGCCTCGGCTCCGGCCTGCACCGTCTGCGCCATCTGCTCGGCCACCTGGGCCGCCTGACCTGCCATGTCATGCAGCGCGTTCGAGGCAATGCCGGCGAACTGCTCGGTGAGCGAGTTCCACCACTGCATCGGATCGACTGCCGGCACGGCCTGTTCTGGCTGGGCGGCCGGCTGCGCCGCCGCTTCGCTGGCCTTGACGGGCTGCTGCGGCTCGGACTTCATCTTGAACGACTCGGCCACGTCCTTCAGGCTCAGGTTCATGTTCTCGAGTGTGGCCAGCGTCATCTTCTGCACTTCGAGCGCCTGGATCGTCGCGTCCAGCGCCTTGCCATTCTGCTCGAGCCAGAACGCCACCGCGCGCAGGTCCTGGATCCGCTTGTCGATTTCCTCGACGCTGAAGGTCGGCGCCACCCAGTGCCCCAGCGAAGGCATGGCACCAGCCTGCGGCTGCAGGCCCGGCGTCACGCCGGTCGCCTGGCGCGCGAGGTTCTGCAGGAAGTCGAAGCCCGGTATGTACTGGGCAAATGCGCTGAAATCGGTCTTGTCCATCTGAACTCCTGGGGAATGGCATGTGCAGCCAGTCCGGCCCACATGCGGACATAGCATGCCACAAGCGGCCAGGAAATCCGCCGGATCACGGCTTGACATCGATCAACACAGTTCGCGCCGAGTGAGGCAAGATATGGACAAAGGGTTCGACTGGGCAATGAAAGCCGCAGCGAGCCGTCCAGCCAGCAACAGGAGCAGATCGCCATGAGCGCCGACATTTCAGACACCTTTGTCCAGCAACTGCAGCAGATGCGCAGCGATCTGATCGCGCAGATCAGGGCCCAGCGCGGCGGCAAGATCGGCCGCGCCGAGGCAGCCGGCGATCGGCATGACGTCCAGAGTGGCGACTGGGCCCAGTTCGACGGTGAACGTGACCTCGCTATGGCGATCGACCAGCGCGAGACAGCCGAGCTCAAGGCCATCGAGGCTGCGCTCGATCGCATCGCGCACGGCGACTATGGGCTCTGCTCGGATTGCGGCGTCGACATTCCGGTGGCGCGCCTGCACGCCAACCCGACCACGATGCGCTGCATAGGCTGCCAGGAACGCGCCGAACGCAGCAGCGGCGAGACTCGCCCCAAGCTCTGAAGCTGCGCTGCCGGCCGCAGCCTCAACCCAGATCTGACAGGGTCTGTTCGATCGCGCCGAACAGGCTCTGGCCGTCGCGCCCGCGGACCTCGATCCGCACCCGGTCGCCCCAACGCAGTTCGGTCTTGGCCGAGGGCTCCTGCCGCGCAGCCTCGCCTGTACCAAGCGCCATCCCCAGCACGCTGCCCGCCGCCAGAGGCCGGGTCCGGCAGGCCTGGGCGATCAGCTGGCCGAAATGCCAGCGCGTCGCATCGCTTTCGCTCACGCTTGAGCTGCGCCCGTTGAGCCCGATCTCGACCGTCGCCTGCAGGCGGCCGCGCGCCCAGGACGGACCCAGCTCGTCCAGTGTCAGGGCGACTGGGCTGAAGGCCGTGGCGGGCCTGGCCTGGATGGAGGGGCTTTCGGCGCCCCCTGCACCACCTTCCAGCGCCCGCAGGCGCCAGTCGTTGCACAGCATCAGCAAGCGGATCGAATCGAGCGCCTGCCCGGGCTCCGCCAGTGTCGGCAAGTCGCCGGTGATGACCGCCAGCCCCGGCGCGAAGTCAGGTGCCAGTGCCTCGTCGCTGACGAGCATCTCATCCGTCGGACCGGCAAAGGCGGCGCCACAGCCCTGTCGCAGCGGCGGCAGCGCAGCCGGGCTGCCGGCAGGCTCGGCATCCGCGACCAGCCACTGGAAGGCGCGTGGCAAGGGTGCCATGCAGCGTGCCGGATCGAAGGGAAAGGCGTGGCGGGCGCGGCCCTGGTTGAGCGCCACGTAGAGATCCTGCAGCTGCGGCGCGATGAAGTTCCAGTCGTCGAGCGCCTGCAGCAGGGTATGGGCGGCAGTGGTGGCGTAATGAGCCGAGCGCAGGTCGCGCGAGACGACGACCAGTTGCCCGTCGCGCGAGCCGTCCCTGTAGGTGGCCAGTTTCATGTCGGAGAACGCGACCGGCAGCCTGGCGACAGCAGATGCCGTGGACAGGCCGTCAGCGGCCAGGAAAGTTTTTTGCTATTGTAGGCAGTGAACTTCAAGACCCTAGCTTGCGCCCAGACATCGCCCCCACCCCGAACACCGACCGGCTGCGCTGGCTGACGGCCGGCGCGGGCGTGACGGTCGCGCATCTGCTCCTGCTCTGGTCCCTGTCGGGCCCAGAACTGCCGGATCAGGCAAGGCAGGACGAGACCAGCGAGGTGGTGCCGTTGGAACTGCGGTCCCCTGAGCCACCGGCATCGGCGCCCACCCCGGTAGCGGTCAGGCCAGGGATACAGCCTGGGCCGGATACTGCCAAAAGCCCACGGCCTGCGGAGGCGCCTACTGCATCGCCCCTGGCACCGGCCAGCGATGACTCGCAGGCGAACGATGCCAGCCCAATGGCAGCTACCGGCGCTGCAATGCCTGAACGACAGGATGCCGCCCAGCCATCACCGCCACCGTCAAGCAATCAATCACAGGCCAATGTAGCAGCCAAGGTGGCGACAGCCCCGGCTCCGGCCCGACTGATCTACGAACTGGCGGGACAGACCAAGGGCCTGCCCTTCAGTGCCGACGCAATGCTGGACTGGCGACAGGATGGCAGGACCTACCAGGCCAGGATGGAAGTCAGCGCCTTCCTGGTCGGCTCGCGCAGCCAGACCAGCAGCGGCCGGATCGGCAGCCAAGGCCTGCAGCCCGAACGCTTCAGCGACCGGGCGCGGCGCGAGAAGATCACCCTGCTCGATCAGGCTGCTGGGCTGGTGCGACATGAGCCGGGCGGCAGCACGCTGGCGATGCCGGCGGGCACCCAGGACCGGCTCAGCGTCTTCATCCAGCTCGGGCTACAGATGGCTGCGCTGGAGCATGTGCCCAAGCGCGGCGACAGCTGGACCATTCCAGTTGCGGCCACGCGCGCCATCGAGCAGTGGACTTTCCGTTGGCGCGGCAAGGAGAACCTGGCCCTGCCGGCCGGCCAGATCATGACCTGGCACCTGGAGCGTCCGGCCCAGCAAGCCGGCGAGACCCGGGTGGACATCTGGCTGGCACCCGAACTGAACTACCTGCCCGCCAGGCTGAGGCTGCAGCAGGAAAACGGCGACAGCATCGACCAGCGCCTACTGCGGCACTGATCCCGACACCTGGCTCAGTCCTCCAGCAGGCTGCGCAGCATCCAGGCGGTCTGCTCGTGCACGGTCAGGCGCTGCGTCAGCAGATCGGCGGTCGGCTGGTCGTTGGCCTGGTCAGCCACCGGGAAGATGCTGCGCGCGGTGCGCGCGACCGCCTCGTGTCCCTCGGCCAGGATACGGACCATCTCCATTGCCTTGGGCGGCTTGGAATCGGCGTCGGGCAGCGAGCTCAGGCGGGCGTATTCGGCGTAGGAGCCGGGCGCCACATGACCCAGGGCGCGGATGCGCTCGGCGATCGGGTCAACCGCGTTCCACAGCTCGGTGTACTGCTGCATGAACATCGCGTGCAGGCTGTTGAACATCGGACCGGTGACGTTCCAGTGGAAGTTGTGCGTGCTCAGGTAGAGCGTGAAGGTATCGGCCAGCAGTCGACTGAGACCCTGGGCAATCTCGGCCCGGTCCCGCTCTGCAATCCCGATGTCGATCCGGCGCGCTTCAGTCTTCTTCTTGGACATTTTTCCTCCAGTGAACAAGCAATGAACCAGTTTCCTATTAACGCGCGGGCTGGCGCTCAGTGCAAGAGCCAATCCGTCCAAGACAATAGAAAAAATCAATCAGAAAACTGGCTGTCCGCTATGGAAAAGATGAGGTCTCTTGCCTTGCTTTACGGCCAGGGAGGCAAAGACATGACAGGGGGCACGCCATGGATGCAGCGGCCTGCAAAGCCGGCGCTGCGCGCACCAGCCAGGCGCGCCAGCCATGCGCGACAATCGACACACCATGAACCCAACTTATGTCTTGACCCTGTCCTGCCAGGACAAGCCCGGCATCGTGCATGCGGTCTCGGGCTTCCTGCTGGAGCATGGCGGCAACATCGAGGAAGCCGCCCAGTACAACGACCACGACACCGGCCTGTTCTTCATGCGGGTGCAGTTCGTCTGCCTGCGCCTGAGCGCGGCGGACCTGCGCACCGAGGCCAGGCTGTTCGCGCAGGCCCACGGCATGGAACTAGAGCTGCACCAGCTGGATTCGCGCATGGCCACGGTCATCATGGTGAGCCAGCAGGGTCACTGCCTCAACGACCTGCTGTTCCGCTGGAAGAGCGGTCTGCTGCCGATCGACATCCGCGCCATCATCAGCAACCACCGCGACTTCTACCAGCTCGCGGCCAGCTACAACATTCCCTTCCACCACCTGCCGGTGACGGCGGCCACCAAGACCCAGGTCGAGGCGCGCCAGCTCGAGATCATCGAGCAGGAAGGCGCCGAGCTGGTGGTGCTGGCGCGCTACATGCAGGTGCTCTCGGATGGCATGTGCAAGAGCCTGTCGGGCCGCGCGATCAACATCCATCACAGCTTCCTGCCCAGCTTCAAGGGCGCCAAGCCCTACTACCAGGCGCACGACCGTGGCGTCAAGCTGATCGGTGCCACCGCGCACTACGTGACGGCCGACCTCGACGAGGGCCCGATCATCGAGCAGGACGTCGCGCGCGTCGACCACAGCATGACGGTGGACGACCTGACCTCGATCGGGCGCGACACCGAGAGCCAGGTGCTCGCCCGGGCCGTCAAGTGGCACAGCGAGCACCGCGTGCTGCTCAACGGCCACCGTACCGTGGTGTTCCGCTGAAGCAACAAGATCGCCTCAATCGATCGCCAGCCGGTGGCCGCTGCCGCCACCCTGCTTCTTGGGCAAGGTGAGGCTCAGCACGCCGTTGTCGAACTTCGCCTTGGCCTTGCTGCTGTCGATGTCGGTCGGGAGCTGGAAGCTGCGCGCGACCGAGCCGAAGTAGCGCTCGCTGCGCAGCGTCTTCT
>CAZJQH010000030.1:0-17314 GCA_964547895.1 uncultured Chitinophaga sp. | reverse complement strand
GGTCACGTTGGACCGGAACCAGCGGTCACGATCGACCGGAATGACCGGTCACGATGGGCCGGAATACCCACTGGGCGCTTGGCCTGCTTGTCCTCCGGCTCAAGTCGGGACTCCAGTTCAACTGGGTCGACCCAGCCCCTAGTCTTCGGGCATGTCCTCGATGATGAACAGGCTCAGTCCATCGCCGCTGACAGATGGGTCAGCCGCTCGGTCCGGCTAAAAACATATGAGGGGAAGCTTGCCGAGAACTAAGGTGCATCAAAAGGTAGCACATAAAGATAGCACATAAAGATAGCATGCTACCTTTTTAAGGTAGTCTTTTATCCTCTCAGTCACTCAAAAGGTAGCATAAATAGTCCTGATAGGATTGAGCTGCTCGAAGTTGCTGACCAGGTGGGCGCCGTCGAACTCGCCGTTGGCCAGGTCCATCGACAGGAGTGCCGGCGCGATGCCACCCATCAGGCCGCCGTTGTAACGCATCGGGTTGGCGCCGACCTCGCCCGACCAGGTCGCCACCGGCGAGCCGTTGATGACCAGCGGCCCCGTGATGTCCGGGTTGGCCGCCGCCAGCACCAGCGTGGCCCAGCCGCCCTGGCAGTTGCCGAACACCACCGGCTTGGGCGCCTCGGGGTGGCGGCGCGAGATCTCGCGCAGGAACTCGGCCTCGGCGCGCATCACGTCGGCCAGGGTCTGGCCCGGCTCGGGATGCTGGCGGAACACGACGAAGTAGACCGGATGGCCGCCGCGCAGCGCGACGCCGACCTGGCTGTCGGGCTTGAAGCCGCCGATGCCGGCGCCATGGCCGGCGCGCGGGTCTATGATCATGAAGGGACGCTTCCAGTCCAGCGTCTCGCCACCGTCGGGGCGCAGGATCCTGAGCAGCTGGTAGTTGGCCGGACGCGCGAACTGGCTCGCATCGAGCACCAGCTCGTAGTCGTAGTCGAGCACCGGCGGCGTGCCGGCGGCCTGGTGCTCGCGGTCGATGCTGGCGCGCTCGCGCAGCACGTCGGCGGTCAGCACGCTGCGCTGGGCAGCGTCGACCAGGTATTGGCTGCTGTCGGCCAGCAGCTGGCCTTGCCGGGCACGCTCGAGCAGCTGCTGCTGGGCCTGCAGGCCTGCCTGCCAGAGCTCGATCGAGCGCTCGGCATGGTTGCGGAAGATCTTCTGCAGATGGGTCGCGCTGCAGCTAGAGAGGCGCTGCAGCTGCGCCGCCTGCTCCGCTTGCTCCTGCGCCAGGCGGGTCGGCAGATTGGCCGCGCTGTAATGGGCTTGCATGGTGATGGGGACTCGCTGTGAAAGGGTGGAAGGGTTCAGGACTGCGCGGTCAGCTCGGCGGCATGCTCGGCCAGCATGCGTTCCTCGTCGGTGGCCAGCACCAGCACCCGCACGGCACTGCGCGGCAGGCTGATCTCCTCGGCGCCGGCCAGGTTGGCCGACTCGTCGAAATCGATGCCCAGCCAGCCCATGCCGCGCAACAGGCGACTGCGGACCTCGGTCGCGTGCTCGCCGATGCCGCCGGTCAGCACCAGCGCGTCGAGCCCGCCCAGGCTGGCGGCCAGGCCGCCGAGCTCGCGCCGGCACTGCTCGACGAAATAGTCGACCGCCTCACGCGCCGACGGCAGCTCGCTGGCCAGCAGCGCCCGCATGTCGTTGGACAGGCCCGACATGCCCTTGAGGCCGGAATTTCGATAGAGCAGATCGGTCAGGGCCTGGACGTCCATGCCGCGCTCGCTGATCAGGTAGAGCAGCACGCCGGGGTCGATCTGGCCGCAGCGGGTGCCCATCGGCAGGCCGTCGAGCGCGGTGAAGCCCATCGTCGAGGCGACCGAGCGGCCGCCGCGCATGGCGCACATCGAGGCGCCGTTGCCCAGGTGAGCCACGACCACCCGGCCCGCCAGCAGGCCGGGATGGCGGCTCCTGAGCTGGCGCGCGATGAACTCGTAGGACAGGCCGTGGAAGCCGTAGCGCCTGATGCCCTGCTCGTAGTACTGGCGCGGCAGCGCAAAGGCATCAGCCACGAAGGGATGGCTGCGGTGGAAGGCGGTGTCGAAGCAGGCCACCTGCTGCGCAGCGGGGAAGGCCGTGCGCGCCGCGTCGATGCCGGCCAGGTTATGAGGCTGGTGCAAGGGTGCCAGCGGGATCAGCGAACGCAGCCGGTCACAGCTCTCGTCGTCGAGCAGGATGGGCTCGACATGGCTGGCGCCGCCGTGGACCACGCGATGGCTGACGGTCGCCACCTCGCGGTTCGGGTAGTCCTGCCTGAGCCATTCCAGCACGGCCTGCATGGCCAGCGGGTGGTCAGCCGGTCCGGCACTCGCGTCGAGCGGCCGCTGCTGGCGCTCGCCCTCGGTGGTGCTGACGGAAAAATGCGCCTGTTCGCCCAGGCCCTCGACCTGGCCGGTGGCCAGGCGCTGCAGCTTCTGTGCGCGCGCCTCGAACAGCGCGAACTTGATCGATGAGGAACCAGCGTTGAGGGTAAGAAGCAAGCTCATGCCAGCGCCTCCAGGTCCTGCGCGGCATCCAGCTCGGCCTCGACAGCGCTGCGGCCGGTCTGGTGCCAGTGCTCGTGCAGCAACGCCAGCGCGCAGGATGCCAGCCGGGCGCGGTCGTTGTCGGAGCGGCTGGTCAGGATCACCGGCACGCGCGCCCCCATCACCAGGCCGGCGGCCTCGGCGCGCGCGACGAAGGTCAGCTCCTTGGCCAGCATGTTGCCGGCCTCGAGGTTGGGCACGATCAGCACCTCGGCGCGGCCAGCCACCAGCGAGTCGATCCCCTTGGTGCGGGCGGCGTCGAGGTCGATCGCGTTGTCCATCGCCAGCGGCCCGTCGACCGTCGCGCCCCGGATCTGGCCGCGCTCGGCCATCTTGGACAGCACGGCCGCATCGAGCGTCGACGGGATGCTGGTGTTGATGGTCTCGACCGCCGACAGGATGCCGACGCGCGGCCTGGCGATGCCACAGGCGCGCGCCAGGTCGATCGCGTTCTGCGTGATGTCAACCTTGGTCGTCAGGTCGGGCGCGATGTTGATCGCGGCATCCGAGATGAACAGCAGGTGGTCGAGCATGGGCGCGTCCATCACGAACACATGGCTCAGGCGGCGGTGGCCGCGCAGGCCATGCTCCTTGCTGACGACGGCGGCCAGCAGCTCGTCGGAGTGGATGGCGCCCTTCATGATGGCGCCCGCCTCGCCCTTGCGCGCCAACGCCACCGCGGCAGCGGCTGCGGCGCGCGGCTCGGTTTCGTGCAGCTGCGGCCAGGCGGAAATGTCGACGCCGAGCTCGGCGGCGATCGCCGACATGCGCTGCGGATGCCCGATCAGCACCGGCTGGATCAGGCCCTCGCGCGCCGACAGCCAGACGCCGCCCATCGAGTTGGCATCCTCCGGGCAGACCACGGCGGTGACCAGCGGCGGCAGGCGGCGGGCCGCAGCCAGCAAGGCCGCGAAATGGTCGCGACTGCCGAGAATGAGCGGCGGCAGGTCACGCTGGTGGATGGCCTGGCGCGTCTGCGGTACCTCGACCTCGGCCTCGCCCTCGCAGACCAGCTCGCCCGCGCTGTTGCTGACCCGGGTCGAGAAGGTGGCCAGCGGCTGCGGCCCCTTGGACTTGCACTCGACCGTGACCCGCAGACGCTCGCCTACCTGCACCCGGCGCTGGAAGCGCAGGTCCTGGCTGCGATAGAGCGTGCCGGGGCCCGGCAGCACATTGCCCAGCAAGGCCGACAGCAGCGAGCCGACCCACATCGAGGGTGCCAGTGCTACTGTATCCTGCGTTTGGGTATCGGGCAGGTTGAGCGGATTGCGGTTGCCCGATGCATGGGCAAACAGCAGCAGGTCCTGCTCGGTGCATTCACGCTCGAGCGTGGCGCAAGCACCGATCTCGAGCTCTGTCCAGGTCGTGTTGTGGGTGGGAAGTTTCATGCCTAGGCCTCGGTCTCAGGGATAACCCTGAAAGACTAGGCCTTGGGCAAGTCAGGATGATTACAAGGCTGACAAGCCGATACTGGGCAGATCAAAAATATCAGTATATACTGTATATATTTTTAATGGAGTTTTTCCATGACCCAGTCCAAGAAGAGCAAGGCTGCCGCGCCTGAGAAAGAAAAGAAGTCCAAGCTGGTACGCGACAGCTTCACCATCCCCAAGGACGAATACGCGGCCATCGATGCGCTCAAGGCCCGCGCGCTGCCGCTGGGCGTGGCGATCAAGAAGAGCGAGCTGCTGCGTGCCGGCCTGATGGCACTGGCTGCCATGAGCGACGCCAAGTTCAAGGCGGCGCTGGCGGCAGTGCCCACCCTCAAGACCGGGCGCCCCAGCAGCAAGGGCGAAACCGAGACCGTGACAGCAAGCACCGAGACTGCAGCAGAAGCCGCTGCCGCCGCGCCAGTCGAAACGGCAGCAGTGCCAGAAACGGTCCCGGCAGCCAAGCCGGCGCGCAAGCCCCGCGCACCCCGCGCCAAGGCAGCGCCTGCGGGCAGTCCCGAATAATCAGCGCAACCCGCACGGGCTGGCCCGGGCTTCAGAGCAGCTCGGGCGTCTGTACCGTCACCAGCACCGTCTGCAGCACGCCGTTGCGCTCGCGCTGGCGCAGCCACCAGACTGCGCCCTTGCGGAACGAGCACTCCGCCTCGGACAGGCCCAGCAGGCGCGAGACCACCCGGCCCAGGGTCGGCTGATGGCCGACGATCAGCGCCGGGTGGCGCAGCTGCGGCCAATGCAGCAGCTGCAGCAGTTCGTCCGCTCCGGCGCTGGGTTGCAGCTGCTCGCTCAGGCGGTACTTGCGACCCAGCGCCAGCACGGTCTGCTCGGTGCGTACCGCCGGGCTGGACCAGATCCGGATGTCCTCCGGCAGCCGGTGCTGCAGCCAGGCCGCCATGCGGGCCGCCTGCTTCTCGCCCTTGGCGGTCAGGCGGCGTGACAGGTCGTTGCCGCCAGCGTCCTCGTTGTCGATCAGGTCCTCGGCCTCGGCGTGGCGCCACAGGATCAGGTCGGCGTTCATGATGCTTTTCCTCCATAGCGGGCCATCAGCTGGGCCTGCGCTGACTGCGCGTGCGCGCGGGACCTGGCATGGCCGGACTGCGCCCTCAGATAGACCCCGTCAGGCTGCAGCAGCCAGGCATCGGTGTTGTCGGCCAGGCAGAGCTCCAGACATTCATCGATGATGCGGCGGCGCAGCGCCGGATCGGTCACCGGCCAGGCCAGCTCGATGCGGCGCAGCATGTTGCGGTTCATCCAGTCCGCGCTCGAGAGCCACAGTTCGGGCTGGCCGTCGACCTCGAACAGGAACACGCGCGAATGCTCGAGCAGGCGGCCGATGATGGAGCGCACCCGCACATTGTCGGTCTGGCCCGGCACACCGGCCGGCAGGATGCAGGCCCCGCGCACGATCACGTCGACCTTGGCTCCGGCCTGCGAGGCATAGGCCAGCGCGCGCGCCAGCGGCTCGTCGGTCAGCGCGTTCATCTTGACGACGATGCGCGCAGTCTTGCCCTCGCGGGCGGCAGTGGCAGCGGCCTCGATGCGCTCAAGCATGCCGCGGTGCAGATGGAAGGGCGCGATCAGCAGCCTGTTCAGGCGCGACAGGCGGTTCTGGCTCGCCAGGTGCAGGAAGACCTGCTCGATGTCGGCAGTCAAGCCCTCGTCGGCGCTCAGGTAGCTGATGTCGGTGTAGAGCCTGGCGGTACCGGGGTTGTAGTTGCCGGTCGAGAGCTGGGCGTAGCGGCGGATCTTGCCATCTTCGCGCCGGGTCACCAGCAGCATCTTGGCATGGGTCTTGAGGCCGACCACGCCATAGACCACCTGGGCGCCGATCGACTCGAGCAGCTCGGCGTTGTTGATGTTGGCTTCCTCGTCGAAGCGCGCCTTGAGCTCGACCACCGCGGTGACCTCCTTGCCCCGGCGCACCGCCTCGCGCAACAGGCTGGTGATCTCGCCCTTGCTGCCGGTGCGGTAGAGGGTCTGCTTGATCGCCAGCACGTTCGGATCCTCGACCGCCTCGCGCAGGAACTCCAGCACCGCGTCGAAGCTCTCGTAGGGCTGGTGGATCAGCACGTCGCCCCGATCAAGCCGCTCGAACAGGGACTGGCCCGGCGTCAGCTGCACCGGCCAGCCCGGCTGGTAGGGAGCAAAGCGCAGCTCGGGCGCATCGACCAGGTCGATCAGCTGGTTGAGCCGCACCAGGTTGACCGGGCCCGGCACGCTGTAGAGCGACTCGCGCGGCAGGCCGAACTGCTGCAGCAGGAAGTCGGACAGGAACTCGGAGCAGCCCGCCGAGACCTCTAGCCGCAGCGCGCGGCCGTAGTTGCGGTGCTGCAGGCCGACGCGCAGCGCGGTGCGCAGGTTCTTGACCTCTTCCTCGTCGACCGCCAGGTCGGAGTGGCGGGTGACGCGGAACTGCGAGAACTCGGTCACCTGGCGCCCCGGGAACAGATCACCCAGGTGCGAGCGGATCACGCTCGAGATCGAGACGAAATGCACCTGGCGCGAGCCCTTGACGCCCGGCATGCGGATGAAGCGCGGCAGCGACCTGGGCACCTTGACGATGGCGATCTCGTTCTCGCGCCCGAAGGCGTCGCGCCCCGACAGGCGCACGATGAAGTTGAGCGACTTGTTGGCCACCTGCGGGAAGGGGTGGGCCGGATCGAGGCTGACCGGCAGCAGCAGCGGCTGCACCTCGCGCATGAAGAAGTCCCGCACCCAGCGCCGCTGACGCAGGTTGCGCTGGCCATGCGGCACGATCCGGATGCCGCGCTTCTCGAGCAGGGGCAGCAACTCGTCGTTGTAGATCGCGTACTGCTGGGCCACCAGGCGATGCACATGCTCGGAGACCGCGGCATAGGTCTGCGCCGTCACGGAGCCGCGCTGCTCGTTGCTCAGGCGCGCGCTCAGGTGGGGCTCGAAGCGGACCTCGAAGAACTCGTCGAGGTTGGACGAGACGATGGTGAGATAGCGCAGCCGCTCGAGCAGCGGGACCTCGGGACGGCAGGCCCAGTCCAGCACCCGCTCGTTGAAGGCCAGGATGCTGTGGTCGCGGTCCAGAAAGGAAACTCTAGTGGTCTGTGAGGCGGCCGTCATGGGTTCGGGAATCATGGAAAGCAATTTTCCATTTTCCCAAGGTAATGTGACAATGCCGTGACACGAATTCAAGAAAACTTAGCATTCATGTCACCAAGTCATCATGACACTGTCACGAGATGGCTGGCCGCCGCCACGGCGGCATTGCGTGACTGCAGGCGCTCGTCGGGCCAGTGCACGATCTCGAGCCGGCCATCCTGGTGCTCGACCAGCGCGGTCAGGCTCTCGACCCAGTCACCGTCGTTGCAGTAGAGCGTGCCGTCGATCAGGCGCATCTCGGCGCGGTGGATATGGCCGCAGACCACGCCATCCAGGCCGCGCTTGCGCGCCTCGCCCGCCAGCGCCTCCTCGAAGCTGCTGATGAAGTTGACCGCGCCCTTGACCCGGTGCTTGAGGTATTGCGACAAGGACCAGTAGGGCAGCCCCAGGCGCGCGCGCAGGCTGTTGAAATGCCGGTTGAGCCTCAGCGTGAACTCGTACAGCGTGTCGCCCAGGTGGGCCAGCCACTTGGCGTACTGGATCACGCCGTCATAGAGGTCGCCGTGCACCACCCAGAGCCGCTTGCCGTCGGCCGTGGTGTGCACCGCCTCACTTACCACCTCGACGCCGCCGAAGTGGTGATCGACGAAATGGCGCACGAACTCGTCATGGTTGCCCGGCACGAAGACGACGCGGCAGCCCTTGCGCACCCTGCGCAGGATCTTCTGCACCACGTCGTTGTGCTCCTGCGGCCAGTACCAGCGCCGGCGCAGCTGCCAGCCGTCGATGATGTCGCCGACCAGATAGAGGTGGTCGCTCGGATTGGACTTCAGGAAGGACAGCAGCGCCGCGGCCTGGCAACCCTGGGTGCCCAGGTGCACATCGGAAATGAAGATGCTGCGCAGACGCTCACGGGGCTCGTCCTGCGACTCGTCGCTTGCCTGGAAGGCAGACAAGCCCCCGAGTCCCTCCAACAGGCCTGCCGCTCGCATCACGCCCCCAGGAAATGCTTGCGGTAGCGCGGTGGCAGATCGGCCAGGCGCATCATCATCGGCAGGTCGGCGGCGTTGAAGTCCGGATCCCAGGCCGGGGCGCCGAGCACCTTGGCGCCCAGCCGCAGATAGCCCTTGATCAGGGCCGGCGGCTCGACATCGAGGCTGTCATCGAGCTTGTCGACCGGCAGCGGCAGACGCGGACGCACGTGGTACTCGATCGGGGCCAGATGCTTCTCGCGCACCTGGCGCCAGATGCTGGCGGCCGCATGGCCACCGCCAACCATGCCATGCGGTCCCTCGTACTGCATCGGGATGCTGGCGCAGCCGATCATGGTGTCGAGCCCGTTGCTCACCATGAAGCCTCCCAGCGCGGTCCACAGCGCCATGATCACGCCGCCATGGCGATGGTCGCGATGCACGCAGCTGCGGCCCAGCTCGACCATGCTGCCGCGCAGCATGCGCAGCCGGGTCAGGTCGAATTCGGTGTCGCTGTAGAAGCTGCCGACCCGCTTGGCCTGGGCCGGCGTCAGCAGGCGATAGGTGCCGATCACCTGCCGCGTTGCCAGGTCGCGCACCAGCAGGTGCTCGCAATAGTCATCGAACAGGTCGATGTCGTGACCAGGAACGGTCCTGGGCAGGCGCGCGCCCATCTCGCCCGCGAAGATCTCGTGCCTCAGGCGCTGCGCCTCGCGAACCTCGTCCAGATGGCGCGCCCAAGTGACTTCGATGCCGCCCTTGTCTTGCGTGCCAGCCGGCTGGATCCCTCCTTGATGAAGTGACCCCCTGGGCAGCGACAGCGGCGACAGTTCCAGCGTGGGGGTGGGCAGTTCCTTCATCTCGTTCTCCTGTCTGTGTTGCATTGCTTTCATTCTTCGCGCCGGAGATGACGGCAGGATGGCTGCCGGATGAATGATTGATGACGTCCGCTTGATGTCACCAGACCTTCATGGCTCAGACTTGCGCGGGGACCTGCCTGATCGGCCTGGCGGCCTGGAGCTGCTGCTCGACCAGGTGATACCAGATCGCCTCGACCTGGCTGCAGATGCGGTTCCAGTCCAGTGCCTGGGTGGACAGGCGGGCCTGCTGGCGCAGGCGCGCGACCAATTGCGGACTGGCCGCGAGATCTGTGGCCCGGCGCACGAAGGCCTCGTCATCGCCCCGCGGCGCCAGCAAGCCGTTGTCGCCATGCCGGACCAGTTCGGCCGCCGCGGCATAGTCAAAAGCCAGCAGCGCCAGCCCGCTGGCCAGGGCCTCGGGCGTGACGTTGCCATAGGTCTCGGTCAGGCTGGGGAACAGGAAGATGTCGGCACTCGCGTAATGCTCGGCCAAATCAAGGCCATTGCGGGATCCTGCCAGCACGGCGTCGGGGCAGCGCTGCTCCAGCGCGGCACGACCGGGTCCGTCGCCCACGACGACCAGCCGCAGTGCCGGATTGGCCTGGCGCATGGCCGCGAAGCTGCGCAGCAGCAACTCGAGGTTCTTCTCGGGCGCGATGCGGCCGACCGACAGCACCACCTGCTCGCCAGCGCGCATGCCCCAGGAGGCACGCAGCGCCTCGCTGCGGCGCGCCGGATCGAAGCGTTGCGTGTCCACGCCGCGCGCCACCACCAGCAGGCGCTGGAAACCGCGTTCCTCGAGTTCCTGCTGCAAGCTGGCAGTCGGCACCATGGTGCACTGGGCCTGGTTGTGAAAGCGCCGCAGGTAGGCCGCAATCGGCTTCTGCAGCCAGCCGATGCCGTAGTGCCGGCTGTAGGCGTGGAAATTGGTGCGAAAGTCGGTGCTGACCGGCAGCCTGAGCTTGCGCGCAGCCTGCAAGGCCGACCAGCCCAGCGGACCTTCGGTCGCGATGTGCACCAGATCGGGACGCCGCAGCGTCCAGAGCCCGAGCAGCGCGCGCTTGGCCGGCAGCCCCATGCGCAGATGCGGGTAGCGCGGAATGGGCAGGCCGCGCATCAGCACCTGCTCGGTCTGCTGTTGACTGCCCTGCGGCGGCATCGCATCGGCAGCCGCCTGGCGCGGCCGGATCAGCTGGATGTCATGCTGGCGCTGCTGCAGGCCGCGGACCAGCCGGTCTATCGTCAGCGCAACGCCGTTGACTTCGGGCGGGTAGGTTTCGGTGACCAGGGCGACACGCAGGCAAGGCCGCTCTGGCGGAAAGTTCTCGACCAGCAGAGGGTCGCCGTCATGGTGGGTCATGGCGGACATGCTCCGGCAGCTTGATGACAGGTCCAAGACAAGCTGGAGCCGTGACAGGCCCCAACGCGACAGGGCCGTGACCGCCAGGCCCGTGTCACCGTGATTTCATTTGCGCTGCCCATGATGACCTGGCCCGGCCTGAAGGCGCGGGCCTACCAGAAACCCAACAAGGAACATGGCGTGAAATCCTTTCTCCAAGCCCTGCAGGTCCAGCGGTGGGACGACCACCGCTACTACCACCACAGCCGCATCAACCAGACGCTGCACCTGATCAGCGCGATCAGCTTCCTGCTGGCCTACGCGCTCGTCTTCACCGACCCGGCGATGGCGGCGCTGGTCGCCTGGCTGGTCTCGATGCTGACCCGCCAGAGCGGCCATTTCTTCTTCGAGCCCAAGGGCTACGACGAGCTCAACCAGGCCAGCCACGAATACAAGGAAGAAATCAAGGTCGGCTACAACCTGCAGCGCAAGCTGGTGCTGATGGCGATCTGGGCAGCCTCGCCACTGCTGCTGCTGTGGCAGCCCGACCTGCTCGGCCTGCTGGAGCCGCACGGCGACTGGCGCGGCTTTGCCCACAACGTCGGCCTGATGTGGTTCGCGGTCGGTGTCGGCGGACTGGTTTTCCGGATGCTGCAGCTGTTCGCGCTCAAGGACGTCGGCACCGGCCTGGTCTGGGTGAGCAAGATCCTGACCGACCCCTTCCACGACATCATGCTCTACCACAAGGCGCCGCTCTACCTGCTGCGCGGCCAGCTGCTCGACCCCGGCCACCGGACGAGCTGAGCCCTCAATTCAGCATGACCCAAGCAAGCCGGCCCAGTGCCGGCTGGCTGCTTGCCGGTTCAGCGCCGCCTGGCCGATTCGGGCCAGCTGCTGTGGTGCAGCGCCATCGAAAACCAGATGCCCAGCCTAGGGCGATCCAGGTGATGCGCACCCGTTTCCTCGCAGGCGTTGATCCCGTTCCACCAGGTCTGCAAGGCCTGCCTGAGTTCACTGACCATCGCCGTGGCTCTCATCTTGTCCCCCTTTTTGGCATTTGCATGCCTTATGCCTGAATGATGCGGGTATTCTGGCCCCAGGATATGACAAAAATACTTCAAACCCAGACAGTCGGCCCGGAATGAATCCAGCTCAGGCCCAGGACAGGCGTCTTTGCAGCATTTCGCGCAACAGCCGGCGCCGGATCGACTGGTGGGTGAGCTCGGGGCTGCTCCACCACCAGCCGTCGGCCTGCATGCGGCAGCAGGCCCCGACGAAGCGGCGCATCACCTCGGCGAGGTCGGCGTCCGAATAGTTCAGGCTGAAGATCAAGCGACCGGTGCCGACCCAGCTCAGCGCCAGTCCCTGCTCGCGCAAGTAGTACTGCAGCATCCAGTGATAGCGCGAAGGCTGGGTGTAGCTCACGGTCCAGATCGATGAGAGCGCATCGATCCGCACTGGCAGGCCGGCTTCGCGCAAGGCCTGGTTGAAGCGCTCGGCCCAGCCGATCCAGCGCTGGTCAAGGCCCTGGTAGATCGCAGTGATCTCGGGGGAGTCGAGGCGGCGCAGGAATGCCAGCATGGCCCCCATCACATAGGGATGGGCATTGAAGGTGCCCCGCGCGAAGCACAGGTCCGCCGGCCGGTCAGGCTTGAAGCGGCGCATCAGGTCGGACCTGCCGCAGACCACGCCGACCGGCAGGCCGCCACCGAGCGTCTTGCCATAGGTCAGCAGGTCGGCCCGCACGCCAAAGTACTCCTGCGCACCGCCCGGCGCGAGCCGGAAGCCGACGAAGACCTCGTCCAGGATCAGCACGATGCCGCGCTCGCTGCAGACCTGGCGCAGCCGCTGCAGCCAGGCCGAATAGGCAGCGCGGTCAAGGCCGGCGCTGCGGCTGCCATCGACCAGCGTGGAGTCGCCCGGCGCATTGCGGTTCGGGTGCAGCGCCTGCAGCGGATTGACCAGCACGCAGGCGATGTCCTGGCGCGTACGCAGCACCTGCAGCGAGCGCTCGTCCATGTCCTTGAGGGTGTAGGTCTCGCGCGGCGGCAGCGGGTTGCCGGGACCGGGCTGGACGTCCTCCCACCAGCCGTGGTAAGCGCCGGTGAAGCGCACCAGATGCTTCCTGCCGGTGTGATAGCGCGCCAGCCGGACCGCCTGCATCACGGCCTCGGTACCCGACATGTGAAAGCTCACCTCGTCCAGGCCGGAGATGGCGCGCAGCCGCTCGACTACCGCGGCCACGCAGGGGTGATAGCCGCCCAGCACCGGGCCGAGCGCGGAGCCAAGACGGGCGCCCTCCTCCATGCAAGACTTGTAGAAATCGACACCGAAGACGTTGACACCGTAGGAGCCGGTCAGGTCGTAGTAGCTGTTGCCGTCCAGATCGCGCAGCTGCACGCCAGAGGCCGACTGCCAGAAGGCACCGACAGGCAGCTTGCCGCGCACGTGATCGCTGAACTGGAAAGGCACCCGGTAGCGGCCGGTCAGCTGCAGGTCGGACAGGCCCTCGCGCGCCTGCGCCGTCAGTGCCAGGGTCGCGGGAGCCGTCTCGCGCAAGTGGCGCGACAGCAGCTCGAAGCCATTGCGGCGGCGGGCCTGCACCTCGACTGGAGCGCCATCGACCCCGAAAAACTTCTGTTCGTCGTAGCCATATCCCGGCACCAGCCTGGCCACGCGCTTGGCCATGCGCGAATGCCCGGCCAGCGAGGAGTGCTTGGCGCGCGAGAGCTGCAACCTGCGGCGCAAGCGGGGAAAAGCAGCCAGCAGCGCTGCGGCGCCCAGGGCGATCTCTACGGACATGTCATGAGCCTTTCAAAGTGACTGGTGACAGTTGTACGCACCGCTTTTGACAAGACCATGAATACCACCCGACTGCGCGACCGCCTGCTGCTGCAGGAAGACCTCAACTTCCTGCTGACCAACCGCGTGCCGCGCATCGCTCTGACGCATCTGATGGGCTGGTACAGCCAGCTGCGCAGTCCCCTGCTGACCCGGTTCTCGATCGCGGTCTGGCGCCTGTTCACCGAGCTCGACCTGCGCGAGTCGAAGCAGCAGCAGTTCGACAGCCTGCACGACTGCTTCACGCGCGAGCTCAAACCCGGCGCACGCCCCTTCGACCCCAGGCAGGAAATCATCGCCAGCCCGAGCGACGCCATCATCGGCGCCTGCGGCTCGCTGCAGGGCGTGCAGGCGCTGCAGGCCAAGGGCATGGGCTACCCGCTTGCTGACCTGCTGGGCTCGCCGGAGCTGGCCGAACGCTTTGCGGGCGGCCGCTACGTCACGCTGCGCCTGACCTCGAGCATGTACCACCGCTTCCACGCACCGCACGACATCGCGGTCGACCGCGTGACCTACATCTCGGGCGACACCTGGAACGTGAACCCGGTCGCACTCAAGCGCGTCGAGCGCCTGTTCTGCCGCAACGAGCGCGCCGTGATCGAGGCCCGGCTGCAGTCCGACGGAACGCCACTGCTGATCGTGCCGGTGGCGGCGATCCTGGTCGCGAGCATGCGCTTTCGCTTCCTCGACGTGCTACTGAACCTGCGCTATCGCGGCCCTAACGTGATTCCTTGCCAGGCCAGCCTGGCCAAGGGCGAGGAGATGGGCTGGTTCGAGCATGGCTCGACCATCATCGTGATCGTCCCGCCCGAATTGGAACTGGTCGAGGAGATCATCACCGGCAGCCGGATACGCGCCGGCCAGGCCTTGCTGCGCAGTCGACGCCCGACTCATCGCTCATGACGAACTGCCGGGCCCGCAGGGGCGGCTCCAGACTTCCGTCACGAGAACTTCACGCAGCGGCAATCGGGCTTACATGCCTGCATTCAAGAATGCGTCTCCTGACGCCCGAGCGTCTCCACGAATCTGATACGGAAAAGATCATGCACAAGACATTGAAGCCCCTCGCCCTTGCGATGACCGCAATCGGCCTTGCTGCCGCGCCCCTCGCCTCCATCGGCCAGACCGCCTACACCGCCACCCTGGCCGGCCATGCCGTGCTGCCGGCACAGACCATGATCCAGGCGCCGAAAGACGCACCGTCCGACCTGCAAGTGAGCGGCAAGTTCACGACACCGAAGCGCGTGGATCAGATCGGCAGCGTCGAAGGCCTGTCGGCCGGACGTCCGACCGGTGTCTCGCTGCCCTTCAAGGGCCAGCCCGCCCAGGGCCACTCAGGCATCAAGCACATGGCCGACGGCAGCTTCTGGATCCTGACCGACAACGGCGCGGGCAACAAGGCCAACTCGCCCGACTTCATGCTTTACCTCAACCGCTATGCGGTCGACTTCAAGAGCGGCCAGTTCAAGCGCCTGGAGTCCGTCTTCCTGCACGATCCGGACAAGAAGGTGGCTTTCCGCATCGCCAACGAGGGCACCAGGCAGCGCTACCTGACCGGCTCCGATTTCGACACCGAGAGCTTCCAGTTCGCCGGCGGCGCGCTCTGGATCGCCGACGAATTCGGCCCCTACCTGATCAAGGCCGACCTCAAGGGCCGCGTCCAGGCCGTCTACGAGACCCAGGTCAATGGCAAGGTGGTGCGCTCGCCCGACCACCCGGCGGTGCGCACGCCGGCGGCTCCGGGCGGCGAGGTCAAGTTCGAGGTGCTGCGATCCAAGGGCTTCGAAGGCATGGCCGCCTCCAAGGACGGCAGCAAGCTTTACGCCCTGCTCGAGGGCGCACTGTGGGACGAGGCCGCCAAGTCGACCGAAAGCCAGGACGGCAAGTCCTACCTGCGCGTGCTCGAATTCGACGTCAAGAGCGAGAAATGGACCGGTCGCCACTGGAAGTTCGCCCTCGAGGCCAGGCATCACGCCATCGGCGACTTCAACCTGATCGACGAGACCACCGGCCTGATCATCGAGCGCGACAACGGCGAAGGCACGCCCGACAAGGCCTGCCCGCAAGGCGAGAAGCGCGCCGACTGCTTCCATGACCTGCCCAAGTTCAAGCGGGTCTACAAGGTCGAGCTCAACGACAGCAACGCGGGCGGCTTCATGCGCAAAATCGCCTACATCGACCTGCTCGACATCCAGGACCCGAAGCGGCTGGCGCGCAAGCCGCTGACCGATGGCGTGCTGCAGTTCCCCTTCTTCACGATCGAGAACGTGGATGTGGTCGACAGCCGCCATATCGTGGTCGGCAACGACAACAACCTGCCGTTCTCGAGCAGCCGCCAGCCCAACCAGGCCGACGACAACGAGCTGGTGCTGCTCGAGGTCGAGGAATTCCTGAAGGCGCGCTGAGTGGTAGCCCCTGCTCAAGCTGGAGCCATCTCATGAGCATGGACCTTCAAATCTCCGAGCTGCAGGCTGGCGACAACGAAGCGGTGAGCGCCGCAGCGCATGTGCTGGCCAACGCCTTCAACGAACCAGGACGCTATAGCCTGGAACGGATCCAGTCCGTCATCACGCCGGCCGAGCCGCCCTTCTACCGGCGCTTCTTCATCGCGCGGCTCGGGGGGGAACTGGTTGGCGTGGGTGGCATCAAGGCGGCCGACTGGGCCTCGAACACCCATGTGCTCTACCTGTCGGCGGTCATCGAGCCAGCCAGGGGTCGCGGCATTGCCCGCGCCCTGGTGCAGGCCCGCATCGACTGGGCAAGAGAGCAGTTCGGCAGCGGCACCCTGCTGGTCTCGACACGCCACCGCAAGCGCTTTGCCCAGTTCGGCTTCAAGCCCTTCGGCGAGACCGAGGAGCACGGCCGCACCCTGATGATGCTGAACCTGGGCCGTGGCTGAGGGCTCAGTCCTCGAGCCAGTCGCAGATCGCCTGCCACTGCTCGAGATCCTTGGCGACCTGGCCGGGCTGGACGTCGAACAGGGTCAGGCCGCGCATCGCGAGCCGGATGTAGTTCTGGGTATCGCGCAGGTAGCCCAGCACCGGCAGGCCCAGGCCCTCGCAGAAGTCGCGCAGGTTCTCGGAAGCTATGGTGCGCTGGTCCACCCGCATCCCCACCACGCCGATGTCGAGCTCGGCGGCGCGGCGGCGCTCCTGCAGGTCATCGACGAAGGCGCGCGTGGCCAGCATGTCGAACAGGCTGGGCTGCAGGGGGATCAGCAGCTTGTCGGCGCGCTTGAGCACCTCCTTGACCTGCTTGCCATGCAGTCCGGCCGGCGTGTCCAGCACCACATGGGTCGTGCCCTTGGGCGGACGCAGCACTTCGGCCGAGGAAGCATCCCAGGTCTGGATCGGACGCGCTTCGGCCGGGCGCAGCCCGAGCCAGGCACTCGATGACTGCTGGCTGTCGGCATCACCCAGCATGACGCTATGGCCGCGACGGGCCAGGTAGCCAGCCACGTTGGTGGCCAGGGTGGACTTGCCGACCCCGCCCTTGGGATTGGCGATGACGATGACGCTCATGTCGTTGCTTGGATCGATATGTCGGGACTCATCTGTCCATCATAGGCCGACTCGTGCCCTGGCTTGATGACGCCCTGGTGACAACCCGCCCTCTTCTGCAGCGCGCCGCTCCGGAATAAGGACTGGATCTGGGGCCGAACCAGCCGTTGATAGCTGATGATTCAACACAATGTCACCGAATTGACATAAATTAAGCCTAGCATAGCGGCAAATTATTCTAGGAATCATCATGTCTACCCAACACGACGACTTGATCAAGCGCATCGAGCGCGACCTGCTCGACAGCTACGACGAAGAACTCGAGCTGGAAATCGAGGACCGCAACCCCGAAGGACTGGAGGCCGACCTCGGTGCCAAGAACACCGACGAGCACAAGGCCTATCGCCTCGCCTACTTCCGCGAGCTGTTCAAGCTGCAGGGCGAACTGGTCAAGCTGCAGGACTGGGTGGCCACGACCAAGCAGAAGGTCGTGATCCTGTTCGAGGGCCGCGACGCCGCCGGCAAGGGCGGCGTGATCAAGCGCATCACCCAGCGCCTCAATCCGCGCGTCTGCCGCGTCGTCGCCCTGCCGGCGCCCAACGACCGGGAACGCACTCAGTGGTATTTCCAGCGCTACGCTGCCCACCTGCCGGCCGCCGGCGAGCTCGTCCTGTTCGACCGCAGCTGGTACAACCGTGCCGGCGTCGAGAAGGTGATGGGCTTCTGCACCGACGACGAGTACGAGGAATTCT
>CAZJQH010000029.1:16223-17351 GCA_964547895.1 uncultured Chitinophaga sp. | reverse complement strand
GGATGGAGATAGGCCGACAAGCCGATGTCGTCATAGCCGACCACCCTCACCTTTTGCGGCACCGCCACGCCGCGCTCGCTCAAGGCGGAGATCAGCGAAATGGCGGCAATGTCCGACGCCGCGAAGATGGCGTCGAAGTCCAGCCCCTGGTCGAGCCAGAGGTCGATCACCTGCCGCATGCGGCGGTCGCCGAACAGGAAGGGCTGGTGCAGCCGCGGATCTGGACTCAGCCCGGCTTCGGACAGCGCGCGCAGATAGCCCTGGTGGCGCAGGCCGGCTTCCGGGTGGCTGGTGTCGCCGAAGAAGGCGATGCGGCGCGCGCCCTGCTGCAGCAGATGGCGGGTCGCGAGGTAGCCCCCGGTGGCATTGTCGCCGCCGACGACCGGATACTGCGCGTCATCGAGACAGGCGCCCCAGACCGCCATCGGGATGCCGCGCTGCGCCAGTTCGTTGAGGTAGTCATGCCAGGTCAGCTGGCCGATCACGATCAGGCCGGCCACCTGGCCGCTGTCGAACATGGTGGGCATCTGCTGCAGCCGCTCGGGGTTGAGCCGGGTCAGCAGCAGGCTCATGCCGCGCTCGTCGAGCGCATCGGCCACCGCACCGAGGATGTTCAGGATGAACGGGTCCGAGATCGTCTGCATGCTGTCGCCCAGGATGACGACGCCGACGGTCTGGATGTCACGCTTGCGCAGGTTGGCCGCGCCGACATTGACCTGGTAGTTGAGCGAGCGCGCCAGCTCGGCGATGCGCTCGCGGGTGGCTGGCGGAATCAGCGGGCTGCCGCTGAGCGCCCGCGACACGGTGGAGGCCGAGACGCCGGCGATGCGCGCAATGTCGGCCATCTGCACCCGGCGCTTGCCGCCCTGGCGCGGCGCATCCGCCGGCAGGCCGGATTCGGCAGCGGGCTGGGAGTCTGTCGCAGGTGGGGGGGAGGCTCTGGGAGACATGAACTGATTATTCCATTGCGGCGGCTGAGCCAGCCGGGCGCTGCGGGCGAAAAAAAACCCGAAGCGCAAGCCCCGGGCAAGTTCACCCCAATATGAATCATGATCAAGCCCTGCCGCGGCCTGCGGCAGGGCCAAGGCCCGATCAGAAGGCGTAGTTCAGGCGCACGCGCAGGGCGGT
>CAZJQH010000029.1:0-16123 GCA_964547895.1 uncultured Chitinophaga sp. | reverse complement strand
CGGCAGGGCCAAGGCCCGATCAGAAGGCGTAGTTCAGGCGCACGCGCAGGGCGGTCTTGTCGACCACGTTGTCGCCAGAAGAGTAGCTGAAAGCCGGGGTCACGGATGCGCCCTTCACACCCAGCAGCGGGAAGCTGTAAGCGGCGTAGACGGTATCGATGGCAGCGGAGCCTTTCTTGTCCTGGACGTAACCGATGCCAGCCGGGCCGTAGACCAGGTTGGCACCGATCGAGGAGGCATCCAGATCGCTGCTCTTGGCGTAGTTGACGTTGACGGCAGCCTCCTTGCTCAGCGCGTAGCCGGCCGACAGGCCGTAACCGGTCTTGTTGCCGGCGCCGTCGAGATCGAAGGACTCGTAGCCGGCACGCACCGTCAGATCACCGGTGGTGTAAGTCACGGCGGGACGCACGCCGCTCTTCTCGGCAGCACCATCCTTGAAGTTCATGACGCCGAGCTCGAAGCGCAGACCGGGGGCAGCGTTGAGGCCAACCGCGCCGTGGAACTCGCCGTTGGTGAAGCGGCCACGGACCTTGTTGGCACGATAGCCGAAGCTGCCGTCTGCCAGTTCCAGCACGGTGTCCTTGGCGACCGGGAACAGGTCGACGGCTTCGAAGCGGCCAACTTTCATGTCAGCAGTCGAGTTACCAAACTGGATCCATGCGTCATCGATGGTCGCAGAATCCAAATTGCTGTCATTGCTGACTCGTGCCAGGAAGGTAGCTTTTGCGTTGACAAAATTGTCGCCGGACTTGAGCAGCGCGGCATTGGCGTTGAGCTCGACACGACCGCCGGCATTGACTTTGTCAGTAGCAGCATCAATGCTCGTCAAGTCGCCTTCGAAGTTGGCATCGAAAGTGACGCCGGCGGAAGCGGCAGTGGCGGCGGCGCAGAGGGCGGCCAGTGCGGCCAGCTTGAAGGTCTTGGACATCAGGGTCTCCGGGGAAAGGATGTTGTGTGGACTTTGGTCTGTCAGCCGCTTTGGCACTTCCATCAGAGCGGTGCGGGTTGGCTGGCAGTAAAGTCATTTCAACATTCATGCAAACGCTTGCATGAAAGGGAAAACCCTAAAAATGAAGTTGTAACAGTTATGTAACCAGGATTTTCATGAAAAAAACAACAGCCCGGGCTGCGGTAATGCAAACGTTTGTAGGCAGCTGCTGTCCAGCTGGCCCTCAGCCGCCGCTGCCAGCCTGCAGACCTGGGCTCGGTGCGGGGCGGGTCAGCCCTGCCGCGACGGAACTGGCGCCGGGGCCTGCGCCAGTCTGAGCTCCGCGCGCAGGCCATGCGGCTCGACCGGCTCCAGGCCGACCTGGCCGCCATGGCGCTCGACGATCTCGCGCACGATCGCCAGCCCCAGCCCGCAGCCGCTGCCGGCCTCGGTGGCGCGCACGAAGCGGCCGAAGACGCGTTGCCGGTCCGGCTCGGACAGGCCGGGGCCATCGTCCTCCACGCTCAGCACCGCCTGGCCGGCCCGGGCCCTGACCGCCACGGTGATCGAGGCGCCCTGCCCTGCGTAGCGCAGCGCGTTGTCGATCAGGTTGGCGATCGCCTCCTCCAGCAGCAGCGCATTGCCTGCGACCCAGACCGGCTCGGTCGATCCCTCCTCCATGCCGAGGTCCTGGCGGGCACGCAAGGCGCGCGGCACCAGGGAGGCGGTCAGGCGCTGCGCCAGTGCGCGCAGCTCGACCGGCTGGCTGTCGGCCGGCTGGACCGTGCCGGGCTCGGCGCGCGCGAGTGACAGCAGCTGCGTCACCAGGTGGGCGCTGCGGTTGGCGCTCTCGTGCACCCGCTCGAGCCGGGCGCGCAGCTCGGGGTCGCTGGCCGACTGCAAGGCGAGCTCGGTCTGGCTTTTCAGGCCGGCCAGCGGGGTGCGCAGCTGGTGCGCCGCGTCGCCGATGAAGCGCTTCTGCGCCTCGACGCTGCGCTGCACCTCGCCCAGCAGCGCATTGATGGCGGCGGCCAGCGACCAGAGTTCGAGCGGCGCCGACGCCAGCTGCAGCGGCCTCAGGTCGGCCGCGGCCCGGCCCTCGACCTGCTGCCGCAGTCTGGTCAGCGGTGCCAGGCCGGCGCGGATGCCGACCCAGACGATCAGCGTCATCAGCAGGATCAGGCTCGACAGCGGCAGCAGCATGTCGTAGAGGATGGCCTGCGCCAGTTGCTCCCGGTTGGCGCTGCTGCGCGCGACCTGCACCAGCATGGTCTGCGCCTGTCCGTCGCGCTCCTCGCCCAGGCTCAGGTAGAGCGCCACCACCCGGACCGGCTGCTGCATCGAGTCCTGGCGCGTCACGGGCATGCGGCCGTCATAGAAATAGGCCTGGCCCAGCCTGGGCACGACGCCGGCGCCGAACTGCGGCTGCGGCAGCGACTGGTTGCCCAGGATGAAATGGCCCGGCGGCTGGCTGACCATGTAGTAGATGCGGTCGGCCGGATCGGCCTCCAGCACGTCCTGCGCCGCCTTCGGGAAGTCGATCAGCAGGCCGGTGCCGACCGGCTTGAGCTGGCGCGCCAGCGCGCGGCTGGCCTGCAGCAGGCTGGCGTCGATCGCCTCGCTGACATAGCCGGAGGCAAAGCGGTAGGCGGCGACGCCACCGGCGAGCCAGAGCACCAGCTGCGGCAGCAGCACCCAGAGCAGCAGCTTGCGCGCCAGGCTCTGGCCTCCTTGCGCGACGGCGGCCTGCCGCCGGGCGCGCGCTGGCCCCCACCAGCCCGGCCTCACGCGCCGGCTTCCTCTTCGAGCAGGTAGCCCAGCCCGCGCACGGTGCGGATCGCCAGCGCGCTGCCCTCGAGCTTGCGGCGCAGGCGGTGAATGTAGACCTCGATCGTGTTGCCAGCCCCGCCCTCGCCGGCTTCCGCGCCCCAGGCGCGCGCGATCTCGTCCTTGGTCACCACCTTGCCGATCTGCTGCACCAGCAGCTGCAGCAGGTCGAGCTCGCGCCCGCTGAGCTCGAGCGTCTCGCCCGCCAGCGTGGCGCGCCGGCGTTCGGGGTCGAGTTCGAGCTGGTGGCACTGGATCGCGGCCGGCGCCTGCCCGGCCCGGGCGCGGCGCAGCAGGGCCTGCAGCCGGGCCAGCAGCTCGGGCAGGTCGAAGGGCTTGATCACGTAGTCGTCGGCGCCGGCCTGCAGCCCGGCGACCCGGTCTTCCAGCGCGTCGCGCGCGGTCAGCAGCAGCACCGGCAGGGTCGGCTGGCTCTGGCGCAGGTGGCGCAGCACGCCGAGGCCGTCGAGCAGCGGCAGGCCGATGTCGAGCACCGCGATGTCGAAGGCCTGCTTGTGCAGCAGGTAGTCCGCGACGGCACCGTTGGGCGCGTGCTCGACCTGGTAGCCCGCGCCCTGTAGCTGGGCGCAGAGGGCATCGGAGAGGATGGGGTCGTCTTCGGCGAGCAGCAACTTCATGCCGAAAGCTTAACGGATGCAGGCTGTAACCCGGCGGCGGCCCAGGTCACATAGGGTTTCACCCCATACTAAATCATTAATGTTTAGTTAATATGCGGCCGTTCCGTTCAGGAACCTTAACGAAGCCGGACTCCACAACAAGATGCTGCCCGGCGCCCTTTCCAAGGAGACTCACTTGAACCACAACACCGTTACCTCTCTCAAGCGCACCACGCTGGCCGCCCTGGCCGTCTGCGCCAGTGCATCGGCCTTCGCCGGTGAAGTCGAAGTCCTGCACTGGTGGACCGCCGGCGGCGAGGCCAAGGCCGCGACCGCGCTCAAGGAACAGCTGCAGGCCAAGGGCCACAGCTGGAAGGACTTCGCCGTGGCGGGCGGTGGCGGTGACAACGCCATGACCGTGCTGAAGTCGCGCGTCGTCTCGGGCAACGCCCCGGCCGCGGCCCAGATCAAGGGTCCGTCGCTGCAGGAATGGGCCGCCGAGGGCGTGCTGGCCAACATCGACGATGTCGCCAAGGCCGAGCAGTGGGACAAGCTGCTGCCGCCGGTGGTCGCCAACGTGATGAAGTACAAGGGCAACTACATCGCCGCGCCGGTCAACGTGCACCGCGTCAACTGGCTCTGGGCCAACCCGGAAGCGTTCAAGAAGGCCGGCGCCAAGCTGCCGACCAACTGGGACGAGTTCTTCGTCGCGGCCGAGGCACTCAAGAAGGCCGGCGTGATCCCGGTCGCCCACGGCGGCCAGAACTGGCAGGACTTCACCACCTTCGAGAGCGTCGCGCTCGGCCTTGGTGGCACCGACTTCTACCAGAAGGCCCTGGTCAAGCTCGATCCGGCCGCGCTCAACAGCCCGACCATGACCAAGGTGCTCGAGACCTTCAAGAAGGTCAAGGGCTACACCGACAAGAACGCCCCGGGCCGTGACTGGAACCTGGCCACCGCGATGGTGATCAAGGGCGAGGCCGGCATGCAGCTGATGGGCGACTGGGCCAAGGGCGAGTTCATCGCCGCCGGCAAGAAGCCGGGCAAGGACTTCGCCTGCGTCGCCGCTCCGGGCAGCGCCAAGGCCTTCACCTTCAACGTCGACTCCTTCGCGATGTTCAAGCTCAAGAACGAGGCCAACGTCAAGGCGCAGAAGGATCTGGCCGCCGCCATCATGTCGCCGCAGTTCCAGGAGGTGTTCAACCTCAACAAGGGCTCGATTCCGGTGCGCCTGAACATGGACCTGGCCAAGTTCGACGACTGCGCCAAGTCCAGCGCCGCGACCTTCGTCGAGAGCGCCAAGTCCGGCAGCCTGGTGCCCTCGGTGGCGCACGGCATGGCCGTCCCGGCCGCCGCCGCCGGTGCCATCCAGGACGCCGTCAGCCAGTTCTGGAATGACGACAAGATGAGCGCCAAGGACGCCCAGGCCAAGATCGCGGCCGCCGCCAAGACCAAGTAAGCCATGACCGCCACACCACGTTCCTCCGGCCCCTGGCTGCCCAAGCTGGTCGTCGCACCCAGCTTCGTGCTGTCGCTGCTGTTCATCTACGGCCTGATGGCCTGGAACGGCTATCTCTCGCTGTCGGCCTCCCGCATCCTGCCCAACTACGACTTCGTCGGACTGGCGCAGTACGAGACGCTGTTCGACAGTGAACGCTTCCGCGTCGCGATGAGCAACCTCGCCGTCTTCGGCGTGCTGTTCATCGGCGGGGCGATGGCCGTGGGCGTGGTGCTGGCGGTGCTGCTCGACCAGAAGGTGCGCGGCGAGGGCCTGCTGCGCACCATCTACCTCTACCCGATGGCGATCTCCTTCATCGTCACCGGCACCGCCTGGAAGTGGATGCTCAACCCGGGCCTGGGCCTGGAGCACCTGATGCACCAGTGGGGCTTCGAGAACTTCAGCTTCGGCTGGCTGGTCGACCCCGACCTGGCGATCTACTGCGTCGTGATCGCCGGCGTCTGGCAGAGCGCGGGCTTCGTGATGGCGCTGTTCCTGGCGGCGCTGCGCGGCATCGACGACTCGATCATCAAGGCCGCCCAGGTCGATGGCGCCAGCCTGCCGCGCATCTACTGGAGCATCATCCTGCCCAGCCTGCGCCCGGTGTTCTTCAGCACCCTGCTGGTGGTCAGCCACCTGGCGATCAAGAGCTTCGACCTGGTGATGGCGCTGACCGCGGGCGGTCCGGGCTTTGCCACCGACCTGCCGGCCACCTTCATGTATGCGCACGCCTTCACGCGCGGCCAGATCGGCCTGGGCGCTGCCAGCGCGACCGTGATGCTGGCGACCGTCGCCGCCATCGTCGTGCCCTATCTGTATTCGGAACTGCGAGCCAAGCGATGAACCGACTCTCCCTCCACCGCCTGCTGCTGTGGGCCGTCCTGCTGCTGTTCGCGGCCTGGTTCCTGATGCCGCTCTACGTCATGGTCGTGACCTCGCTCAAGGACGCCGAGCAGCTGCGCGCCGGCCACCTGCTGAGCCTGCCGACCGCGCCCACGCTCGACGCCTGGGGCAAGGCCTGGAGCAGCGCCTGCACCGGCGTGCAATGCGAGGGCCTCAAGCCCTTCTTCTGGAACTCGGTCCTGATGGTGGTGCCGGCGGTGCTGGTCTCCACCCTGCTGGGCTCGCTCAACGGCTATGTGCTGTCGAAGTGGAAGTTCCGCGGCAGCGAGACGCTGTTCGCCTTCATGCTGTTCGGCGTCTTCATGCCGATGCAGGTGGTGCTGCTGCCGATGAGCCAGGTGCTGGGCTGGCTGGGCATCGCCAGCTCGATCTGGGGCCTGATCCTGGTCCACGTGATCGCCGGGCTGCCGTCGACCACCCTGTTCTTCCGCAACTACTACGTCGGCCTGCCCGACGAGCTGGTGCGGGCGGCCACGATCGACGGCGCGGGCTTCTGGCAGATCTTCCGGCGCATCGTGCTGCCGCTGTCCACGCCGATCATGATGGTCACGCTGATCTGGCAGTTCACCAACATCTGGAACGACTTCCTCTACGGCGTGGTGTTCTCGGGCGCCGACAGCAAGCCGATCACGGTCGGCCTGAACAACCTGGCCAACACCAGCAGCAGCGTCAAGGAATACCACGTCGACATGGCCGCCGCGCTGATCGCCGCCGCACCGACGCTGTTCGTCTACATCGTCGCAGGCAAGTTTTTCGTGCGCGGGCTGACCGCCGGCGCCGTCAAGGGATAAAGGAGACATCATGGGCGCACTCGCGATACGCGACATCCGCAAGACCTACAACCAGGACACGCATATCCTCAAGGGCATCAACCTCGAGATCGAGGCGGGCGAGTTCCTGATCCTCGTCGGCCCCTCGGGCTGCGGCAAGTCCACCCTGCTGAGCATGATCGCCGGCCTCGATTCGCCGACTTCCGGTTCCATCCACATCGGCGAGCGCGAGGTCACCCACCTGCCGAGCAAGGACCGCGACATCGCGATGGTGTTCCAGAGCTACGCGCTCTATCCGAACATGAGCGTGGCGCAGAACATCGCCTTTGGCCTGGAGATCCGCAAGGTGCCCAAGCCCGAGCGCGAGGCCGCGGTGCAGCGCGTCGCGCAGATGCTGCAGATCGGCCACCTGCTCGACCGCAAGCCCGGCCAGCTCTCCGGCGGCCAGCGGCAGCGCGTGGCGATGGGCCGTGCGCTGGCGCGCGACCCCAAGCTGTTCCTGTTCGACGAGCCGCTGTCCAACCTCGACGCCAAGCTGCGCGTCGAGATGCGCGCCGAGATCAAGCTGCTGCACCAGCGCACCCGCACCACCACCGTCTACGTCACCCACGACCAGGTCGAGGCGATGACGCTGGGCGACCGCATCGCGGTGATGAAGGACGGCCTGGTGCAGCAGTTCGGCAGCCCGGCCGAGATCTACGGCAAGCCGGCCAACCGCTTCGTCGCCGAGTTCATCGGCTCGCCGGCGATGAACATGGTCGACGCCAGCTGCCACGGTGGCGTGGTGGCGGCCCATGGGGTCGAGCTCGAGCTGACCGCGCGCCAGCGCGCCGCGCTGTCGGTGCGTGGCGACGGCGAGCTGGTCTACGGCCTGCGCCCCGAGGACATCAAGCTGGCCGACGCCGGCCTGCCGGGCGAGCTCACCATGATCGAGCCGACCGGCCCCGAGACCTACGCCACGGTGGACACCGCGATCGGCGCGCTGACCGCTCGCATCCCGGGCCTGCTGGCGGCCCAGGTCGGCGACCGCGTCTGCCTGCGCTGGTCGCCCGAGGACGCCCACCTGTTCGACCGCGCCAGCGGCGACCGCGTCGCCGGCTGCTGAGCCGCAGGCGAACTGGCAGCGGTGCGATCGAAGCGATAACGAAACGGGCGGCTGCGCTCTGGAACTCGTCCGGGTCCACACTGTAGCCGTCCTCAAGTTCCTGGAAGAGACAGCACGATGTATTCAGCCTCCCCCTCACGCTACGACACCATGGCCTATCGCCGCTGCGGCCGCAGCGGCCTGCAGCTGCCGGCGATCTCGCTCGGCCTGTGGCACAACTTCGGCGACGCCACCCCGTTCGAGACCCAGCGCAGCATGCTGCGCACCGCCTTCGACCTCGGCATCACGCACTTCGACCTCGCCAACAACTACGGCCCGCCCTACGGCAGCGCCGAGACCCACTTCGGCGAGCACCTGCGGCGCGACTTCAGGCCCTACCGCGACGAGCTCATCATCTCGACCAAGGCCGGCTGGGACATGTGGCCCGGCCCCTACGGCCAGGGCGGCGGCTCGCGCAAGTATGTGCTGGCCAGCCTGGACCAGAGCCTCAGGCGCATGGGGCTGGACTACGTCGACATCTTCTACTCGCACCGCTTCGATCCCGACACTCCGCTGGAGGAGACCTGCGGCGCGCTGGCCAGCGCGGTGCAGCAGGGCAAGGCGCTGTATGTCGGCATCTCGAGCTATTCGGCCGGCAAGACGCGCGAGGCCGCTGCGCTGCTGCGCGCCATGGGCGTGCCGCTGCTGATCCACCAGCCCTCCTACAGCCTGCTGAACCGCTGGGTCGAGCAGGACCTGCTCGACACCCTGGGCGAGCTGGGCACCGGCTGCATCGCCTTCAGCCCGCTGGCGCAAGGCCTGCTGACCGGCAAGTACCTGGCCGGCGTGCCGCAGGACGCGCGCATCAACCGCCCGGGCGGCGGCTCGTTCACGGCCGAGCACCTGAGCGAGCAGAACCTGGCCCATGTGCGGGCACTGAACCAGATCGCGCAGGCGCGCGGCCAGAGCCTGGCGCAGATGGCGGTGGCCTGGGTGCTGCGCCACCCCGAGATGAGCTCGGCCCTGATCGGGGCCAGCCGGCCGGAGCAGATCACCGAGCTGGCCGGCGCGCTGCAGAACCTGGCCTTCAGCGCTGAGGAGCTGGCGGCGATCGACCGCCATGCGGTCGAGGGCGGCATCAACCTCTGGCAGCGGCCTTCGACCGACCAGCGGCCCTGAGCCGCCTGGCAGAGCGGCGGCTCAGGTGCTGCCGCGCACGACCAGCTCGTAGCCCAGGTCCTCGCAGGGCCGGGCCACCGGCTGGCCAGCCATCAGGGCCAGCAGCATGCGCGCCGCCGCGGCACCGATCTCGCCGCGCGGCGTGCGCACCGTGGTCAGCGGCGGCAGCATCTGGTCGCTGCCGGCCAGGTCGTTGAAGCCGGCGACCGCGATCCGCCCCGGCACCTCGACCCCCAGCCGCAGCGCCGCCAGCAGCGCGCCTTGCGCGAGGTCGTCGTTGTTGAAGAACACCGCATCCACCCCCGGGTCCCGCGCCAGGATCTGCTCGAACAGGCGGGCGCCGAGCCCGATCGACGAGGGCGCCGGGTCCAGCCACTCGAGCGCCGGCTCGTAGCAGCCCGCCGCCTCGAGCGCCTGGCGCCAGCCGGCCAGCCGCTGCAGGGTGCGCGGATCGAGCTGCGCCGCCGCGAACACGATGCGCCGGCGCCCGCGCCCGAGCAGGTGGCGCGTCATCGCGGCGCCCGCGTCCTGCTGCGAGAAGCCCACCCCGTGCAGGCCCGGCTGGCCTGTGGCCTCCATCAGGTGCACGCAGGGCACGCCGCTGCGCCCGATCAGCTCGCGCGTCGCAGCGCTGTGGTCGGTACCCGTCACCAGCATGCCGGCCGGCCGGTGCAGCAGCAGCTCGCGCAGCAGCTGCTCCTCCTCCTGCTTGTCGTAGTGGGTGATGCCGATCAGCGCCTGGTAGCCGGCCGGGCGCAGGGTGCGCTGCACCTGCTCGAGCAGGTCGACGAACAGCGCGTTGCTCAGCAGCGGGATCAGTACCGCGACATGGCTGCCATGGCGCGAGGCCAGCGCGCGGGCCGCCGGGTCGGGCAGGTAGCCGAGCTGGTCGACCGCCGCCCTGACCCGCGCGACCAGCTGCGGGTCGACCGCGCGCTCGCCGCGCAGCGCGCGCGAGACGGTGATCGGGCTCACGCCGGCCAGGCGCGCGACATCGGCCAGGGTGACGCGGCCGGTGGCGCGGGAGCGGGAAGGCGGCTTGTTCATCTTGTCATCAGGGTAAACACCAGCTATTTTCTGGGCTGGATGAGATAGGATAGCGCTATCCAAATGCGTTTCGCCTCAGGAATTCCCTAGTTCTGCCCCTTGTAGGGCTGGAATCCGGTTCCTGCCGGTGGCGCATCACTCATTTCCGTAACGGGATAGCGCTATCCAAAAATGAACTCCTCCATCGTGATCATGGGTGTGGCCGGCTGCGGCAAGTCCAGCCTGGGCGCCGCGCTCGCGCAGGACCTGGACCTGCGGCTGCTCGAGGGCGACGACTACCACAGCCCCGAGAGCCGGGCCAAGATGAGCCAGGGCATCGCGCTGACCGACGCCGACCGCGCGGGCTGGCTGGACCGGCTCGGCGACGAACTGCGCGCCGCGCCGCAAGGCCTGGTGCTGACCTGCTCGGCGCTCAAGCTGAGCTACCGCGAGCGCCTGCGCGCCGCCTCGCCCGGGCTGCGCTTCGTCTTCCTCGACATCACGCGCGCCGAGGCCGAGCGCCGCGTCGCTACCCGCTCCGAGCATTTCTTCTCGTCCAGCCTGGTCGACAGCCAGTTCGCCACGCTGCAAGCCCCGCTGGGCGAGGCCGGCGTGCTGCGCCTGGACGCCAGCCTTCCACTCGAGCAGCTGCGCGCCCAGGCCCGTGCCTGGCTGCAGCCAGGAGAAGCCGCATGAACGCCACCCCACCCAACGGGCGCCTGCTGCGCCTGAGCCATTTCGCGATGGGCGCCTGCCTCGGCGTCATGGCGGTCGCGGTCTTCGTCAACGTGGTGCTGCGCTATGGTTTTGGCAGCGGCGTGGCCGCCAGCGAGGAGCTCTCGCGCCTGCTGTTCGTCTGGATGGTCTTCATCGGCGCGACCGCGGCCTATCCCGCAGGCGAGCACATGGCCTTCACCAGCCTGGTCGCGCTGCTGCGCCGCCGCCCGGCCCTGATGGGGCTGGCCACCGCGCTGATCCGGCTGCTGGTGATCGCCGGCGCCGCGATGGTCGCGCATGGCGCCTGGCAGCAGGTGATCGTCGGCCTCGACAGCCATTCGGTGGTGCTGGGCTACCCGACCGCGCTGCTGCCGCTGCCTGCCTTCCTGAGCTCGACCGCCATCGCCCTGATGGCGCTGGTCGAACTGGTCAAACGCAAGCCGCTGGACCTGGGCCACGGCGTCGATGTGGAGTGATGGCATGAGTCAGGAAGGCATGGCCTTTATCGTGTTCGTGGGCGGCATGCTGCTGCTCATGGGCATCGGCATGAACATGGCGCTCGCGCTGGTGCTGACCGGCGCCGGCATGGCCTGGGTGCTCGACTTCTGGGACACCCAGCTGCTGGCCCAGAACCTGATCGCCGGCGTCGACAGCTTCCCGCTGCTGGCGGTGCCCTTCTTCATCCTGGCCGGCGAGCTGATGAACTCGGGTGGCATCAGCCGGCGCATCATCGACATGGCGCAGGCCTGGGTCGGCCACATCAACGGCGGCCTCGGCTTCGTCGCGATCGGCGCCGCCGTGCTGATGGCCAGCATGAGCGGCTCGGCGCTGGCCGACACTGCCGCGCTGGCCACCATCCTGCTGCCGATGATGAGGCAGCAGGGCTACCCGATGAACACCTCGGCCGGCCTGATCGCCTCGGGCGGCATCATCGCGCCGATCATCCCGCCCTCGATGCCCTTCGTGATCTACGGCGTGACCACCAACACCTCGATCTCGGCGCTGTTCCTGTCGGGCATCGTGCCGGGCCTGCTGATGGGTGCCGGCCTGATCATCACCTGGAAGCTGGTGCTGCGCCGCATCGAGCTGCCCGCCGGCCAGGCCCTGGCCCTGGGCGAGCGGCTGCGCATCACGGCCAAGGCCTTCTGGGCGCTGCTGATGCCGCTCATCATCATCGGCGGCATGAAGACCGGCATCTTCACCCCGACCGAGGCGGCGGTGGTCGCGGCCTTCTACGCGCTGGTCGTCGCCCTCCTCATCCACCGCGAGATGAAGCTGGCCGAGCTCGGCCCGGTGCTGGTGCGCGCGGCCAAGACGACCTCGATCGTGATGTTCCTGTGCGCCGGCGCCCAGGTCGCGAGCTACATGATCACGCTGGCCGACCTGCCCGGCGTGCTGACCGGCTGGCTGGGCCCGCTGGTCGAGAGTCCGCGCCTGCTGATGACGGTGATGATGCTCGCGCTGGTGCTGATCGGTACCGCGCTCGACCTGACCCCGACCATCCTGATCTTCGCGCCGGTGATGCTGCCGATCGCGGTCAAGGCCGGCATCGACCCGGTCTACTTCGGCCTGATGTTCGTGCTCAACGGCGCCATCGGCCTGATCACGCCGCCGGTGGGCACCGTGCTCAACGTGGTCGCCGGCGTCGGCCGGCTCTCGCTGCACCAGGTGATCAAGGGGGTCAACCCCTTCCTGTTCACCTATGTGCTGATCCTGTCCCTGCTCGTGCTCTTTCCCCAGCTCGTGACTGCGCCGGTGGCGTGGCTGCGCTGATTCCACTACCCTCGCTTCTTTACCCCAGGAGACATCCATGACCCTGTTCCGTCGCACCCTCGTCACCACGGCTGCCGCGCTCGCCCTGGCCAGCCCCTTCCTGGTCCAGGCCCAGGACTTCAAGCCGCGCCTGATCCGATTCGGCTACGGCCTCAACGAGCAGAGCAACCAGGGCCGCGCGGTCAAGCTGTTCGCCGAGCAGGTCGAGAAAGCCTCGGGTGGCAAGATGAGGGTGCGCGCCATCGGCGCCGCCGCGCTCGGCCCCGACACCCAGATGCAGCAGGCCCTGATCGGCGGCGCGCAGGAGATGATGGTCGGCTCGACCGCCACCCTGGTCGGCATCAGCAAGGAGATGGCGCTGTGGGACACGCCCTTCCTGTTCAACAGCGCCAAGGAAGCCGACGCACTGCTGGACGGCCCGATCGGCGAGAAGGTCAAGGCCAAGCTGCAGGACAAGGGCCTGGTCGGCCTGGTCTACTGGGAGAACGGCTTTCGCAACCTGACCAACAGCAAGCGCCCGATCAACCGGATGGAGGACCTCAACGGCATCAAGCTGCGCGTGATGCAGAACAACGTCTTCCTCGACAGCTTCAAGACCCTGGGCGCCAACGCCGTGCCGCTGCCGTTCTCGGAACTCTTCACCGCGCTGGAAACCAAGACGGTGGACGGCCAGGAGAACCCCTACAACACCATCCTGTCGAGCAAGTTCTACGAGGTGCAGAAGTACCTGACCGTGACCAACCATGTCTACAGCCCGTGGATCGTGCTGGTCAGCAAGAAATGGTGGGACGGCCTGTCGGCCGCCGAGCAGAAGGTGCTGATCGACGCTGGCAAGGCCAGCCGCGACTTCGAGCGCCAGGACACCCGCAAGGAGGCCGCCGGCGCCGTCGCCGAGCTCAAAAAGAAGGGCATGCAGGTCAACGAGCTCTCGCCCGCCGAGGCCGCCCGCATGCGCAGCAACCTGACCCGGGTCTACGCCTCGATCGGTGCCAGCGTCGGCATGGACCTCTGGAACGAGACCCAGGCCGAGCTCGCCAGGCTGCGCGGCAAGAAGTGATCCCGGCGCCGGCGGCTTACTTGGCCGTCGGCATCACGAACTCGGCGCCTTTGGGCGTGCTCTCGGGCCAGCGCTGCATGATGGACTTCTGCTTGGTGTAGAAGCGCACGCCCTCCTCGCCATAGGCGTGCATGTCGCCGAACAGGCTGCGCTTCCAGCCACCGAAGCCGTGCCAGGCCATCGGAACCGGGATCGGCACGTTGATGCCGACCATGCCGACCTGGATGCGGCGGGCGAACTCGCGCGCCACGTTGCCGTCACGGGTGAAGCAGGCGGTGCCGTTGCCGAACTCGTGGTCGTTGATCAGCCGCACCGCGGTCGCGAAGTCGGGCACGCGCACGCAGGCCAGCACCGGGCCGAAGATCTCTTCCTGGTAGATCTTCATCTCGGGCGTGACATGGTCGAACAGGGTGCCGCCGAGCCAGAAGCCCTTGTCGCAACCGGCGCCGGCCTGGCTGCCGTCGAAGCCACGGCCGTCGACCAGCAGCTGGGCCCCTTCCTGCACGCCGGCCTCGATGTAGCCGCTGATGCGCTGGCGCGCCGCGTCGGTCACGATCGGGCCCATCTCGGCCGCCAGGTTCATGCCGTCGAGCACCTGCAAGGTCTTGGTGCGCTCGAGCAGCTTGGGGATCACCTTGTCGGCCACGTCGCCGACCAGCACCGCCACGCTGATGGCCATGCAGCGCTCGCCGGCCGAGCCGTAGCCGGCGCCGATCAGCGCGTCGACCGCCTGGTCGATGTCGGCGTCGGGCATCACCACCATGTGGTTCTTGGCGCCGCCCAGGGCCTGGACCCGCTTGCCGTGGCGGGCGCCGGTCTCGTAGATGTAGTTGGCGATCGGGGTCGAGCCGACGAAGCTGATCGCCTTGACGTCCGGATGCACCAGCAGCGCATCGACCGCCTCCTTGTCGCCCTGCACCACGTTGAAGACGCCGTCTGGCAGGCCGGCCTGCTTGAGCAGGTCGGCGATGAACAGCGAGGGCGACGGGTCGGTCGGGCTGGGCTTGAGCACGAAGGTGTTGCCGGCGGCGATCGCGACCGGGAACATCCACATCGGCACCATGACCGGGAAGTTGAACGGGGTGATGCCGGCGACCACGCCGAGCGCCTGGCGCACGGTCCAGTTGTCGATGCCGGTCGAGACCTGCTCGGTGTAGTCGCCCTTGAGCAGCTGCGGGATGCCGCAGGCGAACTCGACGATGTCGATGCCGCGCGCGACCTCGCCCTGCGCGTCGGTGAAGACCTTGCCGTGCTCGGAGGTGATCATGGCGGCGAGCTCGTCCTTGTGGCGATTGAGCAGCTCGAGGAACTTGAACATGACGCGGGCGCGGCGGATCGGCGGCGTCTCGGACCAGGCCGGGAAGGCGGCGGCGGCGGCGGCAACCGCAGCGTCGACATCCTGGACATTGCCCAGGCGCACCTGGCGCGTCACGGCGCCGGTGGCGGGGTTGTAGACCGGCTGGGTCCGGCTGCCGCTGCCTGCGGTGCGCTGGCCGGCGATGTACTGGGCGACTTCGGTGCTGTCGGTGTAGGGGGGCATCTGGGTGGTCATGGGGGGTCTCCTGTAGTTGATGGATCCAGTGTAGAAACCGCCTGCCTTGCTGCCTAGCCAGCCGGGCTGAACTGATTGTTTGATATATTGAACAATAAAACCATGGAAGAACAAAAAGTCGAACAGCTCTGGGGCCATCTGCACTGGCTCGTCGTACTGGCCCAGCAGGGCAGCTTCACCGCCGCCGCCGAGCGGCTGGGCGTCAGCAAGGCCGCGATGAGCCAGCGCGTGGCCGAGCTCGAGCGGGTGGCCGGCGTCGCGCTGGTGCGGCGCACCACCCGCAGCGTGCGCCTGACCGAGGCCGGCCAGCGCCTGGTCGACGACACCCGCGCCTCCTTCGAGCAGATCGCCGAGAGCTTCGCCCAGGTGCGCGACCTCGCCGGCCTGCCGCGCGGCCTGCTGCGGGTGACGGCGCCGGTCGCGCTGGCGCGCCAGCAGCTGGTGCCGCTGCTGGCCGACTTCCTGCGCCAGTACCCCGAGGTGCGGCTGGAGCTCGACCTGTCGGACCGGATCTCATCGCTGGCGACCGAGGGCTTTGACCTGGCGATCCGCCATACCGCGAATCCGCCCGACACCCATGTGGCCTGGACGCTGTGCGCCACGCGCTCGCTGCTGGTGGCCACGCCGGCCTACCTGGGGCGCCATGGTTCACCGCAGCTGCCGCAGGAGCTGGCCAGGCACAACTGCCTGCATTACCCGCGCTCGCACGAGACGCCGGCCTGGACCTTCGAGTCGAACAGGCCAGCGCAGGGGCGCGAGCGCGTGACGGTGCAGGTCAGTGGTTCTTTGGCGGCCAACAACAGCGAGGCGCTGCGCGACGCCGCGCTGGCCGGACTGGGCATCGCGCTGCTGCCCGACTTCAGCGCCCAGGACAGCCTGCGCGCGGGCAAGCTGGTCGAGGTGCTGCCGGACTGGACCCCGGTCGGGTCCTTCGCCGGTCAGCTCTATGCGATCCGGCCCTACTCGGCCCATGTGCCGCGCGCGGTCAGTGCGCTGGTCGCGTTTCTGCGCGAGCGGCTGGCGCCTGGCTTTGGCGAGGCCCGCTGACAGAAGCCCAATGAAAAACACCCGACCGGACTGCGCTGGGCGGGAAGTCCGGGCGGGTGTTCAGGCTGACTCGGAGCCGGTCAGGTCTTGAGCATCCACTCGTGCGCCGGATCGTTCTTGAAGACCCAGAAGCGGTTCGGCCCCG
>CAZJQH010000028.1:0-17368 GCA_964547895.1 uncultured Chitinophaga sp. | reverse complement strand
GCCCATCACGGCGCCGTCGCCGTAGCTCATCAGCACATAGTTGCCGACCCAGACCGGCACCGACGCGCCGGTGAGCGGGTGCGTCACGGTCAGGCCCGTGGGCATGCCCTTCTTCTCCTGGGTCGCGAGCTCGGCCTCGGTGGTGCCGCCATGCTTGCATTCCTCCAGGAAGGCCGCCAGCTCGGGGTTGCCGGCCGCCGCGTGCAGCGCCAGCGGATGCTCGGCCGCCACGGCGCAGAAGGTCACGCCCATGATGGTGTCGGCGCGGGTCGTGAAGACATACAGCTTGCCGTCCTGGATCAGCTCGCCGTCGGCGCCCTGGATCTGGTGCGGGAAGGCGAAGCGCACGCCGGCGCTCTTGCCAATCCAGTTCTCCTGCATCAGGCGGACCTTGTCGGGCCAGCCGTCCAGCGTCGCGGCCTCGTTGCCAAGCTGCACATGCTGCAGCAGTTCCTCGGCGTAGGCGGTGATGTTGAGGTAGTAGCCCGGGATCTCGCGCTTCTCGACCAGCGCGCCTGTGCGCCAGCCACGGCCGTCGATCACCTGCTCGTTGGCCAGCACGGTCTGGTCGACCGGGTCCCAGTTCACCACCTGGGTCTTGCGGTAGGCGATGCCTTTTTCCAGCATCTTGAGGAACAGCCACTGGTTCCAGCGGTAGTAGTCGGGCTGGCAGGTCGCGACCTCGCGCGACCAGTCGATCGCCAGGCCCATGGCCTGCATCTGGCCCTTCATGTACTCGATGTTCGAGTAGGTCCACTGTGCCGGCGGCACCTTGTTCTTCAGCGCCGCGTTCTCGGCCGGCAGGCCGAAGGCGTCCCAGCCCATCGGCATCAGGACGTTGTAGCCCTGCATGCGCAGCTGGCGCGTCAGCATGTCGTTGATCGTGTAGTTGCGCACATGGCCCATGTGCAGCTTGCCGCTCGGATACGGCAGCATCGAGCAGGCGTAGTACTTGGGCTTGGCCTTGCTGCTGGCATCGGTCGCATGCTCGCTCACGCGGTAGGCGTCGGCCGCGGTCCAGTGGGCCTGCGCGGCGCGTTCGATCTCTTGGTGCTGGTACTTGTCTTGCATGGAATCGGATATCTGTTAACGCAGGCCGAGCACGTCGAACATGTCGTAGAGGCCGGTCGGCTGGTCGGCCAGGAAGCGCGCGGCGCGCAGGCTGCCCTGGGCGTAGGTGGCGCGGCTGCTGGACTTGTGCGTGATCTCGATGCGGTCGCCGATGCCGGCGAACAGCACGGTGTGGTCGCCGACGATGTCGCCGCCGCGCACGGTGGCGAAGCCGATCGTCGAGGGATCGCGCTCGCCGGTGTGGCCGTAGCGCTCATAGACGGCACAGTCCTTCAGGTCGCGGCCCAGCGCGTCGGCGATCACCTCGCCCATCTTGAGCGCGGTGCCGCTGGGCGCATCGACCTTGTGGCGGTGATGCGCTTCGATGATCTCGATGTCGTAGCCGGTGTTGAGCGCCTTGGCGGCCATCTCGAGCAGTTTCAGCGTGACGTTGACGCCGACGCTCATGTTCGGCGCCATCATGATCGAGATGCTCTTGGCGGCCTCGGCAATCTCGGCCTTCTGCTCCTCGCTGAAGCCGGTGGTGCCGATGATCAGCTTGACGCCATGCTTGACGCAGGCGCGCAGGTGCTCCATCGTGCCCTCGGGGCGGGTGAAGTCGATCAGGTATTCGCTGCCGGCGATCGAGTCCAGCTCGGACGTGATCGCCACGCCGCTGGCCTGGCCCATGAAGGCGCTGGCGTCCAGGCCCAGCGCGGGGCTGCCCGGCAGGTCGAGCGCGGCGCTCAGGACGCAGTCGTCGGCGTTCTGGACGGCTTCGATCAGCTCGCGGCCCATGCGGCCGCTGGCGCCTGCGATGCAGACGCGAAGTTGTGAATTGCTCATGGCGGATTAACGGGATTCGAGGGGCGGATAGCTCGCCGCGGGGGCGGCGGCCGGCGCGGTCCGGTCGGACTCGGCGGCCTGGCGGTTCTTCTCGGCGAAAGCCTTCAGTTCGGCTTCGGTCGCCTGCAGCGGCGGCACCTTGGAGCCCTTGCGGCGCGCGTCGAGCGAGTCGACGAATTCCTGCTCGGTCGGCAGCTCGTCGGCCTCGATGCGGGCCAGCGCGTCGCCCTGGAAGAACAGGGTTACCTTGCGCTGCTGCGGCGGCTGGCCCTGGCGGCGGAAGGTGAACACATAGTCCCAGCGGTCGGCGTGGAAGGCGCTCGCCAGCAGCGGCGTGCCCAGGATGTTGCGCACCTGCTCGCGCGGCATGCCGCGCTGCAGCGCCTGGACCTGCTCGCGCGTGACGACGTTGCCCTGCAGCACGTCGCTGCGGTAAGGGGTCAGCATGCCGCCCAGCGAGCCGACCGATTCGCCGAGCTTGCCCGCGCTGGAGCAGCCGGACAGCGCCAGCATGGCGGAGACGGCGAGCCAGGTGGCGCCCGTCGTGGCGTTGCGCATGGTGCGAGGTTTGAACATCATGTCTCTGCGGTCTTGGGTGACACCTTGCGCAGCCTGCGGCGCATGGCGATATGATCCGGGGCATTGTAGCCCTTGGGGCATGGCGGGGCTGGAGCAGTCCTCGCCCTTGCCGGGCCTGGGCCCCGAGCGCCCACCTGCGAACCAGCCATCCATGTCCAATATCGAAGAACTCAAGAGCACCGGACTCAAGGCCACCCTGCCGCGACTCAAGATCCTGGAGGTGTTCCAGAACAGCCGCCAGCGCCACATGACGGCCGAGGACGTGTTCCGCGTGCTGCTCGAAGGCCATTCCGACATCGGCCTGGCCACGGTCTACCGGGTGCTGATGCAGTTCGAGCAGGCCGGCCTGCTCACGCGCAGCAATTTCGAGTCGGGCAAGGCGGTCTACGAGCTCAACGAGGGGCAGCACCACGACCATCTGGTCTGTCTGGACTGCGGCCGGGTCGAGGAGTTCTACGACCCCGAGATCGAGCAGCGCCAGCACCGGATCGCGCAGGAACGCGGCTTCCAGCTGCAGGAGCATGCGCTGTCGCTCTACGCGAGCTGCAACAAGCCCGACTGCGAGCACCGCAAGCGCTCGCGTCGCTGAAGCATCCGCCGCACGCCTTGGCGCTCAGCGCAGCCCGCGCTCCATCGCCTCCCGCTGGCGGTTGACGAACTCGGCATAGGTGTCGATGCCGCGCAGCTGCAGGATGGTGTTGCGTACCGCAGCCTCGACCAGCACCGCGATGTTGCGCCCGGCCACGACCTGGATCACGACCTTGCGCACCGGCACCCCGATCACGTCCTGGTAGAGCGGCTCCGAGGGCATGCGCTCGTACTCGCGCTCCATCGTCTCCTTGCGCACCAGGTGCACGATCAGCTTCAGCCGCATCTTGCGCCGCACCGCGGTCTCGCCGAAGATGGCCTTGATGTCGAGCAGGCCGATGCCGCGCACCTCGAGCAGGTTCTGCAGCAGCTCGGGGCAGCGGCCCTCGATGGTGTTCTGGTTGATGCGGTAGAGGTCGACCGCGTCGTCGGCGACCAGGCCGTTGCCGCGCGAGATCAGCTCCAGGCCGAGCTCGCTCTTGCCCAGGCCGGACTCGCCGGTGATCAGCACGCCGATGCCCAGGATGTCCATGAAGACACCGTGCAGCGTGGCGCGCTCGGCGAAGTGGCGCGCGATATAGGAGCGCAGCACGTCGATCACGAAGGCGGCCGAGCCCTTGGTCGAGAACAGCGGGATATGCGCGCGCTCGCACATCGAGACCAGCGCCTCGGGGGCCTGCTGGCCGTCGGCGACAATCAGCACCGGCGGCTCGAGCGTGACGATGCGCGCGACCCGGCGGCGGCAGTCATCCTCGCCCGAGCGGGTCAGGTAGCGCACTTCGCGCTCGCCGATGACCTGGATCCGGTAGGGATGGATGTAGTTGAGGTGGCCGATCAGGTCGGCGCTCGAGCGTGCCTGCTGGACCGCGAGCTCGTCGAAGCGGCGCTCGGAGGCACTCTGGCCGGCCAGCCATTGCCAGCCCAGGCTGTCGCGGTGATCCTCGAACAGGGCGTCGGCGCTGATGACCTTGGGTTTCATGTCGGCAGGCTCAGGCGGCGTCGTGGGCCGACTGCCAGGACGAGACCAGCTGGTGCAGCGCGCTGGCGTCGTCGCAGGCCTTCATGCGCTCGCGCAGGCTGCTGTCGCTGAGCAGCTCGGCGATCTCGGACAGGATCTCGAGGTGCTTCTGGGTCGAGGCTTCCGGCACCAGCAGGAAGATCAGCAGGCCGACGGGCTGCTCGTCCGGGGCATCGAAGCCGATCGGTCGGGCGAGCTGGAACACGGCGGCCAGCGGCTGCTTGAGGCCCTTGATGCGGCCATGCGGGATCGCCACGCCATGGCCCAGGCCAGTGGAACCCAGGCGCTCGCGCGCGAACAGGCTGTCGGTCACCAGCGCCCGGTTGAGACCGTGCAGGGCTTCGAACAGCAGGCCGGCTTCCTCGAATGCGCGTTTCTTGCTGGTGGCATCGACGGCCACCAGGACTTGGTCAGCAGGCAATATGGCAGAGAGTCGGTTCATGAACAGCCTCGGGGGAAGCGCAGATTATGCCTAACCACATCAACAGACGCGGACAAACGAAAAAAGCCGCTTGAGGTGTCAAGCGGCTTTTCGCGCTATGGGCATTGTGCCACAGCTGTCAGGGTCTTACTGCACGGTACGCTTGGCCGTCTCGTGATGATGCTCCTGGATCTTGTCCTTGTGGCGCAGCACCTGGCGATCCAGCTTGTCGGCGAGTTCGTCCACCGCCGCGTAGAGGTCGGCGTGCGAGCATTCGGCATGAATGTCCTTGCCCTTGATGTGGATGTTGCACTCGGCCTTCTGGCGCCGGTCCTTCTCGGTGAGCTTGTCGACCGACAGCAGCACCTTGATGTCGACAACCTGATCGAAGTGACGGGTGATGCGGTCGAGTTTTTCGGTGACGTAGCTGCGCAGGGCAGGCGTGACTTCGAGGTGGTGACCGCTGATCGTCAGGTTCATAGAGCCTCCTATGCTCGGATTGACCATGCCACTGCAACTTGCCAGTGGCGGAAATCGCTATTTCCGACTCCACTATGCCGACATAAACCGGGACTGGCAAGCGGGTCCACCCGATTTTTCGATCGCCATTTTCATGACCGTTGATCCAGGTCGCAAACGCTGCGCAACGCCGGTCCAGCGGCCGGAAAAGCGCGCCGGCGGATGCCATAATCCGAGTTGAATCACCACCGGAATCCACCATGGAAAGCAGCCCTAGTCGCGTGCTTTCAGTGCCGGCACGGCGTTCCCGATGACCGGCAGATGAGCTGCCGCGGGACCGGGCTGGCGGCTGAAAGCACCTCTCTCACCGCCCTGGCGAACGACGCTTCGCCCTGCCCCCAACTCGTCCCGGGAGTTCGCCCATGCTCAACGTCTTCACCCTGGCCAATGGCCGCCTGTTCCAGGAAGAGATCGAATCCCTGGAGGAGCTGACCCGCTTCAAGCCGATCTGGGTCGACCTCGAATCGCCCACGCCCGAGGAGCGGCGCTGGGTGCGCCAGCATTTCGGCCTCTCGATCCCCGAGGACGCGATGGACGAGGACATCGAGGAGTCGGCGCGCTTCTTCGAGGAGGACAACGGCGAGCTGCACATCCGCTCCGACTTCCTGATCGACGACGAGGACGCGCCGCGCTCGGTGCGGGTGGCCTTCATCCTGAACCAGCAGAACCCCGGCCTCAACAGCCACGGCGTGCTGTTCTCGATCCACGACGAGGACGTGCCGGTGTTCCGCCTGCTGCGGCTGCGCGCGCGCCGCATGCCGGGCCTGATCGCCGACGCCAAGGACGTGCTGCTGAGCCTGTACGACACGGACGCCGAGTACTGCGCCGACACGGTCGAGGAGATCTACGACGAGCTCGACGAGGTCAGCCGCCAGGTGCTCGCCGGCGACGTGACCGACAACAAGGCCGGCGAGGTGCTGGCCGCGATCGCACGCCACCAGGACATGTCGGGCCGCATCCGGCGCAACGTGATGGACACGCGACGCGCGGTCAGCTTCATGATGCGCACCCGCATGCTGAGCGCCGAGCAGTTCGAGGACGCGCGCCAGATCCTGCGCGACATCGACTCGCTCGACAGCCACACCGCCTTCCTGTTCGACAAGATCAACTTCCTGATGGACGCCACCGTCGGCTTCATCAACATCAACCAGAACAAGATCATCAAGATCTTCTCGGTCGCCAGCGTCGCGCTGCTGCCGCCGACGCTGATCGCGAGCATCTACGGCATGAACTTCCAGCACATGCCGGAACTGAGCCAGACCTGGGGTTACCCGGCCGCGCTGGGCCTGATGGTGGCATCGGCCGTCGGCCCGATGCTGTACTTCCGCAAGCGCGGCTGGCTCAAGTGAGCGCGGCGGGCAGCCATCCGCGTGCCCTGCCGGTACCGCCGCTCACAACAGCCTGAGCGCAGCCTCGATCATGCGGCCACTGTAGTGGCGCGCCACCTGCTGCAGGAAGGCCGGGAAGTCGACATGGGCGGCGTCATCGGCGCGGTCCGAGATGGTGCGCACGGCGCAGAAGGGGATCGAATAGTCGTGGCAGACCTGGGCCACCGCGCCGCTTTCCATGTCGACCGCCAGCGCCTCGCGCAGCTCGGCGCGCAGCGCACGGCTCTCGGCCGCGGTGGCGACGAAGCGGTCGCCGGTGATGATCTTGCCGCGGTGCACGCGCGGCCCGTGCAGGCCGAAGGACTCGCGGGTGGCGGCGTCGAGCTGGCCCGGCAGCCAGGCGACGGCGTCCTCGGCCGCCTGCTGCATGACACGCAGCAGCGCCGGGTCGGCCGGAAAACGCGACAGCCCATAGCCTGGCAGCTCGTGGCGCGGGAACAAGGGCGAAGCGTCCATGTCGTGCTGCAGGTAGCTGCTGCCGACCACGATGTCGCCGACCGCCACATCCTCGCCCACGCCGCCCGCGACGCCGGTGAAGATCAGCTGCTGCGGCCGGAAGCGCTCCAGCAGCACCGTGGTGGTGGTGGCGGCCGCCACCTTCCCGATGCCCGACAGCACCGCGACCACCTCGTGCCCGTGCAAGTGGCCGCGCCAGAACTGACGCCGGGCCACGCTGGTCCTGTGCTCGTCGGGCATGAGGGCCAGCAGTTCGGCCAGTTCCTCGTGCAGCGCGCTGATGATCGCGATTCTTTGTCCCATCCGGGGATTATGGTGCGGGGCTGGTGCCGCTCTGCCGATCAGGAACGGAGTCGCGCAACACGCGCCGAAGCACCTTGCCGAGCGGGTTGCGCGGCAGCGTGTCGCAGAACTCGATCCGGCGCGGCCGCTTGTAGCCGGTCAGGCGCTCGCGGCAATGCTCGCGGATGGCGTGCTCGTCGAGCTGCGGGTCACGCCGGATCACGAACAGGCCGACCAGCTCGCCCGCATGCGGGTCCGGCAGGCCGACCGCCGCGCAGTCGAGCACGCCGGACAGTTCGGCGACGACGGCCTCGACCTCGCTCGGATAGACCTTGAAGCCGCCCACCACGATCAGGTCCTTCTGGCGGTCGACCACCCGGAAGCGGCCGTCGCTCTCCATGACGCCAATGTCGCCGGTGCGCAGCCAGCCGTCCGGCAGCATGACGGCGGCCGTCTCGTCCGGACGCTGCCAGTAGCCGGCCATGACCTGGGGGCCGCAGACCGCGATCTCGCCGGGCTGGCCCTGCGCCACCTCGGCGCCGGCCTGGTCGACACACATCATGCGCGTGCCCGGCAAGGGAAAGCCGATCGAGCCGTCGTATCCGGTGCCGACCACCGGCTGGCAGCTCACCGTCGGGCTGGCTTCGGACAGGCCGTAGCCCTCGCACAGCGGGCAGCCGGTACGCGCCTGCCAGCGCCGGGCCACCTCGGCCTGCACCGCCATGCCTCCGCCGACCGTGACCAGCAGCCGGCTCCAGTCGACCCGCCCGAAATCCGGATGATCGAGCAGGGCGCGGAACAGGGTGCTGACACCCGGGAAGATGTGGAGGCGCTGCTGCTGCAGCGCCCGGATCATGGAGCCCAGGTCGCGCGGGTCCGGGATCAGCACGAAGCGGCCGCCCTCGTGCAGGCACAGCAGCATGCAGACGGTGAAGGCGAAGATATGGTGGAGCGGCAGCGCGCAGACATAGCCGGCCTGCTCGCCAGCGGGCAACCGGCGCAGCGCGGGCTCGTTCCAGGCGCCGGACTGCAGCACGTTGGCGACCAGGTTGCGGTGCAGCAGCAAGGCGCCCTTGGGCAGGCCGGTGGTGCCGCCGGTGTACTGCAGCAGCGCCGGATCGTCAGGGCCGAGCTCGGGGCGGACCAGGGCCAGCCGGCGGCCACGCGCCAGCGCGGCCTTGAAGCGCAGCGCCTGAGGCAGCTCGAAGGGCGGCACCCGCTTGCGCACCCGGCGCAGCACGAAATCGACCAGCCGGCCCTTGACTGGCCCGAGCATGTCGCCGACCGCGCACAGCACGACATGGCGCACCTCGGTGCGCGCCAGGCAGGCGGCCAAGGTGGCGGCGAACTGCTCCAGCACCACGACGGCGCAGGCACCCGAATCGGACAGCTGCTGCTCGAGCTCGCGCGCGGTGTAGAGCGGGTTGACATTGACCAGCACGCAGCCGGCGCGCAGGATGGCCGCTGCCGCGACCGGATACTGCGGCAGGTTGGGCAGCATGACGGCGACGCGGTCGCCACGCCGCAGCCCCAGGTCCTGCAGGCAGGCAGCCAGCGCGCGCGAGTCGCGCTCGAGCTCGGCGTAGCGGAAGTCGCGCCCCATGAAGCTGCAGGCCGTGCGCTCGGCATGGCGCTCGAAGCTGCTCTCGAGCAGATCCACCAGCGAGCCATGGCGCCCGCTGTCGATCTCGGCCGGAACGCCGGCTGGATAGTGGTCCAGCCATGGCCTGGCTGCAGCGCTGATGCCCATGTCGCCTCCAGTTTCGATGCGGTGGCCTGCGCTCCGGGCGGAGCGCCTCCTCTGCGATCGATTATCTGCCCTGACAGTTCGCCCTGCCATGGGATTTGCCTGCCGGATTTGCTAGATTCCACCCATGCCGCAAACTCCCCGCCCTCCTGCCAACTCCCAGGCCGCCACCACGGCCGGGCCTGCACCACAGCCCGGCAAGGACTGGCCGGCCACGCGGGCACGGGCGATCGAGCTGCTGCGCCAGGCCTGCGAGCAGCAGCCGGCCAGTGGGGCCGATGACGAACTGCTGCAACTGTCTGCCGGCGTGCTGAGCCTGCTCCAGCAATGCGCCCGGGAACGGGCCGAGCTCGAGCGCAGCCGCCAGGAGGCCGAGACCGCCAACCGCCGCAAGAGCGAATTCCTGGCCAATATGAGCCACGAGATCCGCACCCCGATGAACGGCATCCTCGGCATGACCGAGCTGGCCCTGGGCACCACGCTCGATGCCCAGCAGCGCGAATACCTGGGCATCGTCAAGAGTTCGGCCGAGGCGCTGCTCAACATCGTCAACGACATCCTGGACCTGTCCAAGATCGAGGCCGGGAAGTTCACGATCGAGCGCCAGCCCTTTGCACTGCGGCCGGTGCTCGAGAACGCGATCCACCTGATGTCACCCCGGGCGCGCGACAAGAAGCTGGCCCTGAGCTGGGCGATGGCAGCGGAGGTGCCCGAGATCGTGCTGGGCGACCCGAACCGCCTGCGCCAGGTCCTGCTCAACCTGCTGGGCAACGCGGTCAAGTTCACCCACTGCGGCTGCGTGGACCTGGCCGTGAGCCTCGTCAGCGATGCCGACGGCCGCGAGCTGCTGCGCTTCGCCGTCACCGACAGCGGTCCGGGCATCGCGCCCGAGCAGCAGGCCCGGGTGTTCGACCCCTATGAGCAGGAGGAAACCACTGGCGCGCAACACCAGGGCGGCACCGGCCTGGGGCTGAGCATCTGCCGCCACCTGGTCGAGCTGATGGGCGGCCACATTGGCCTGACCAGCGAGCCCGGCCTGGGCAGCCGCTTCTGGTTCCTGCTGCCCTGCCGGCGCGAGGAACGCCTGCCGCCGCCACCGCAGCCGGCGGCCTTGCCGCCACCCGAGCAGGCCGAACGCCGTTCGCGGGCCAGCCGGGTGCTGCTGGTCGAGGACCATCCGGCCAACCAGAAGCTCGCGCTCTGGCTGCTGCAGCGCGAGGGGCACCAGGTCACGCTGGCCGAGAACGGCGCCGAGGCCCTGCAGCTGATGAAGGCGCTGGCCTTCGACATCGTGCTGATGGACGTGCAGATGCCCGTGATGGACGGACTCGAAGCCACGCGCCGGATCCGCGAGCTCGAGCGCGCGCGCGGCGACAAGCACCATCCCATCATCGCGATGACGGCTGGCGCCATCGTGGGCGATCGCGAGAAATGCCTGGCAGCCGGCATGGACGACTACCTCTCCAAGCCGATCGTGGCGTCGCTGCTGCTCGCCAAGCTGGGACGGTGGCTGGGCGCTTGAGCGCCCTCCTCAGCCCGGGGTCTGGAACACGCCCACGCCGCGCCGCGCTGCTGCGCGCAGCAGGTCGGGCGTGGCCCGGATATGGGCTTCCAGCGCCAGCGCGGCGCGCAACTCATTGCCGGCCATGGCGGCCTCGAAGATCTCCTGGTGCTCCCGGTGCAGGTCGCGACCGCTCTGGCTGAGCGACATCGAATGGCGCCGGTAGCGCTCGCCGTGCCGGGCCAGGATGCGCAGCAGCTTCTGCGTCCAGGCCGACTCGTGGCCCGAGATCAGCGTTTCATGGAACTGGGCGTTGAGATGCTCCCATTCCCTCGAATGCTGGACCTGCCGCGGCTGCTCGACGGCGCACAGGCGCTCATAGTCCAGGCGCAGCTGGGCGCGCCACTGCTCGCTGCCCTCGCGCACGGACTGGCGCAGCGCATTGATCTCGATCTGGACCCGCAGCTCGGTCAGGTCGGCCAGGTCCTCGATCGTCATCGGCGCGACGAAGAAGCCGCGCTGGACCTCGGTCACCACCAGCGCGTCGCTGACCAGGCGGGTGAGCGCCTCGCGCAAGGTGCCGGCGCCAACCTGGTAGCGCAGCTTGAGGTGCTCGACTCGCAACTTCTCGCCCGGGCCCAGCTTGCCTTCGATGATGTCGTCGCGCAACTGCTCGTAGGCCCTTTCGGTCAGCGTGCGCGAGCCTTCCGCCGCCGCTGCGAGGGGCTCGGCCAGCTCGTGGCTACGGTTCTGGGCATAGGGTTTTCTGGTCATGGCTAGGATTATGGGCTTGGCTTTTATTATCGAGATTTATCAGTCAATTGATGGACCCCGCAACGGTCTCCATACGTCAAAATATCTAAAAAAGCCTTTATCTTGATCAAAATCTCGTTAAAAAACATCCACTATAGGGCTTTCCTGCCGTGACGCAAGGGCTCGGCCGCCGAAGTCGGCTAGAATCTTTTCCTAGGGGTTAACCCTAGCTCTATCGAGATTCTTGCTTGCGGCACTGGATTTTTTCCACGCTCGGGGGCATCATCGCGGTGTTGCGTGACCTGGTGGCTGCACCAGTCAAGGCAACAGGCATTGACGTTTGCTAAAGTGACTCAAAATGAGCAGTTTCAACATCAAGATCACCAACACCGGGGAAACCTACCGCTGCGCCGACTACCGCACCGTGCTCGAAGGCATGGAGGCGCTAGGCCGCAAGGGCATTCCGGTCGGCTGCCGCAACGGCGGCTGCGGCGTGTGCAAGGTTGAGGTGCTCAGCGGCCAGTACCAGGCCCGGGTCATGAGCCGCGACCATGTCAGCGAAGAGGACGAAGCTTGCGGCCGGGTACTGGCCTGCCGCATCAAGCCCCTGAGCGACATCGAGCTCAATGTCATCGGCAAGATGAAAAAAGCCGTGTGCCGGGTGGTTGAGCCGGCCTCGGTTTCCTCCCCCAACTCAATCTGATCCCCTAGGAGGCGATATATGGCAATGACTGGCGTACTGCGACCCGGACATGCGGTCGTGCGAGTGCTGGACCTGGACGAATCGGTGCACTTCTACACCAACGTTCTGGGCCTGAAGGAAACCGGCCGCGACAAGTCGGGCCGCGTTTATTTCAAGTGCTGGGACGAGCGTGATCACAACAGCTTCGTGATCCGCAAGGCGGACCGCGCCGGCATCGATCACTTCGGCTTCAAGGTCCTGAACGACGCCGTGCTCAACGAGTACGAGGGCCGTCTGCGCGAATATGGCATCGCCACCGAGCGCGTGGCTGCTGGCGAGATGCTGGAAACCGGCGAGCGCGTGCGCTTCGAGATCCCGACCGGCCACCTGATCGAGCTGTACTCGCAGAAGACTTCGGTCGGCAACGGCCTGGGCGACGTCAACCCGGAAGCCTGGGTGCCTGACCTCAAGGGCATCTCGCCGAGCCGCATGGACCACTGCCTGCTGTACGGCACCGACATCGACGGCGCCCGCAAGGTCTTCGAGGACGTGTTCGGCTTCGGCCTGGTCGAGCGCGTCAAGCTCGAGGACGGCGAGACCGACCTGGCGACCTGGCTGAGCTGCTCGACCAAGGCGCACGACATCGCCATGGTCCGCCACAACGAGCCGGGCAAGCTGCACCATGTCTCGTTCAAGCTCGAGACCTGGGAAGACGTGCTGCGCGCCGCCGACATCATGTCGATGAACCGCGTCTCGATCGACATCGGCCCGACCCGCCACGGCATCACCCGCGGCACCACCATCTACTTCTTCGACCCGTCGGGCAACCGTCTCGAGACCTTCTCGGGCGGCTACGACTACTACCCCGACCACAACCCGATCACCTGGACCTGGGACGAAGTGGGCCGTGGCATCTTCTACCACGACCGCAAGCTCAACGAAGCCTTCCTGAGCGTGCTGACCTGATATGAGCAGGCCTGACATCCTCAGCGTCGCCCAGCCGACGCTGTCCTGGCAGGCCGCCCATGAGGCAGTGGGTGCCGCCGCTCGCGCGGCGGCCGCCATGGGCGCCAAGGTCAACATCGCCGTCGTCGATTGCAGTGGCGTCGAAGCCGCCTTCATCCGCATGAACGGCGCCTCGCTGATCTCGATCGACATCGCCAAGGACAAGGCCTACACGGCGGTCAGCTTTGGCCTGCCGACCAGCCAGTGGCATGAAGCCCTGAAGAGCCACTCGGTGGCAGTGCAGGAAGGCATTCCGCTGCGTCCACGCATGGTTACGTTTGGCGGCGGTCTGCCGATCGTGATCGATGGCCACCGTGTCGGTGGCATCGGCGTTTCGGGTGGCACCGAAGAAGAAGACGAACAGATTGCCCGCGCCGGTTTGACGGCCATCGGGATCAAGTAAAAGTTCAAGAAACAGCCAAAAAGGAACCAAAATGGTTGCAGATAAGATTCTTAACTTCATCAACGGCGAGTACGTTGCCACTGAAAAGTGGTTCGAGAACCGTAATCCGATCAACAACAAGGTGATCGGCATGGTCGCCGAGGCCGGCGAGAAAGAAGTTGACGCCGCCGTCAAGGCTGCCAAGGCAGCGATGAAGGGTCCGTGGGGCTCGATGAGCCTGAACAAGCGTGTCGAACTGCTCGAGGCGCTGGTCGTCGAGATCAACAACCGCTTCGACGAATTCCTTGAAGCCGAATGTGCTGATACCGGCAAGCCGAAGAGCATGGCCTCGCACATCGACATCCCGCGTGGCGCTGCCAACTTCAAGGTCTTCGCGGACATGGTCAAGAACGTGCCGACCGAGTTCTTCGAAATGACCACGCCGGACGGCGGCAAGGCGATCAACTACGGCTATCGCGCACCGGTTGGCGTGATCGGCGTGATCTGCCCGTGGAACCTGCCGCTGCTGCTGATGACCTGGAAGGTCGGCCCGGCACTGGCCTGCGGCAACACCGTGGTGGTCAAGCCCTCCGAAGACACCCCGCGTACTGCCGCGCTGCTTGGCGAGTGCATGAACAAGGTCGGTATCCCCAAGGGCGTCTATAACGTCGTTCAGGGCTTCGGTGTCAATTCTGCCGGCGCCTTCCTGACCGCTCACCCTGAAGTCGATGCGCTGACCTTCACCGGCGAAACCCGCACCGGCGAGATCATCATGAAGGCGGCTGCCAACGGCTCGCGCCCGGTGTCGCTGGAAATGGGCGGCAAGAACGCCGCGATCGTGTTTGCCGATGCCGATTTCGACAAGGCGATCGAAGGCACCCTGCGTTCCGCCTTCCTGAACTGCGGCCAGGTCTGCCTGGGCACCGAGCGTGTCTACGTCGAGCGCCCGATCTTCGACAAGTTCGTCGCCGCGCTGAAGAAGGGCGCCGAAGCGATGAAGATCGGCGTGCCGGATGATCCGCAAGCCAACTTCGGCCCGCTGGTCAGCAAGAAGCACCAGGACAAGGTGCTGTCCTACTACAAGATCGCCGTCGAAGAAGGCGCAACGGTCGTGACCGGCGGTGGCGTGCCCGACATGCCGGGCGAACTAAAGGATGGCTGCTGGGTCCAGCCGACCATCTGGACCGGCCTGCCGGAAACCGCTCGTGTCATCAAGGAAGAAATCTTCGGACCGTGCTGCCACATCTCCCCCTTCGACACCGAAGAGGAAGTGCTGCACAAGGCCAACGACAACAAGTACGGCCTGGCTTGCGCGATCTGGACCCAGGATGTCTCCCGTGCCCATCGTGTCGCACAGAAGATGGAAGTGGGCATTTCCTGGGTGAACAGCTGGTTCCTGCGCGACCTGCGCACCCCGTTCGGCGGCTCCAAGCAGTCGGGCATCGGCCGTGAAGGCGGCGTGCACTCGCTCGAGTTCTACACCGAACTCAAGAACGTCTGCATCAAGCTCTGATAACAGGGAGAATAGCCCTCCGGCCTGGCATCTCGGTGCCGGGCCGGCAGTCCTTATCCAGCATAAAGCGACACTGAAATGAATCCTTCCGACATCCAGACCGCGGGCGATGCCTTGTACGAGGCCATGGTGCAGCGCACCACCATCACCCCCCTGTCGACCCAGTACCCCGACATCACGATCGACGACGCCTACGAGATCCAGCAGCGCATGACCGCGCGTCGCCTGGCCGCTGGCGAGCGCATCATCGGCAAGAAGATCGGCGTGACCAGCAAGGCCGTGATGAACATGCTCGGCGTGTTCCAGCCTGACTTTGGCTGGCTGACCGACGGCATGGTCTACAACGAAGGCCAGGCGATCGAGGCTTCCAGCCTGATCCAGCCCAAGGCCGAAGGCGAGATCGCCTTCGTGCTGAAGAAGACGCTGATGGGCCCCGGCATCACCGCCGCCGACGTCATGGCCGCCACCGAAGGCGTGATGGCCTGCTTCGAGATCGTCGACTCGCGCATCCAGGACTGGAAGATCAAGATCCAGGACACCGTGGCCGACAACGCCTCCTGCGGCGTCTTCGTGCTGGGCGACCGCATCGTCGATCCGCGCGACGTGGACCTGGTGACCTGCGGCATGGTGCTGGAGAAGAACGGCGACATCGTCGCCACCGGCGCTGGCGCTGCAGCAATGAACCACCCGGCCAATGCGATCGCCTGGCTGGCCAACACCCTGGGCCAGCGCGGCATCGCGCTGGAAGCCGGTGAAGTGGTGCTGTCGGGCTCGCTCGGCATCATGGTTCCGGTGGTCGCAGGCGACAACCTGCGCGTGACCATCGGCGGCATCGGCGGCTGCTCGGTGCGCTTCGTCTGATTGTTTTGGAGAGTACGAAGTTGGGAAACAAAATCAAATGCGCCCTGATCGGGCCCGGCAACATTGGTACCGACCTGCTGGCCAAGCTGCAGCGCAGCCCCGTGCTCGAGCCGGTCTGGATGGTCGGCATCGACCCTAACTCTGACGGCCTCAAGCGCGCCCGCGAAATGGGCATCAAGACCACCGCCGAAGGCGTCGACGGTCTGGTACCCCACATGAAGGCCGACGGCGTGCAGATCGTCTTCGACGCCACCAGCGCGTATGTCCATGCGGAGAACAGCCGCAAGGTCAACGAGCAGGGCGCGCTGATGATCGACCTGACCCCGGCCGCCATCGGCCCCTACTGCGTTCCGCCCGTGAACCTGAAGGAGCATGTCGGCAAGGGCGAGATGAACGTGAACATGGTCACCTGCGGTGGCCAGGCCACCATCCCGATGGTCGCCGCCGTCTCGCGCGTGCAGCCGGTCGCCTACGGCGAGATCGTCGCGACCGTGTCGAGCAAGTCGGTCGGTCCCGGCACCCGCAAGAACATCGACGAGTTCACCCGCACCACCGCGGGCGCGGTCGAGAAGGTCGGCGGCGCCAAGCAGGGCAAGGCCATCATCATCATCAACCCGGCCGAGCCGCCGCTGATCATGCGTGACACCGTGCACTGCCTGGTCGAAGGCGAGCCGGACAAGGAAGCCATCACCGCCTCGATCCACGACATGATCAAGGAAGTGCAGAAGTACGTGCCGGGCTACCGCCTGGTCAACGGCCCGGTCTTCGACGGCAACCGTGTCTCGGTCTTCCTCGAAGTCGAAGGCCTGGGCGACTACCTGCCCAAGTACGCCGGCAACCTTGACATCATGACCGCCGCGGCCGCCCGCACGGCCGAGATGTTCGCCGAGGAAATCCTGGCTGGCTCGCTCAAGCTCGAGCCCGTCAAAGCGTAAGGACTAGATTGATGAGTACTCTGAAGGGCAAGAAAGTCCGTCTGCACGACATGACGCTGCGTGACGGCATGCATCCCAAGCGCCACCTGATGACGCTGGAGCAGATGAAGTCGATCGCCACCGGCCTCGACGACGCCGGCATCCCGCTGATCGAAGTCACCCACGGCGACGGCCTGGGCGGCAGCTCGGTCAACTACGGCTTCCCGGCGCACACCGACGAGGAATACCTGGGCACCGTGATCCCGCTGATGAAGCAGGCCAAGGTTTCCGCGCTGCTGCTGCCTGGCATCGGCACCGTCGACCACCTGAAGATGGCGCACGACCTGGGCGTGAGCACCATCCGCGTCGCGACCCACTGCACCGAGGCTGACGTCTCCGAGCAGCACATCGGCCTGGCCCGCAAGCTGGGCATGGACACCGTCGGCTTCCTGATGATGGCCCACATGAACAGCGCCGAAGGCCTGGTCAAGCAGGCCAAGCTGATGGAAAGCTACGGCGCCAACTGCATCTACGTCACCGACTCGGCCGGCCACCTGCTGCCTGACGGCATCAAGGAGCGCCTGAGCGCGGTGCGCGAGGCCCTGAACCCCGAGACCGAACTGGGCTTCCACGGCCACCACAACCTGGGCATGGGCATCGCCAACAGCCTGGCTGCGATCGAGGTGGGCGCGACCCGCATCGACGCCGCTGCTGCCGGCCTGGGCGCCGGTGCCGGCAATACCCCGATGGAAGTCCTGGTCGCGGTCTGCGACCTGATGGGCATCGAGACCGGCGTCGACGTGTTCAAGATCCAGGACGTGGCCGAAGACCTGGTCTTCCCGATCATGGACTTCCCGATCCGC
>CAZJQH010000027.1:0-17531 GCA_964547895.1 uncultured Chitinophaga sp. | reverse complement strand
GCCAGATGAACAGCACCAGCTTCTTCTACGCCCACACCGACCAGTGGCGCTACGAAAAGCTCGGCGTCGAGGAAGTGCTGTCTCCGCTGGCCGACCGATCAGCATTCGGCGGCAGCATGATCGACTACAACGTGCGTGCCGAGCGCATGGGCTGGTTGCCGAGCGCTCCCCAGCTCAAGACCCATCCGATGCAGGTGGTCAAGGACGCGACCGCCGCCGGCCTCGATGCCAAGGACTATGTTGCACGCGCGCTCAAGGACGGCTCGCTGCAGATGAGCTGCGAGGATCCGGATGCACCGCAGAACTGGCCGCGCAACATGTTCGTCTGGCGCTCCAACATCCTGGGCTCCTCGGGCAAGGGTCACGAATACTTCCTCAAGCACCTGCTGGGCACCAGCAACGGCGTGCAGGGCAAGGACCTGGGCGCCGACGAGGCCAAGCCGACCGAAGTGAAGTGGCATGCCAAGGCACCGGAAGGCAAGCTCGACCTGCTGGTCACGCTCGACTTCCGCATGAGCACGACCTGCCTCTACTCCGACATCGTGCTGCCCACCGCCAGCTGGTATGAGAAGAACGACCTCAACACCAGCGACATGCACCCCTTCATCCACCCGCTGTCGGCGGCGGTGGACCCGGTCTGGCAGGCCAAGAGCGACTGGGAGATCTACAAGGGCTTTGCCAAGTCCTTCTCCGAGGTCTGCGTTGGCCACTTGGGCGTCGAGAAGGAGGTCGTGCTCACCCCGCTGATGCACGACACCCCGGCCGAGCTGGCCCAGGCCATTGGCGTGCAGGACTGGAAGCGTGGTGACTGCGACGTGATCCCGGGCAAGACCGCACCCCAGGTCACGGTGGTCGAGCGCGACTACCCGAACACCTACAAGCGCTTCACCGCGCTGGGCCCGCTGATGAACAAGCTGGGCAACGGTGGCAAGGGCATTGCCTGGAAGACCGATCTCGAAGTGACCCAGCTCGGCCAGCTCAACGGCGTGACGCTGGAAGAGGGCGTGACCAAGGGCATGCCGAAGATCGTCACCGACATCGATGCCTGCGAAGTGATCCTGCAGCTGGCACCAGAGACCAACGGCCATGTCGCCGTCAAGGCCTGGGAAGCGCAGAGCAAGGCCACCGGCCGCGACCACGTGCACCTGGCGCTGTATCGCGAGGACGAGAAGATCCGCTACCGCGACATCCAGGCGCAGCCGCGCAAGATCATCTCGTCGCCGACCTGGAGCGGCATCGAGAGCGAGACCGTCAGCTACAACGCCGGCTACACCAACGTGCACGAGTACATCCCATGGCGCACCCTGACCGGTCGTCAGCAGTTCTACCAGGATCACCCCTGGATGATCGCCTTTGGCGAGGGCTTCAGCAGCTACCGTCCGCCGGTCGACCTCAAGACCACCGGCGGCCTGCAGATCAAGTCCAACGGCAACCCCGAGATCCAGCTGAACTTCATCACGCCGCACCAGAAATGGGGCATCCACTCGACCTACAGCGACAACCTGCACATGCTGACGCTCAACCGGGGTGGCACCGTGATCTGGCTCAGCGAGGAAGATGCCGCCAAGGCCGGCGTGGTCGACAACGACTGGATCGAGGTCTTCAACGTCAACGGTGCCATCGTGGGCCGCGCGGTGGTGAGCCAGCGCGTCAAGCCCGGCATGACCCTGATGTACCACTCGCAGGAGAAGATCATCAACACCCCGGGGTCCGAGATCACGGGCGTGCGCGGCGGCATCCACAACTCGGTGACCCGCATCGTGCTCAAGCCGACCCACATGATCGGCGGCTACGCCCAGCTGAGCTACGGCTTCAACTACTACGGCACCATCGGCACCAACCGTGACGAGTTCGTGGTGATCCGCAAGATGAACAAGGTCGACTGGCTCGAGGAGCCGGCCGGTGCCACCTCAAGCGCCGCTGGCCACTGAATGCCGGATCGAAACAGGAGAAACACATGAAAGTACGCGCACAGATCGGCATGGTGCTGAACCTGGACAAGTGCATCGGCTGCCACACCTGCAGCGTGACCTGCAAGAACGTCTGGACCAGCCGCCCCGGCGTCGAATACGCCTGGTTCAACAACGTCGAGTCCAAGCCCGGCATCGGCTATCCGAAGGAATGGGAGAACCAGGACAAGTGGGATGGCGGCTGGATCCGCAAGTCCGACGGCAGCCTGCAGCCGCGCCAGGGCGGCAAGTGGTCGCTGCTGATGAAGATCTTCGCCAACCCCAAGCTGCCGCAGATCGACGACTACTACGAGCCCTTCACCTTCGACTACGAGCATCTCAAGACGGCGCCCGAATCGAAGGCTGCACCCACCGCGCGTCCGCGCAGCCTGATCACGGGCCAGCGCATGGAGAAGATCGAGTGGGGCCCGAACTGGGAGGAAATCCTGGGCGGCGAGTTTGCCAAGCGCAGCAAGGACGCCAACTTCGACGGCTTCGAGGCCGCGCAGAAGGCCATGATGGGTGAGTTCGAGAACACCTTCATGATGTACCTGCCGCGCCTGTGCGAGCACTGCCTCAATCCGGCCTGCGTGGCATCCTGCCCGTCTGGCTCGATCTACAAGCGCGAGGAAGACGGCATTGTCCTGATCGACCAGGACAAGTGCCGCGGCTGGCGCATGTGCGTCTCGGGCTGCCCGTACAAGAAGATCTACTACAACTGGAAGAGCGGCAAGGCCGAGAAGTGCATCTTCTGCTATCCGCGCATCGAGGCCGGCCAGCCCACGGTCTGTTCCGAGACCTGCGTCGGCCGCATCCGCTACCTGGGCGTGCTGCTCTATGATGCCGACCGCATCGCCGAGGCCGCCAGCGTCGAGCGCGAGACCGACCTCTACCAGGCACAGCTCGACATCTTCCTCGATCCGAATGATCCGAAGGTGATCGCCCAGGCTCGAGCCGACGGCATTCCCGACGCCTGGATGGAGTCGGCCCGCAACAGCCCGGTCTACAAGATGGCCGTCGACTGGAAGGTGGCGTTGCCGCTGCACCCGGAATACCGCACCTTGCCGATGGTCTGGTATGTGCCGCCGCTGTCGCCGATCACGGCGGCCGCCAACGCCGGCCAGATCGGCGTCAACGGCGAGATCCCTGATGTCAGCCAGCTGCGCATTCCGCTCAAGTACCTGGCCAACCTGCTGACCGCTGGCGACACCCTGCCGGTGGCTCGCGCCCTCGAGCGCATGCTGGCCATGCGCGCCTACCAGCGCGGCAAGCATGTCGATGGCGTGGTGAACCAGTCGGTGCTCGAGCAGGCCCAGCTGACCGCTGCCGATGTCGAGGAGATGTACCGCGTGATGGCGATCGCCAACTACGAGGACCGCTTCGTGATCCCGAGCTCGCACCGCGAATATGCCGAGAACGCCTTCGATGTGCGCGGCGGCTGCGGCTTCAGCTTCGGCAACGGTTGCTCCGAAGGCCAGACTGACGTCAGCCTGTTCGGTGGCAGCAAGAAGCGCACCATTCCGATCAAGCTGGGAGTCTGAGATGGCCTTGTTCCAGAAGAGCGGGCCCGTCCCCGCCGTCCACACCCTGCGAGCGCTGGCGCACCTGCTGCGCTACCCCGATGCCCAGCTGCGCGCCCACCTGGGCGAGCTCAGCGAGGCGCTGCACCAGGAGCGCGCGCTCGGCGCCTCGCGCCTGGCCGAGCTCGACGCCTTGCTGCTGCGCCTGGGCCGGCGCGATGCGCTCGAGGTCGAGAGCGACTATGTCGAACTGTTCGACCGGGGTCGCAGCACCGCGCTGCACCTGTTCGAGCATGTTCATGGCGACTCGCGCGACCGTGGCCCGGCCATGATCGACCTGATCCAGACCTACGAGCAGGCCGGCCTCTATCTCGACGCCGACGAACTGCCCGACCACCTGCCGGTGCTGCTCGAGTTCGCCTCGACCCAGCCGCCGCAGCAGGCGCGCGAGTTCCTGGCCGAGTTCGCGCACATCGTGCGCGTCATCTTCAGCGCCTTGCTCAAGCGCCAGAGTCCTTATGCCAGCGTGCTCGCCGCGGTGCTGGACCTGGCCGGCGAAAAAGCCGAGCCGGTTCCGGTCGCGCCCGAGCCCGAGATCGACGAAAGCTGGGCCGAGCCCGAAGCATTCGACGGCTGCAGCTCCGCCGGCCAGTCCAAGCCCGGAGAGGCACAGCCCATCCGTATCGTCAAGCCTTCCCCATCCACCGTTCAAGGAGCGTCGGCATGAACCCGCTGCATCACTTCCTGTTCAATATCTATCCCTATATCTGCCTGGCGGTGTTCCTGCTCGGCAGCCTGGTCCGCTTCGACCGCGACCAGTACAGCTGGAAGAGCGACTCGTCGCAGATGCTGCGGGCCGGCCAGTTGCGCTGGGGCAGCAACCTGTTCCACATCGGCGTGCTGTTCCTGTTCTTCGGCCATACCTTCGGCATGCTGACCCCGCACTTCATCTACGAGCCCTTCATCAGCGCCGGCGCCAAGCAGGTGGTGGCGATGGTCTCGGGCGGCGTGGCCGGTCTGCTGGGCTTCATCGGTGTCAGCATCCTGCTGCACCGTCGCCTGTCGGACGAGCGCATCCGCGCCAACTCCAAGACCAGCGACATCGTGCTGCTGTGGCTGCTCTGGATCCAGCTGGCGCTGGGCCTGGCGACCATCCCGCTGTCGGCCCAGCACCTGGACGGCAGCATGATGCTCAAGCTGGCTGAATGGGCGCAGCGCATCGTGACCTTCCGCAGCGGTGCCGCCGAGCTGCTGCTCGATGCGGGCTGGATCTTCCAGACCCACATGGCCCTTGGCATGACGATCTTCCTGGTGTTCCCGTTCACCCGCCTGGTCCATGTCTGGAGCGGCTTCGGCACCCTGGCCTATGTCGCCCGTCCCTACCAGGTCGTGCGCAACCGTCGCCTGGGCGTGCCCGGCAACCCGCGTTGATCCACCAGTCCAGGAGTCCAGCATGAACCAGATCGAACAGGGCGGCTGCGGTGGCGGCTGCCATTGTGGCAGTGCTTCCGCTACCGAGTGGCCGGCCCAGGCCGCTGTCGTGGCCAGCGTCAATGGCGTGGCCTTGCACGCTGCCGACGAACAGCCCGATGCCGACAGCCTGCGCGAGCGGGCCTATGCCGAACTGCTGCGCCAGCGGGCCGTCAACCTCGGCCTGCTGCCTGACCAGGCGCCGGAACTGGCGCCCCAGCTCGGCCCGCAGGAGCAGGAGCTCATCGAGTCCATGCTGGAGCGTGAGGTGGTGGTGCCAGAGGCAAGTGACGAGGCCTGCCAGCGCCACTACGCTGCCAACAAGCCGCGCTATGTGGTCGATCAGGCCATGCACCTGCGGCATATCCTGTTCGCCGTGACCCCTGGTGTCAACGTGCAGAAGCTGGCGCAGCGTGCCGAGGCCGCCTTGCTCGAGCTGACCCACAAGGCAGTCGAGCCGGGCCGCTTCGAGCAGCTCGCCCGCGAGCTTTCCAACTGCCCGAGCAGCGCCGAGGGCGGCGACCTGGGCTGGGTCGGACCGCACGACTGTGCGCCCGAGCTGGCCCAGACCCTGTTCTTCCAGTCCGAGGTGGGCTTTGGCCTGGGCGTGCATCCGCGCCTGGTGCACACCCGCTACGGCCTGCACATCATCGAAGTGCTCGAGCAGCGCAAGGGCCGCCAGCTCGAATTCGAAGACGTGCGCGACAGCATTGCGGCCCAGCTTTCGCTGCAGTCGCGTGCGACGGCCCTGCGTCAGTACATGATGCTGCTGGTCGGGCAGGCCGACATCGTCGGGGTCGAACTCGAGGGCGCCGACTCGCCCCTGGTGCAGTGATGCCAAGCCGCGCAGAAGACGACGCACTGCTGCTGCGGCTGCGGCATTTCCAGTCCGACTACTTCCCGCTGCACCAGCAGCGCTTCCAGGACCTGGTGGCGCAGGGCCAGCATCCGAAGACCCTGTTCATCGGCTGCTCCGACTCGCGCCTGGTGCCCTATCTGCTGACCGGCGCCGGACCGGGGGAGTTGTTCATCGTGCGCAACGTCGGCGCGCTCATTCCCCCCTACGACGGCTCGCACGGCCAGCATGGCACCATGGCCGCAGTCGAATATGCGGTGCTGGCGCTGCATGTGGAGCGCATCATCGTCTGTGGTCACAGCCATTGCGGTGCGATCCGGGCCTGCTACGACGGGGTGCCCGACGAGGCCATTGCGCTCAAGAGCTGGCTGGAACTGGCCCGGGAAGCCGTGCTTCCGGTGCAGAGCAGCCCGGAGGCCTGCCGCCGCACCGAGCAGCGGTCGATCGTGCTGCAACTCGAGCGCCTGATGGAGTATCCCATGGTCAGGCGCGAGGTCGAGGCCGGCAACCTGACCCTGCACGGCTGGCATTACGTGATCGAGGACGGTGCCGTCCATGTATTCGACGCCCAGCATGGCGCCTTCCTGCCTGCCGCCTCGGCCAGCCATACCGGCACCGGTCCCTATCCGCACTACGTCGAGCATGACGGCCAGATCATCTCCGACTGAAGCACAATCACTGCATGAACATCACCCATTTCGATGACCTGCTGCAAGCTGCCCGCCAGCAGCCCGAGCCGCAGCGCCTCCTTTTCGTCCTGACCCGGCCCGAACTGCCGGATGATGCCAGTCCTGAGCAAAAGGCCGCGTTCGAGGCGGGCCATGGCGGCGCGCTGGTGCCGGTGGCCTGCGTCGACCGCACGCCCGAGGAACTGGCCTCGTTCCAGGCTTTCGACGCCGAAGCACAGCCCTTCTGCCATGACTGGGTGATCGTGTTTGCCGCCGGCATGGCGGGTCGCAACGGTCAGGCACCGTCGAGCGAGTCGGCACAGGGTCCGCTCGAGCAGATGGTCGCTGCGATCAAGGCGGGCCAGATCGGCAATTTCCTGCCCTTCGATCGCAGCGGGGACGCGATCCGGCTGGCTTGATCGAAGATTGCGCTTGCCCCGCGAGGCCCAGCGTCAGCAGCCAGCAATCTCTCCCCGGGGCAGGCAATACGACAGGCGTTCTCCATAGTGAAGTCCTTGCTGGTTCGGGGGGTACGTTGGTCTGGCACGCTGGTGGCAGGCCGACGTGAGTTATGGCTGGGCGCGATCGGTGTCGGCCTTGGCTTGTGGATGACGGAGTTCATCAGTCGCTGGACCCTGGGCGCCGCGCATCCCTGGTTCGTGATTCCGATGGGGGCGTCGGCAGTCCTGCTGTTCGCCGTGCCTGCCAGTCCTCTGGCACAGCCCTGGCCCATCCTCGGTGGCAATATCCTGTCGGCATTGTGTGGCATAGCCTGCCATGCCTGGGTCGGCGAACATGGAGACGCCGTTGCCCTGGCGGGTACCGTCGCTGTCGCCTTGATGTTTGCCCTGCGCTGTCTTCACCCGCCGGGCGGTGCCATGGCACTTACGGCTGTGCTGGGTGGTCCGTCCATCCAGGCGCTGGGCTGGTCCTTCGCCTGGGGGCCGGTGGCGCTCAACAGCGTCATACTCCTGGCCCTTGCCGTGATCTTCAATCGGTTGGCGGGGCGGCAGTATCCGCACCATCCGGCCAAGCCGGCTGGCTCCCACGACACGGCCGACCCCATGCCCAGTCGTCGCGGCGGCATTCGCTCCGAGGATCTGGACATCGCCCTGGCCAGCTACGGTGAACTGCTCGACATCGACCGGGGTGATCTGGAGGAAATCCTGCTGCGGGCCCAGTTGCAGGCGCAGCGCCGCCAGATGGGGCAATGGCGCTGCCACGACATCATGTCGCGCGACCTCGTGACCGTGCAACGAGACACGCCAGTTCCGCTGGCATGGGAAAAGCTCGCCCGTCACCGCATCAAGAGCCTGCCGGTCATCGATGCGAATGGCCGGCTGGAGGGCATTGTCACGGTGCCGGATTTCTTCATCGACCGCCACAACCCGCAAGTCCAGGCCATGCCGCGCATGCTGCAGGCCGAGAAGGTCGAGGAGATCATGACGCGGCCAGTCCGATGCGCCCGTGCCGATCAGCTGCTCGTGGACCTGGTCCAGCTGTTTTCTGACGGCGGCATGCACCATCTGCCTGTCACCGACGACGATGGCCGACTGGTCGGCGTCGTGACCCAATCTGACCTGGTCGGTGCCCTGTTTCGCAACATGGTCCAGCCGGACAGCCAGGGCTGATTGTCCAGCCGCCAGACGGTCTGCTGGGGCAGGCTGATGGGAGCAGCCTTTGCCTGTGCCGTTTTAGGCAAGCCCTGGGCCAAGCCAGCCCGGCGCCATTATTCAGCCGCCACTTCGACGCGATTCCGGCCCTTCTTCTTGGCCTGGTACAGGGCGGTGTCGGCTGCCTTGATCAGGCTTTCGCTGCTGACGCCATGGGCAGGAATTCCTCACCTCTGTACTGGCAGGCCTGATCGCTGCCTTCATGGAGGCTGGTCATCAGCCGGGCCAATTGCTTCAGCACGGTGTCGCCCGATTCACGACCGTAGCTGTTGTTGAACTGCTCGAGTCCTGCAGATGCTCGGGTTGATACTCATATTGCACGCAGATTCACGTAGTACTATCAGGAGGTCCATTGTGTTCAGCCTGGCCAAGTCACCGTCAATTGGCCCTATCAGTCGTCTGTCAGCCTGATTACCAACTGTCTTTCGAACAGTTCACTGCTTCAACGCTTTGCTGCACTGACTGACCATGAAAATTCGTTCCTACCTGCTGATCCTGGTCCTGACGCTGGCGCTGCCGCTGGCAGCCTTGTTGACCTGGGGAGTCCGCCAGAGCCAGCTGCACGCCGTCAGGGATGCCGAACAGGCGCTGGGCAACCAGGCCAGGGTGATGTCGGCCGATGTCGAGGAGAAGTTGCAAACCCTCAAGCGTCAATTGGAGTACCTGGCTGAATCGCCCCCCCAGACGCTGTTCGACCCGAGCCGCTGTCTTCCCTCGCTGCCTGCGCTGTTGCGATTCCATCCCGAGTACTCCAATATCGTTGCTGCCACTCCGGATGGGACCATCACCTGTTCAGCACTGGCGCTGAAAGAGCGAGGCAAGGTCGGTTTCAGTGCCAGCGCCTGGCATCAGAGGCTGGTTCAGGTCCCGCGCTTCATGGTCGCCGAGCCGTTCCAGGGGCCGATCACCGAACAGATCGTGCTGCCGCTGGTACAGCCGGTCTGGAGCCCGCAGGGGCGCTTCCTCGGCTCGGTTGCCATCGCGATCGCCTTGCCGAACTTTGATCCGCAATCGCCCAGTATGGGAGCGCTTGGCGCAGATCGTCATGGCTTCCTGACTGATGAAGGTGGGCTCGTCTGGCGCAACACCGAGCAGGACAAGATTGTTGGCGCAGCCGAGACCGGGCAGGAGGCCCGTCGCATCGCGCAGGCGCCTGACGGCATCTTCCGGGCCACGCTGGAAGACGGTGTCGAGCGGCTGTATGCGGTCAGGCGCCTGCCGGAATTCGGGCTCGTCGCCTATGCCAGCCTGCCGCTGGAAACCGTCCTCGCGCAACCGCAGCAGGTCGCTCTGCAGCAAGGCGTGATGGCAATGGCATCGTTCGCCCTGGTCCTGCTTCTGCTGTGGCGGTTTGCAGGGCGCATCAGTCGGCCCGTAGTCGCGCTTGAGAAAGCGGTGCACGATATCCGGCATGGAGATGCCAGCGAGCTTGCCGCGATCGCTGGCCCCCACGAGATCGCACAACTGGCAGGCGAGTTCAAGTCCATGCATGAGGAGCGACTGGCCAGCGAGCGGCAGCTCAGGCAGCAAGCCGCCGAACTGGAGCAGACTCGTTCCGCCATGGAGGAGCGCGTCAAGGAGATCGAATGCCTTTACCAGACCGTCGCCCTCAGCGAGGACCTCGGCCTGCCGCTGCCGGCGCTGGTCGAGGGGGTGGCCGAACTGCTGCCGCCCGCCTTCCTGTACCCGGAAATCGCGCTGGCCGAAGTGACGCTGGCGGGGGCGAGCTTTGCCACGGGCGATCTCGGCCAGGTGGTTGCATCCATGCGCGCTCCGGTGCTGGTTGACGGTGAATCCTTTGGCCATGTGAGCGTGGCCTATCGCGAATGGCGTAATGAACGGGACGAAGGCCCTTTCCTGGCGGAGGAGCGTCGTCTGATCGATGCGATTGCCTTGCGTCTGGGCAGCGTGGTGCTGCGCCGCCAGGCGGCACAACGTCAGCGCGAGGCCGAGGAACGCTACCGCACCCTGTTCGAGGAAACCTTTCAGGCCATCACCTTGCTGGAAGACGGGCGGTTCACGGCGGCCAACCGGGCTGCGCTGGGCCTGCTGGGTTGCGACCGGCCCGAGCAGCTGATCGGCCGTTCGGTGCTGGATTTCTCCCCTGAGTTCCAGCCCGATGGCCAGGCTTCCGCAGAAAAGGCGGCCACACTGATCGATGCGGCCCTGGCTCAGGGCTCGATGCGAATCGAGTGGCTGCATTGCCGGCTGGACAGCTCTCCGATACTGGTTGACCTGCTGCTGACGGCGATAGACATCAATGGCAAGCAGCAGCTCCATGGCGTCTGGCGTGACATCACCGCACAGAGACAGGCGGAACATGAGCTCGAGGAGTACCGCAGGAATCTGGAGGGCCTGATCCAGGCGCGCACGACCGAGCTGCAAGCCAGCACCGAGGCCTTGCGGGCGGCGAACGAGGAGCATCAGATCCTGTTCAGCGCGACCAGCGTCGGCATTGCCTACTTGCAGGATCGACGCATCGTGCGCTGCAACCCGGCGCTCGAACAGGTCTTTGGATATGGCCAGGGTGAATTGAACGGCCTGTCCGTCATTGCCCTGTATCCCGATCTGGCCAGCTACGAGGAAGCAGGTCGTTCGATTGCCGCCTCCTTGCAACAGAATTCCATCTATCGCACAGAGCGCGAGATGCTGCGTCAGGATGGCAGCCGTTTCTGGGCCAGGCTGACTTCCCAGTGGTGCGACAAGTCCGACCCCGAAAAAGGCATGGTGGGCATCGCTGAAGACATCACGCTGGAGCGCCAGGCCTTCGAGCGCTTGTCACAGGCCAAGGCGATGGCCGAAGAGGCCGCCCGCGTCAAGTCCGACTTCATGGCCAACATGAGCCATGAAATCCGCACGCCGATGAACGCCGTTGTCGGCTTGACCTATCTGGCGCTGCAGACAGAGCTGAGTCCCAAGCAGCGTGACTACCTGCAGAAGATCCAGGACTCAGGCCAGCACCTGCTGCACATCGTCAACGACATCCTGGATTTCTCCAAGATCGAGGCGGGCAGGATCGAGCTGGAGAAGATCGATTTCCAGCTCGAGGTGCTGCTGGAGCAGGTCTGCGGGGTGATCGGCACCAAGGCCGCCAGGAAGGGGCTTGAACTCATCATCGAGGTCGCGCCCGAGCTGCCCTTGAACCTGGTCGGCGATCCGCTGCGGCTGCGCCAGATTCTGCTGAACTATCTCAGCAATGCGATCAAGTTCACCCAGCAAGGCGAGATCAGCATCGAGGTCACGCTGGACCAGCTGCGCAGTCACGAGGTCAGCTTGCGTTTTGCCGTCAAGGACACGGGCATCGGCATCGCGCCGGCCAGTCTCGGACGCCTGTTCCAGAGCTTCGAGCAGGCGGACAGCTCCACGACCCGGCAGTACGGCGGTTCAGGCCTGGGGCTGGCGATCAGCAAGCGCCTGGCCGAGATGATGGGCGGCGAGGTGGGGGTGAGCAGCGAGCCTGGCGTGGGCTCCACCTTCTGGTTCACGGCCGCGCTGGGCATTGCCGCGGTCCAGCCTGGCAAGCTGGCACCACAGCCCGGTCTGCGCGGTCGCCGGATGCTGGTCATCGATGACAGCCCCCATGCCCGCCTGGTGCTGGCCCAGATCCTGCGCAAGCTGGGCTTCGAGGTCGTCACGGTCGAGAGTGGCGCCGAGGCGATCGCTGAAATCGCCCAGGCCGACGCCATGGGGCGTCCCTACGCCGTCGCCTTGATCGACTGGCTGATGCCGCAGATGGACGGCATCGAGGTGGCTACTGCCATCACGCGGCTGCCCTTGCGCCAGGCTCCTCACCGCGTCATCTGCTCGGCTACTGCAGAGGACGAGCAGCTGGTCGTCGCAGCCAAGGCGGTCGGCATCGAGCATCTGCTGCAAAAGCCGGTGACACCGTCCGTCCTGTTCAAGCTGCTGGAACAATTGCAAAGTGCAGGCAGGCCCGTGCCGCCAGATCGCCAGCTGGCGCAAGATCCCAGCCTGAGAAGCCGGTTCGCCGGCATGCGCTTGCTGGTGGTCGAGGACAACGAGATCAACCAGCAGGTGGCCCGGGAGTTGCTGGCCGCTGCCGGCTGCCAGGTCGATGTGGCCGACAATGGAGCGCTGGGCGTTGCGCAGGTGCAGCAGTGCCGCTACGACCTGGTGCTGATGGATATGCAGATGCCGGTGATGGACGGGCTGGAAGCCACGCGCAGGATCCGTGCACTGCCGGGTTTCGGGCAGTTGCCCATCATCGCGATGACCGCCAACGCCATGGCCGAGGATCGGCAGCGCTGCCTGGAGGCCGGCATGAACGCCCATATACCCAAGCCGATCGAACCGGAATTCATGTGGGCGACGCTGGCGCAATGGCTGCCGATCCGGGAGCCCTCGCCGGCCTGCTTGATCACGGCGCCCGTGACGCAAGAGCCAGCACCAGCCACCTTGCCGGCAGCACTGTTCCAGCTCGACGGCCTGGATGCCGTCCAGGGCTTGAGTCGTGCCGCTGGCCGCAGCAAGCTCTACCTGTCGCTGCTGGAGCAGTTCGTGATCAGCCAGCGGGACTTCGGGACGTCGATCAGGAACGCTCTGGCTCAGGGCGACGGCCTGACGGCTGCCAGGCTGGCCCACACCTTGAAGGGGGTCGCGGCGCAGATCGGAGCCGATGCCGTCAGCGCATCAGCGTTCCAGCTCGAGCAGGCCCTGGGCCGGGCCAGCGGCACTGGGCAGATCGGGGAGCTGATCGACAGGACGGACGAGCAGCTGGCCAGCCTGATTGCAGCCTTGTTCCCCCATCTGAGGCCGGCACGGTCCGATGTCTCCCAGGCGGACTTCGATCAGCGCCAGTTTGCGGCGGTCCGTGATCGGCTGCGCCAGCTGCTGGGCGAGTCGGATTGTGCCTGTCTCGAACTGGTGGAAAGCCACGCCGGCCTGCTGAGCGCCGGGCTGAAGCAGCGCTACCAGGAGCTTCGTGTGGCGATCGACGAATTCGACTTCGAACGGGCGCTGGATTGCTTGCAGGCGGCGGAAAGCCGCAGGCCAGCGCCTGGCTTACCTGGGCTTTCAGCCTGCGGTCATGGCGGGGCCTGACCCTGGTCAAGCCTGCCCGCAGTCCACCGTCAGCATCTCGGTCCAGCGGGTGGTGTAGCGCGGCGTGCGCCGTTCCTGCTTCATCTCCCATCCTGCGGGCTGCGCCTCGGCTTCCTGGTCTGGGCGCACCCGGGTCGAACCCAGCCGAAGCGTGCCCTTGCCCCAGCGCTTGTTGATGATGTCGAGTGCCTGCATCAGTCGCTGCTGGCGCTGGTCGGTCTCGGGGTGATGCTCGCCTAGATCCAACTCCTGCTGTACGACGCTTGCCGACTGCAGGTTCAGCAGCATTACGCCGGCCTTGGCGTAGCGGAAGCCGGGCTGAAAGATCTGCCTGAGCCCCGCCAGCGCCGCCCCAATGATGCGCAGAGTGTCCGAACTTGGCAGCCGCAGCGGCACGGTGATGGCGCGGGCGTACTGCCGGTCCTGCGGCCGGAACGGGCTGGTGCGGATGAAGACCAGCACGGCGCCGGCCTGGCTGTCCTGGCAGCGCAGTTTCTGCGCCGCCCGGCTGGCGAACTCGGTGACGGCTTGCTCAAGCTCCTGCAGCTCGGTCACTTTCTGGCCGAAGCTGCGCGTACAGGCGATCTGGTGCTTCGGAGCTGGTGCTTGCTCCAGCTCGATGCAGGCGATTCCGTTGAGCTCGCGCACCGTGCGCTCGAGCACCACCGACCACGATCGCTTGACGCTGGCCGGGTCGAGCTGCTTGAGGTCGAGCACCGTCTGGATGCCACTGGACTTCAGTTGCTGGCTGATCCTGGGACCGACGCCCCAGACCTCGGCCACGTCGGTGCGCTTGAACAGCCAGTCGCGCTGGCGGTCCGTCATCTCTACCAGGTTGCAGACCTTGCCCAGCTGGATCGGATAGCTGCCCGGCTTGCGGTCCGCGGTCTTGGCGATGTGGTTGGCCAGCTTGGCCAGCGTCTTGGTCTGGCCGATGCCGATGCAGGTCGGAATCCCGATGCCCTGCAGGATCTCGGCCTGCTTGGCGCGTGCGCGCCCGGTGGCGTCCGGGATGCCGCTCAGGTCGAGGAAGCACTCGTCGATCGAGTAGATCTCCTGGGCGCAGCCCAGCGTCTCGGCGAGCTGCATCATGCGGCTGCTCATGTCGCCATAGAGCTCGAAGTTGGCTGACAGCGCGACCAGGCCGGCTTCCTGCTCCAGGTGCCGGATCTGGAACCAGGGCGCACCCATCCTGATGCCGAGCGCCTTGGCTTCCTCCGAGCGCGCGATCGCGCAGCCGTCGTTGTTCGACAGCACCACGACTGGCCGGCCGATCAAGCGGGGGTCGAAGACACGCTCGCACGAGGCGTAGAAGTTGTTGCCGTCGAGCAGGGCAAAAACCGTGGGCGTTGGCATGACGGGCTCTTGGATCGAGATGGGGTGAGATCAGACCGCCATCTGCTTGATGACCGAGGTCACCACGCCCCAGATGGTGAGGGTCTGGCCTTCCTTGGGCACGATGTCAGGGAAGTCTGGATTAGCGGCTTCCAGCCTGACCACCGGCCCCTGCTTGTAGAGCGTCTTGCAGGTCAGCTCGTTGTCGATCACGGCCACGACGATGTGGCCATGGCGCGGCTCGATCGCCTTGTTGATGACCAGCAGGTCGCCGTCGTCGATGCCCTTGCCGATCATGGAGAAGCCGCGCACCCGCGCCAGGAAGGTGGTGGGCTGGTTCAGACCCATCTGATCGACCAGGTCGACCCGGCTGGACTCGAAGTCGGCGGCTGGCGAGGGAAATCCGGCCGGCGTGCTGTGCTCGACCTGGAGCATGGCGAGCGCCGCACCGGGGCCGAAGGCCTGCAGCATGGCTGCCGGGGCGGATTCGGGTCCTAGCAGCTCCAGCATGTCGCCCAGGCTGATGCCTGCTGGAATAGGCGAGGGTGTAGAGATGGGCAGGGAGGCAGCGTCATCGTCCATCCAGCCTGACGCCACGCCACAGGCGGCCTCGATGCGCCGGCACAGGCGATCCCCCAGCGGCTTGCCTCCCTTGTGCTGGCTGAGCTGGCTCGGTGAGATACCGATCTGCTCGGCAAAGCGCTTCTCGGTTCCGGACTCGCCCTGGGCGATCGCCTGCAGGCGATCACGCTGCCAGAGCTGCAAGAGGCGTTGCTGGCGCAGTCGGGCAAGGGCAGGGGAGATGGTGCTGGGCGGCATGATGAATCCATGAAGGTAAATAAAGTTTACCTCATCGCAGCCGCGGCGCCAAGTCTGCCGCATGTCGTCAAGACGAGCCTGTCCTGGGCAAGCTCAACCAGGTCAGTGGCCGGTCCAGATGCTCAATGGATTCTGCCTGCCTCATGGGCAAACCACTGCACCAGCTTTTCAAACAAGTGTGCGGGGTAGTAGGGCTTGGCGATGTAGTCGTTCATCCCGGCTGCCAGGCACTTGACCCTGTCATCGTCAAAGGCGTTGGCGGTGATCGCGATGATGACCAGATCCGCCTTGCCCGGCAGGGTACGGATGATCCGGGTGGCCTGGAGACCGTCCATGACGGGCATCTGCATGTCCATCAGCACCATGTCGTAGTCCGACTGCCGGACCTTCGCCACCGCTTCCACGCCATCGACGGCCATGTCGATCGTGAGTCCGCATTCCTGCAGGATGATGCCGATGATTTCGCGGTTGGTCGGATCGTCCTCGACCACGAGGATCTTGCGGTCCCTGAAGTCCCTGGCGAGGATGAGTTCGGCGGATTCGGTCCCGTGCGCCTGGACAGGCTTGCTCGCTTGTCCCTTGCCGAGCCTGCAGGTGAACCAGAAACTGCTGCCCTGGCCCAGGACACTCTTGACCCCGGTTTCACCCCCCATCAGCTGCGCGATCCTCTTGGTGATGGTCAGCCCGAGACCAGTGCCCTGGTATTTGCGGCTGATGCTGCTGTCGGCCTGCTCAAACGGCATGAACAAGCGTTCCTGCTGCTCCTGCGTCAGGCCGATCCCGGTGTCGCCGACCTCGAAGCGCAGCAGGTAGCCGTCTGCACTTTCCTGCTCGATCCGGCAACTCAGCGTGATGCCGCCCTGCTCGGTGAACTTCACCGCGTTGCCGAGCAGGTTGATGAGCATCTGCTGGAGCCGGATCTTGTCGCCACGCAGGTTGAGGTCGGCCGGACTGCTGAGGATCTGAAAGTCGAGTGACTTGGCCTTGGCGCGCTCCTCCATCAAGCTCTGCGTGTCCTGAACAAGCTCGGACAGGCGGAAGTCATCGCTGGCCAGTTCCACCTTGCCGGCCTCGATCTTGGAGAGGTCGAGTATGTCGTTGATGATGGCGAGCAGGTGCTGGCCCGAAGCCTGGATCCGGTCGAGGTAATGCCTCTGCTTGTCGTCGAGCTTGCTGCGCCTGAGCAGGTTGGCCATGCCCATGACGCCGTTCATCGGGGTCCGGATCTCATGGCTCATGGTGGCCAGGAAGGTGCTCTTGGCCAGGTTGGCAGCCTCGGCGGCGGCTCTCGCCGTTTCTAGTTCCTGGTTGGCGGTCTTTAGCATGGCACTCGCCGCTGCCACCTCGCGGCTGTGGCCGAAGATCTCGGCCTCCAGGCGCTGCGCCTGCTCGGTCAGCCCCTGGTTGAGCCGGCTTTCCTCGAGCTCCTTTTGCTTGAGACGGATGAATTCGGTGACATCCTCGGCCTTGTGGATGATGTAGCGGACATGACCGTTGCGATCCAGAACGGGGGAGTTGACCACCGTCCAGAAGCGTTCCTCGAAGCCGTTGCCTGCCGAGCCGGGTTTCCTGACATCGTATTTCTGGACCGCCATCGAGTCGGTGGTGCCTGACTGCAATACGCGCCGCAGCGATGCATGGAGGTTGCGCACGCCATCTGCTGCAGGGTCGGCGGGGTTGTCGGGAAAGACCTCGAACATCCCTTTTCCGATTGCCGCATCGCGCTCGATCATGGTCGAGCGCGCGTAGGCGTTGCTGACTTCCAGAATGGTCAGCTGGGAGTCCAGCAGCACAAACAGGCCGGGCAGGGCCTGGATGATGGCGTGGCAGTCCATTTTGTCTTGATGGTTCATGCGGTTTTCCCCCTTGCAAGCTGATGGCGCTGGAAACTGGATGCCCAGTCCTGTGGCGCTTCAGGAATGCCCGCGGCCAGAAGCGGTTTTCTCCCCGCCACTGCTGCTCATGTTCCAGTTTTTAACCTGCCAGATTGGACTCGGGCTTGTCCCGTAACTCCTCGTAACCATTTGGCTGGCTCGGGGAGCGGAACAGATCGACGGCCCAGCCGAACCCACCGCTTGCTGACGGATATGTAATTGAGCGGTCATCAGAATGTTGCCTGGCGCTGAATAGAGTGCAGTCATGGCGTCAGCATCCCCCGTCATCGTGATCCGGGCCTGGCG
>CAZJQH010000026.1:0-17533 GCA_964547895.1 uncultured Chitinophaga sp. | reverse complement strand
TTTTTCTGACCGCTCCCAGCCTGAACCAGCCGTCATCAGAACCGCGCTGTTGTCGATATCTGTCCGCACCTCAGCCCTTCATTCCACCCCCAGCGCCTTGAACACCGCGTCCACCGGGTCTGAATAAAAGCTGGTCTGGAACTTGGCGAAAAGCTCACCCGGGACGGTCGGAATGTCGACCACGCTGGACATGGGCAGCAGGATTCGTTTGGCGCCGGCATCGAACGCCACTTGCAGGCTTTCGGCCAGGTTCCTGGCCTGGGCGATGGTGCCGCCCAGGGTCATGTCACCCATCACGGCCAGCTGGGCTTGCAGCGGCTTGCTCAGCGCGGCTGAGCACAGCGCGATGAAGCTGGCCAAGGTGAGGTTTTCCGGGTTGCCGGAGTTCTGCAGCTCGACCATGTGCAGGTGGTAGTCTCGCTCGGTCGGATGGATCGAGGCGCTAACCCGACCCGCGTTGGCCTTGAAGTAGTCGAAGGCGATCTTCACCGGTTCGCGTGACAGCGACCCCGAGACATTGAGCTTGCCGCTGCCGGCCATGGCCTGTATTTCCATGCGGTAGACACCCGGCATCTCGGATGCCCCCATCGCGATGGTGTGCAGCACGCCCGGCTGCAAGCGACCCTCCGGAATCAGTCCGCCGCCGCCTTGCTCCGGCACCGCGACAAAGCGCTCCTGCATGTCCTCCAGGTCGATGTATGAGAAGTGGACGTCATAGAACTCCATGCCGCCGATCTTCTTGAGCTGCTCCTTGATGCGCCGGCGGGTTTCCAGCGCGTATTCCAGGCACTTGCGGACGTTCTCCTTGGTGTATTCGCCGTTCGGGCACAGCAGCTTGAGCAGGCCCGAGACAGTGCGGCGCACCGCGATGGTGTCGCGCTGGTTCAGGTTGTTGCCCAGCTTGAAGTAGCGGTCGATTGCGTCGGAGAAACTGCGCTTGCGCATCTCGCGCAGCCACTCAGCCAGGTAGTCCGTGATCAGGCCATACTGGTTGGTAAAGAACTCGGGGCGCATCTTCGGTATTTCCCAGCCAGGCACATAGGCATGGAAGCGGTCGAAGAAGGCCGAGTCGATCATCGCGTCGGGGAAGGGGGCCAGCAGGTGGCTGGTCTTGACCAGGCTTTCCACGCTCTGGTTGATGTTGCCGACGAAGACCATCGAGGCGCTGGCGTTGATGGACTCGCGCCCGCGGCTGAACGAGCCGGACGCCATGTAGTCCTTCATGATCTGCACGCCGTCATGGTCCTTGAAGCTGATGCCGGCCACCTCGTCAAAGGCGACCACGTCCCACAGCCCGACCAGCCCCACCTTGCGCGCGCCCATGTTGTAGAACAGGTTGGCCACCGTGGTCTGGCCGCCCGAGATCAGGATCGAGTTAGGCGAGATCTCCTTGTAGATGTGGCTCTTGCCGGTGCCGCGCGGCCCCAGCTCGCAGAGGTTGTAGTTGTTCTCGACCAGCGGGATCATCCGGGCCAGCAAGTGCCACTTCACCCGGTCTTTGAAGCAGGTCGGCTCCATGCCGGTCGAGCGCAGCAGCACGTCAATCCATTGCTCATCGGTGAAGCCCTTGCGGCCCTGGAACAGCTCTTCCATGTCCAGGCCCGGCATCTGGATCGGCTTGAGTTCGGCGATCCGGAACGGCGAGGTTCTCTGGTTCTCCTCGAACTCATAGCGGATAGTGACGATGGACCAGATGCCGCCGACCAGCAGCTTTTCGTACTTGCGCACATAGTCGTCGGGCACCTCGGCGTTCTTGATGCCCAGGTTGGACAGCAGCGCCTCGTAGGAATCCCGACCCTCGTTCAGGCGCACCGTCACCTTGTCGATGACCTTGAAGCTGCCGATCTCGCGGATCTTGCTCTTGACCTTCTCCGCCTCGTCGGGGCGGACATAGTTCTCGGACAGGACCTTCTTGACCGTTTCCAATCCTGCCCGGATGGTCTCGGCGTCATCCGAGGCGCAGTACATGCCCAGCAGGTACTCCAGCACATAGACCGGGACGTTGGCCCCTTCCTTGATGAGCTTGGTCAGGTCTTTGCGCACCACCTTGCCGGCAAAGCGCTCGTTGAGCAGCTTGTCCAGGCCGGGATCCATCGTGGCGCTTGGTGGGGATTGCAAGGCTTGGGCCATGGGGGGTCTTAGAAATCGTTGCTGAAGGCCAGGTCGATGCGCATGGGCGTGCGCCAGGCTTCGGCCTTGGTCTTGGCGTCACGCGCCACCAGGAAGTAGTCTTTGTTGCGATCGTAGCTGCCGGCCTGGATGGTCAGCATCAGGGAGCGCTTGCGCTCGTCAAGCATCGGCGAGGTGCTGTCAAACGTCACCGCCTGTTCGTCGCTGACCGGCTGTTCACCATCGCGCACCGAGAACAGCAGCGTCACCGGCAGCACGCGGTCGGACACCGCTTCGGTCTGGATGAACTCGAAGCGCTGCTTGTTGGTCACGATGCGGTTGCTGGAACCCAGCTGGCTCACGTCCACGGTCTTGGTGCGGGTCTTCTCGGCATCGCCTTCCTTGACGATGACGACCGGCACGACGATTTCCTGCGGCATGGCGCTGCCGTGCACGAAGCGCGCACCGCCGACGAAGTGGAAGCGCCCAGCCCCCTTGGGCACCAGGAAGTCCACGCTGCCTTCACCCGGCTCGGTGCCGGCGGTGGTCGCCGTGTTGCCGCTCCAGGCATTGGGCATGGGCCACATGCCCCGGCCCAGGATGTAGCGCTTCTTGGACTTGAGCACGCCCGGCATGCCTTCCTCCACTGTGGAGCGGTCGGCTTCCTCCAGCGCGGACTCCTGGTACAGGAAACCGTGGTCAGCGGTCACGAAGATGTTCGAGCCGTTGAGGTTGTTGACGATGAAGCTCACCACCTCCTGCAGCTCCTTGATCGCCTGCTCGGTGGCCTCGAAGGTCTTGCCTTCGGTGCCGCGCTTGTCGCCGATCGCATCGATGTGGTCGTGGTAGACATAGACCAGCTCGTAGGGCTTGACGAACACGCGGCCACCCGCCTTGCCCTTCTCCATCAGGGCGTCGCGGCTGATGGCCACGCCGTTCTGACGTGCCAGGATGGCGCTGCGCTGCTCCAGCGTGGCGCAAGGCATGCCGTCCACGGTCATGTCCAGGCTGGCATTGTTCTTGTACGCCAGGGTCTTGTGCGGCAGCAGGCTGGCCATGCCCAGCGTGGTGTAGCTGGGCAGCACGCCCAGCATCGCGTCCAGCCTGGCTTTGACCCGGTTGCGCGAGTTCAAGGCACTGGTCAGCTCCTCGGCCGCTTCGAAACGCATGGCGTCGGAAATCACGACGTAGACCCGTTTGGCGCCGCCGGAGTAGCAGGGGCGCACATAGCGCTGGTAGAAGTCCTGCTGGTTCGCAACCTCAGGCAGCTTCCAGCTTTGCAGCAGGCCGGACTCGCCCGCCATCACACCGTCCCAGGCCGACGCCAGCTGCGGCACAAACCAGCCCGAGTAGGCGTCTTCCATGCGCTCGCGCAACTCGTGCAGCAGGGACCAGCCCATCGGCTCGACCGCTTCGGTCGCGCGCATGAAGGCGCGATACAGCTGGTCGAAGCGGAACAGCTCGGTCTTATAGGCCTCGAACGCGGCAGCAGGCGTGGCAAAGCTGAAGCCGTGGCTGAACCGGGCCTGCAGCTCCAGGAAGGAGGCCGCGGCCTCCAGCGCGTCATAGCTGGCGGCCAGGGCGCGGGTGTTGTCGTTGGCGCCGGCCAGCAAGGGGTTGGCCCAGTGACCGTCACGGCGGCGCGCGATCAAGGCACGCACCGTGTCCATGTTGGCGCCACCGGCGACCAGGATGCGGGACTTGAGGTCGGCGATCAGGCGCTTCTCGATGGCCTCGAAAGTCATGGCCTCGGCCAGATGCTCGGCTTGCAAGGCGCCCAGCAGGTTGAGCAGATGCAGTTCCTCGGCCACCACGGTCGAGAGCTGGTCGTAGCTGGCGTAATTGGCCATGTCCGACCGCCAGCGGCTGGCGAACACTGAGGCATGGGCGGCGCGCGCGCGGTCCGCGATCACGAAATGCGTCAGCGACGGCGGCGTGGCGCCCACCGCGGTGCAGAAATCCGTGACAAGGATCCGGTACAGCAGGCCCCTGAGCGATGGTCCTTCACCGCTGGCTTCGGTGTAGCCGAACTCCTGCTCGGCCAGCTCCCAGAATGCCGGCTCCAGATCCTGGCTGGCGATCTCGCCCAGCGCCTTGGGCACGGTCGCCAGATCGCCGCCCTCGGCCGCCAGCGTGGAAAACACCTTCAGGAAGATGCCGGCGGCGTCCGGAGTATCGGCCCGCACCAGCACCGCCAGCATCTTGCGGTCCAGGTCCTGCGCCATGTCCTGCGGCTCGACCCAGCGCTTGAGCCGCTCGATACGGTCCTTGGCGCGCAGGAACTTGGCGCGCAGCTTCAAGTGCCCTTGCAGGGCGCGGCTGGCCAGGCCCAGCTCGTCGAGCTGCATGGAAGCCGTATCGGCGCTGAAGGGCTTGCCGCGCAGCCGCGCGTCCAGCAGCCAGTCATGCGCGGGTTCGGGGACAGGCGCAGGGGAATAGACCAGCCAGCGCGACAGCGGCTCGGACTCCAGCAGCACCTTGGCTTGCAAGGTAGGCGTCTGGTCCAGACGCAGCACCTGGATCCCGGGCAGGGTCAGGGCATCCACCTCGGCGGTGAACTCGGCGCCGGCATCGTTCCAGAACACCAGACGCAGCCCGTCCTCGAACAGTCTTTCAAGGGCGGAGAGGAAGGGGGGAGTCGAGGTGGTCATAGCAATTCAGATTCGCCAGCGGTCTGCCTGAGGCTCTTGACCTCAGCGTCGGAAACCATCCGACCGGCAATCGATTAGAAGTGAGGAATGTCTCTCGCAAGGTTTTTTGCCTGTGCACACCGGACGGCCAGTCTTTCAGGGTCTGCTGTGCCAGGACTTAGCCCAATTTGGCAACAGCCTGTTGCCAAATTGCAGGTCCGCAGCAAAGGCGGTCGATAAGACAGGACCCAACGTCCCAGTCTCGTGTTGCGCGAGGCGATCATGCCACGGTGCCTTTCGGCCGCTGTAGACGGGTTACCACCGCCTGGAACCACTCGTAGGATGCCTTGAAGCTGGTCATGGTGAGCAGGTAGCCCCAGTGAAGCGCCCCTATTGAGGCTGCGTCATCTGTGGTTCTTGCGTTCTCGTATCAGCATCAGACACGATCCTGCCCGCGATGGAGTAGTAGTTAGGTATGCCCAAGGCCCGGTTTTTTGCCTGTGCTCGCCGTGCGGCCACGTTGCCGATGGCCAGCATCTCGAAGGCTTGCTTGGCAATTTCAGCCTGGGTCCACGTTCGGTTATGAGGGTGTTTCATGTGGTCTCCAAAGATGACACAAAAGCGGCCAGTTCATCGGGGGCGGCTTCAGCAAACGCCTGGCCACTGCCGGCGGCCAGCAGGTCAAAGCCTTCTCCGGTGTTGGAAAACAGCTGCCAATTGTCGGCCAGCTGACGGTAGTGATACCAAAAAAGCTTGCGCGCACGGTAGAAGCGACGGCGCACATCGTCATCAGGCACGAAGTGACCACCCTGCGCCACCCGCTCACGTATGCGGGCAATGCAAAGATCTGGGCTATCCAGCGTCACGAACACCATGATGACCTCATAGCCTTGTGACTGAGCCGCCTGGATATGGCGCTCCAGTCCCTTGCCCGCCAATGTGGACTCCACCACCCGTGACTCACCCGCCTCAATCGCCGCACCAAGGCGACGCACGAACTGCTTTCCCGCCTCCACTCGCACACTGAGCGGATCAAGCGGTGCCAGTTCTGCCGCAATGGCGTCGGCCCCCAGGTATGCAATCCCAAAACGGTTCACATACTCCTCGGCGAAGGTGGACTTGCCACTGCCGTTGGGACCACCCACGATGACCAAGCGGCGCTCACTCATCCCCACTGCCCCCCGTGACCACCTTCACGCCCTCCAGCAAGTCGCCAAACTTGCCGTAGTTGACCTTGACGCCGTCGTCGAGGTCGAGGGTGATGCGCATGTCGGCGTAGTGGCGCAGCTTTTCGTCGAAGGCGAGCAGTTCGGTCTGCTTCTTGCGCAGGGACTCGATCTGCTTGCGCACCTTGGTGCGGGCCGCCGCGCTGGTGGCGGCGTTGGCGTCTTGCTCCAGCATCTCCAGACGGGCGGCCATCTTGGCGCTGAGCGGGATGACGTATTCCGCCCGCATGCGGGCCAGCGTGCCTTCGTGGTAGCGGTGCAGGTAGACCAGCGCCTGGAAGGCGCCCTGCTTGCCGCTGGAAAAGAGCCAGTAGATCGGGCGCTTCTTGTACGTCTGCAGATGGTCCTTGTAGAACTTGTCGGCGATGTAGCGGCGGATGGTTTCCTCGGGCGTTTCGCTGCCCTTGGTCCCCAGGCTCTCGGCCAGCCAGGCCAGGTTCTCGGCCAGGTTGTCAGGCCCCCAGACGGCTTGCAGGAACTCGCGCACGCGCGCCGGCGCATCGTCCTCGAACCAGTGTTCGTCGGTGACGGGCAGGATGCCGTCCGCGTCCGCCGGGAAGCGGGCGTAGCGGCCGGGATCGAAGCCGACGTTACCGGCGTGGGCGTAGATCAGCCCCGGTTCGTCCAGGCTGTAGCGGCCCATCATGCAGCCGATGGCGTAGGATATAAATTCCGCTATGGTGTCCTGGCGAAATTTGGCCCACTGCTCACTATCAGTGAGATTTGCACCGTAGCGGTATGCGGGGTTTACCGTGAGCGTGATCTGTTCGGTTGGAACCTCTGGACTGATATCACCCGCCAGACCGTAAGCATCAATGAAGAGTCGGTTGTTCTGTTCTTCGAGACTCTTGATCTCGTCTATGGCCTCACTGTTCTCCTTGATCCATGTCAAGTACCTCACTTCAAGGGTGGAGCTGGAGCTGAAGGCAGCGTTAAGCAGGGGAAAATTTTGGAAATCCCAAGATTCTTCGTAGGAGTCCCAGTCCGCCCTATGCTTATCAATCAGATGCGTAACCGTATCACTAACCTCGCAGCTTTGCATCAGCGCCCGCGGCACAGGCATGATTTTCAACGCTCCCGGACCAAAGTCTTTCGGCGAAATAATGCGGAGAAACGGCTCAACTGCGTCGGAATGAAGAAGACCCAGGGTTAGCAAAAGATTATCAGAAGAGTCTGCAAAGAACATTGAGTTCTTTTGGTCGAAAATGAAGCCGCTATCGACATGCCGCGCCGAAAATCGTTTGGCAATGTTGTTGTAGGCGATTCCTTGCCTAAAGTATTTGTCTGCATTCTGAGGTCTAGCGCTCAGATGATTCCGGATAGCCTTTCCGTCATCTTCCCAGTCAACCACGCACAACTGGTTTCCATACCACTTCCGGTAATCGCTCCCTTTCACATACGGGAACCATTTCTTACTGGACCCCTGCGGATGAACGAGACTTCCTGACTGAAACTCCACCGACTGAAACGGCAATTCGAACCAATATCGAATGAATCTTTCATTATCTCCAGTCTGAAGACCAGTAAAGGCTTCTGCGATATCTCTCAGAGGAATAGAGTCTGAAAATACAGAAAGAACATGCTGACTTGCTCTGTAAGCAGTAAACACCCCTCGCGGCACGTCAGTAAAATCGGAGACGGCAACGGTGAATCTCCCATCTCCCTTCAGGAGTGCATGCTCCTTTGAATAAGAGTCCTTTTGATCAACCAAATCAAAGAAAATGCACCGATAGCTGCTTGTCGTCCCGACGGATGCGACAAATGATGCAACTTGCACTTTCTCTCCCAAAATCTCTGGAAATGCATGGGGACCAAGGTGACACACTGAAACAAAAGTACCTTGATCAACAAATTCTCGGCGAATTTCCTGAAAGTCTTCGCCCGATAACCAACTATCCATGCAAATCATGGCGACATGGTTACCTGCCTCACAGAAGGCCATGTTCCTTTTAATGAACATCGCATAGAGATCGGCCTGGCAACACTCGTAGCAAGAAGCAGCGAACTCCTTCAGAGCAGGATTGAGATATTTTCGGCCCATGTACGGCGGATTCGCCACCACCGCATCAAACTGCATCGCCAGCAGCTGCGCCTGCCTGACGAACGGCTGCAAGTCCTGCGCGGCCTGCCTACCGTACAGGTCACCTCCCGCCTCGGCCAGCGCCAACACTTGGGCCAGCGGTTCCAGGTGGGTCTTGAGCTGGTAGGGGATCTGGATCAGCGAGCCAAAGGTCTTGGCGTGCTCGAAGGCTTCGATCAGCCCATCAATCGTGGCGCGCTGCACGCCGAACGGTGCCAGGTGGGTGCTCAGCTCTTCGACGTTCAGGCCTTTGCTTTCCTGCAGGCTCAGCACGTTGAGCTTGGGCGGGTTCTCGGGGGCGTTGAGCAGGCGGCGGTCGTCGGCGCGGGCCTTCATCAGCAGCGCAAAGCCAGCCATCTGGGCAGCGCGGTCGTCGATGTCCAGGCCGTAGAGGTTCTTTTCCAGGATCAGGCGCGGAATGTCGCGCAGGCGGTAGCCGCGCTCCAGGTAGATGGCCTTGAGCACGTCGTAGGCCACCACCAGAATGTGGCCCGAGCCGCAGGCCGGGTCCAGTACGGTGATGGACTCGGGGTTAAGGGCGTCGCCGTCCTCGCGGATGCGGGTCTGGATCAGCGCGTCGAGCTGGGCCTGCACCTCGGGTGTCTGCTCGGCGGGCTGGATGTAGTACGGCCATTCGCTGGCCAGCTGGCTGGTAGGGTTGGCCATCAGCCACAGGCGGCCGACACTGTTCTGCACCAGGTACTGCACGATCCAGTTGGGCGTGAACAGCTGGGTGGCGGCGGGAATGTCCTCGCTCTTGACCACCTTGCCGATGACCTGGTCCTTCTTCTCGCTGATGTAGAACTGGTACAGCCAACCGATGACCTCGATTTCCTGCCAGTCTTCCTCGGGCACGCCGGCCACCAGCTTGGCGACGATGGAGTCGGTGCGCAACAGGTTGTCGGGCAGCAGCAGCTCGGTGTCGTCGTCGATGCGCTCGAACAGGAAGGGCATGCTGCGCGACAGCTCGTTGCACTGGGCCACCAGCAGCTGCTTGTAGAGTTCGTCGTCGCGGTTGCCGGCCAGCTGCATCTCTTGCACCTTGGCGGCGTTCAGGCCGGGCAGCGACACCTCGGCCGCATGGCGCAGCAGCTCGGGCAGGCCGCCGTCGCGGCTGGACAGAGCGCGGTGCCCGTGGTCCAGGAAGTCGTGCAGCTCCATATAGCGCAGCGCAGCGAAGCGGTTGAACCAGGTGTAGGCCACCTCTTCCATCGTCTGGCCAAAGCCGTGGCGCTCAATGCGCTTTAGCAGCGCCTCGCGCTGGCGGGCCACCTTGGCCGGCCAGGTGGTGCCGTCGATGATGGCCACGTCGCCGCTGACAGTGACAGGCTGCACCTGGGCCAGGGTGATGCCGAGTTGCTGGGCGCGGGCGGTGACAGCGGCGATGAAGTCCTTGCGGGCCTGGGGGGCGTAGGACTTGAGGTTGGTTTTGTTCATGGTTCAATCTCGTTCGGCTTTGGCCTGCGACGACGCTTGCCTTTGTTGAGTTCTTGTTCGACGGCTTGCGCTGCTGCGTCGATCTGGTCCGGCTGCTCTGCCAGCTCTGTGGCCATGCCAAAAGCGGGGGCGAACTGCTCGGTCTGAGCTGCCGGGACACCGTGAGTCTGCAAATAGGCCTGCCAATGCTGTGCGACATGGACAGATGCATCGGCCAACCAGGCGGCGGCATCGCGCAAGGTCATATCGAAGTGCGGCGCAGCTTTTAGGAGCTGGTGCAGTGAACACTCCTGCGAACCATCAGCCGCCACACTCATGGCCAGCACACCGGCAAAATTGGGCAGGGGGGTGATGTCGAAGGCCTTGGATAACCGCCAGCCGCTGCCATCGTGCAGCAAGCCGTGGTTGCGCGGGTGATCGTCCCGGTTGCCTACAAGGGCGTTGTAGGCCATGCGACGCCAGAGTTCTTGCAAGTCCTGTTGGCAGGCCTGAGCGTCGGTAATCCAGCGACGCATCTGGTCGGCCAGCACCAGATAGGAGCGTCGCGCGTCGCCGGGCAGCGTGCTGCCATCCAGTCCCAGCACGGTATGGGCACTGGCAAACAGGTGGCGCTGCGGATGCAGTGGATCGCCCGCCCGGTCGAAACGCTCGATCAGGAACACCTCGCGGCCGGCATGCTGCTCAAGCCGCACTTCGGGCACCTGCAACTCCAATTCAGCCGCCATGTGCATGACCACATATTCCCGGATAGGCAGGTGAGGGGCGTCGCCGCGGTCTTGCAGCTTGGCAAGCCACAGCTTGCCATCGTCCAACAGCGTGACCTTGGGGCGCTCACCCCCGGCGCTGGTGGTGGCGTCATCCAATAAACGGCGAATCGCCCGACTAGCAGGGGCAGAGTCCTCCAGCTCCTGGATATGGTCGACGAGTTCATCCAGCGTGTGGGGGCGCCAGGCCAGTTTACGGTCGATGTCCTGGCAAACTTCTATGGCACCCACCCCATCGGGCGGGCCCAGCTCCATCAATTCCAAGGCGGACAAGTCCCGCTGATGCCTAGCCTTGAGGCGATCGGCTCCGTAGCCCGCTGGCATGGCGTCTTGCAGCACACCGGGCAGGCCACCGTCTTTCAAGATCGGAATACCACTGCTCTTGCGCGAGAACCGCAGCTGCATCGGATCCAATGCCCTGGCGTGGGCGGCCTCCATGTAGGCGGTTTCGTAGCTCAGCCGGCCTTGGCCGGACTCAAGGTCCAGCTGCGCTGCCAGCACAGGGTCGGCAGCACCCGGTAGCCAGGTCCAGACAGGGGTTTTCATTTTTTAAGGCGCTGGAGGGCGAACTGAACCACCCCTGGATCGCGCTGGGCCTCCAGCAGGTGATCCAGCTCAGACAACAGATCCAGCGCATCCAGGACCCTGGCCAAAGTGCCAATGGCGACCCCGGGGTGTCCCTTCTCCAGCGCCACGATCGAGCTGGCACCCACCCCGGCCAGGAAAGCCAGTTCGCGTTGGTTCAGTTGCCGGGCACGCCGGGCGATGGCCACCCGCTCGCCCATGGCGACCAGTGCATTGCCTGGCAAAACAGGAAAGGGAGCAGCCATATTTATTGAAATTTCAATCCAAAGTCAAAATATTGGACTGATATTACAGCAAACCAGCATCACTGCAAGCGCGCCTTCTGGCCCGCCTGGATGGCGGCCATCAGCTCGCCCTTGAGCTTGCTCAGGTAGTCCTCGACGTCCGTTTCGCTCTCCAGATAGGTCTTGCCGACTAGATCGGCCACGCGGATGACCTTGATCGGCTTGGGCACCGGCGTGGTCACTACTGGATTTTTCGGCTTCGGCTCGCCGGCAAACGGCACGGTGCCGGCAGGCGCAGGAGGCGAGGTCTTGGCCTTGGCAGCTTGGGCCAGCTTGTCCATCACCTCGTCGAGCAGGTCACCCGCGCGCTGCTGCAGGAACAGGATGCGCGGGATGCTGCTCTGGCTCGCCAGCTGGGTCTTGAGGTCTTGCAGCGGCTTGAGCACCGTGTTGCGCAGCGCGGCATCGGCATGGGCGTTGTCCAGCGCCTGCACCGCTTCGGCCAGCTTGCCGTCGAGGGTCAGCATGGCCTTCTCGCGCCGTTCGCCAGCCAGGGCGTCGTTGACCTTCTCGACCGTGGCCAGCAGGGTCTCGATGCGGTTGACCAGGCCATAAGGCGTCTTGTTGCTCAGGATCTTGTCCAGCTCGACCAGGGCAGCGGCGGCGCTGGTGTCCTTGACCAGCTCGGAGTGGTTGTCCTCGAAGCCGGCCAGGGCCTGGATCAGGCGCGACCAGACGGCGTGTTGGGTCTTGTAGAAGCTCAGCACGTCGTGGGTGTCATCCGACAGGTCCAGCCAGTCATTGCGGGCCTTGAGCATCTCGGCCAGGAACTCGAACGGATCTCGGATGGCCAGTTGGGCGTCGATCCTGGCCAGCGCCTGGGTGATGTCGGCCAGGCCGGGGAAGTTCTTCTGCTCGGCCTTGTGGCGTGCAGCTTCGAGCTGCTTCTTGAGTTCGCCCAAGTTGTCGCGGAAGGCAGCGACCAGGGCGTCTTCGTCTTCCGGCGGCAGGGTGGAGAAAAGGTCCCGGTGCAGCTCGCGCGCCTTGGCCCGATCGGCGGCGCTGGCCGCCTTGCGCTTGAGGACGGAGACGGTCTTGAAGCGGGCCGGACGGGTCAGCGGCTCCACTGCCGAGCTGGGGTCCAGGTCGGAGCCTTCCGTCACCAGCTTGATCTCGCCGCCCATGAACAGGCGGGCGATCAGCAGCGAGATTTCCAGGTCCGGTCGCCAGCCCCAGGGCGCCTTGCTGAACTTGTCGACCACGTCGGACAGCAGCACGCGCGCGTTGCTGGCCGCCAGGGTTAGGTACTGGCGCAGATCGGCCATGGCCAGCGCATTGCCCTCTTCACCCAGGTTGGCGATTTTTTGCTGACCCAGGGTGTCGGCGGACAGGACGGCGCGGATCTCGGCGGCTGGATCGGGCTGGCGGACCTTGAGGTAGCCCAGCTTGCTGTAGGTGTTGGAGACCAGGTAGTTGAGCAGCTCGTCGAGCTGGGTCCGGGGCTGCTGCGGCTTGATGGCGGGCTTCTGGCCCAGGGCGAAGAAGTCGCCCGTGGTGAACATCTCGGCCAGGTGGATTACCAGACGCTTGCGGCGTTCGCGGTTCTCGTCCTTGCGGTCGAACAGGATGCGCTTGAGCGAGGGCGTGGCGGTGTCGGTCTTGGGGCCGATGTACTTCTCGATCTGCAGGTAGGTGCGCAGCTCGACGTCCACGCGCGCGTCGTTGGCCAGGCGGCAGATGGCGCGACCTGCCCCTTCGACGCTGCGGCCGATGCACTTGGCGTCGGTCATCAGCTCGTAGTCCGCGCCCACGGGCGAAAGGATCTCGAAGGTGAGTTCCTGGTTGGCCTGCTTGTAGGGCACGCCGTCAAGGAAGCGGTTGAACTCGTAGTCGCTCTTGGTGTCGCGGTGGCGCACCTTGTTGTCGCCGCTCAAGATCTCGTCGAAGACGATCTCGGCCACCAGACGGCCCAGCTCGGCCGAGGAGACCTCGATCGCCTTGATTTCCTGGGAGACATCGCGTTCCTCGTTGGTCAGGAAGAACCACAGGTCGCCGTTGCGGCTGACCAGGTTCTGGCGCTCCAGCCGGTTCAGGCTGGCCTCGATCTGGCGCTTGAGCGCGAGCTTGTCGGCATCGATGCGGTCCAGGCACAGGGTGGCCAGGTTGTCGATGGTGCCCTTGACCGCGTCGGCATAGCGAATCAGGAACAGCGCGCGCAGCAGCTTGGTGTCCCAGGCTTCGAGGCCGGGGTTTTCCGAGGCCTGGTCGATGGCGCGCTTGACGGTCGAGTCCAGGAAGCTCTCGATCGAGGGGTAGAAGTCGTACAGCGGCACCAGGGCGTCGGTGTCGCGGTCGCTGTTGCCCACGGCCGCGGTCTGGAAGGCGTCGAGCATGGAGCGCTCGCCCTTGGCCAGGTGGCGGCCGGTGGCGCCCACCTTGCGGATCGACTCGAACACCTTTTGCAGCAGCTGGAACTGGTACGGGGCAAACGGGTAGTGGTTGGCGAAGTCCTCGGCGCTCTGGAAGCGCTTGAAGGCCACCGCATGGTCGGCAAACGAGAGCTGGTTGTTGATGATGTCGCCCTTGGCGGCCCAGACCGATTCGAGCTGGGCACGAGCCGCGGGGGTCTTTTCCAGCAGGCGGTGCGCGATCACCTCGTCGGTGTTGGAGCTGGAGAGCGAGAGCCGCGTATGGAAACGCCCCTGGATCTTGGAGAAGTCGTTGCTGCGCGCCTGGTTGGCCTCGCCCAGGGTGGCGTCGATATCTTCCTGGCTGGTGACAATGACCCAGGCCCGGCCCTTGCACTGGGTGCCCAGCTGCTCGGTGATGGTCTGCAGGTTCAGCATCAGCTGCGTGTTCTGGCCGATGAACTGGCCTACCTCGTCGACCAGGAACACCACACGATGGTTCGGCCCCTTGCTTTGGAGGTAGTGGTTGACCAGGCCGGCAAAGGACTCGATGTTGATCTTGTAGGTCTCGCGCGCGTTGTCGAACCACTTGCCGGCGGAGTCCTCGCTCATGCCCAGCGCCTGGCTCAAGGCGGTGATCACGTCATCACGCAGGAAGTCGACCGCATCGCGCTCGGCCTCCCAGGGGTTGCCGTTGGAAGCCTCGAAGGCCTGCTTGAACGGCTCAAACACGCCCTTGCTGATGAGGTAGCGCTCCATCTCGGCCACATGGGCGGCATCGCCCGAGAGGCCCTGCATCTCGTTGAAGACACGCAGGAAAACCTGCAGGATGGCATCGCGGTCGGTCTTGGCGTCGGCCTTGGAGTCGATGTTGAACAGGATGACGTCGGTGTTGCCTGCGACGGCGCGCCGGATGTCGCCCATCAGCATCGGGTCCTTGATCTTCGAGGTGAAGAACTCCACTGCCCGCTGGGTCTTGCCGTCCTGTGCGTGATGCGCCTCGAGGTTGGAGAGCAGATAGGACAGGATCTTGATGAAGTGCGACTTACCCGAACCGAAAAAGCCCGAGACCCAGACGCCCATGCGCGCGATCACGGCTGGATCGTTGGGGTGGTCGGCGGTGGCCAGATAGGCGTCGAAGAAGCGCCGCAGGTACTCGGTGACCTGCTTGGTCGCCACGTACTCGTCCAGCTCCTGCCAGACGCTTTCATCGTCGCGCTGCTCCGCCTTGACGACCCCGTTGATGGGGCGGTTGATGGGTTTGACGAAGAGGTCTTTGATTTTCATGGGGCAGGCCTGAGGGGGTCAGGAAACAAGGCGGAAGGCGCGGTAGTAGTTGTCGTCGCTGAGCTTGTTGAAGAGCTTGAGCGACAGGCCGTCGTAGCGACCCGGATAGAACATGAGCAGCGGGGTCTCCCTCATGTGCGGGTGCAAGGCCGACAGCAGGGTGTGGGTGCGCAGCATCGGATAGACCGCGCCCACTCCCCGGATGATCACCAGGTCGAGCTGGGCGACGTCGTGCTTTTCCACCAGGCGGGCGGCGAGCCGGTCTTCCTTGAGCACGGAGCGCAGCGAGGCCAGCAAGGCGTCGTCGCCTTTCTTGAGCTGCATCTCGTAGGCCTTGTCCAGCAGCTTGCGCTCCTGCAGCAGGGCAATCACTTCCTGGAACAGGTCGACCACGGCATAGCGCAGCTCGGGGCGCTGCTTCTGGATGCCAGGCACGATGACGTCGTCGAGCCACAGCCGCATGTCCATCTCCCGCTCAGGCGGGTAGTCGAAGATCCAGAAGCCGATCTCGCCACCCGCGCCCCGGTTGTCGAGCACGTCCGCTGACAGCAGGCGGGGAAGGACCTGGTTGAGTCGCTGTTCAAAATCGGCTGTCATTGGTGGTAGTCCATGCGTTGCAGGGTTTCCAGATCGCCCAGCAGGAAGAGATAGCTGCGCACCCGCGGATGCAGCAGCGGCGGGGTCAGACCCATGGTCTTGCTGGAGTCGAGGTACTTGGCTTCGGCCAGGATGCGCACGATGACCTGGAACAGCTTGAGGCGGGTGGTCGCCGCCCAGCTCGCCACGGCGGCATCCTGCTGCTCGCAGTCGGCCAGGAAGGCATCCCACTGCCGGTGACTCAGGTGGCGTTCCAGCTGCCGCAGATCCTGGGCATAGACGTCGCGCATGAAGTCGCCCAGCAGCCGGCTGTGCCGGATGGCGGCGGCCATCAGCATCTGGACACAGAGTTCCGCGTCGCCATGGGCCACAAGCTCCAGGCCGTCCGCCTCCAGGGTTTCCAGCCGGTTGCGAATCAGCCGCGCCATGCGGCGGGCGGTGGCGGGGGTGCGCTGCAGGATGTTGTCCTGCTTGATCGCGGCATCCCACTGGTCCGGGGTCGGGCTGCCCAGCAGCAGGCCGGCCAGCTTTCGACTCTCGGCCACCAGCAGCGAGCCGGCCGAGATCTCGGCGTTGTAGCGGCTCACGCAGTAGCTCCCGCACGGGGATAGCCGGGCGCCAGGGCGGCGCTCTCCACGCCGTAGAGGGTCTGGGGGTTGCTGAGCCACAGATGATGCGAGGCGCAATCCAGGCTGTGGTCAGGACTGGCATCGACCGACCAGCGGCGCAGGACATAGCCGGCCAGCGCGGCCCGGGTCTTGAGGCGCAGCACGCCATCGTTCATGCCGTAATCGGCGGCCACCGCATCGGGCCAGCGCAGACCGGGGTGGGGTACCAGCCCCATTTCCACCATACGCAGCCATTGCTCATCGGCCAGCAAGCCCTCGTGCTCGGCAGGAGCCTCTAGCGAGGACGCCACGCGGGTGATGCGGGTGATGACAAAGTCGCCAAAGCGCTGGTGCTCGCGGTCATACGCGCGCAGATGCCAGCGCAAGCCGTTGTCGGCCAGGGCCACGGGCACGATGTCACGCGTCTTGAGGCCCGACGAGAGAGAGAGGTAGTCGATGGTCAGGGCCTGCTGCGCGCACAGCGCCCGGGTCAGCGCCGACAAGATGGTGAGGTCTGGCCGAAACAGCTGCCCCGGTCCCTCGTACGGCGCCAGGGTCTTGAGCTTGAGTTCCAGTCCATCACCGAAGCCCTGCGACAGCCAGGACAGCACCCGGTCGGGCTGGAACGGAAACAGCGGAACGAAGCCAGAGGTTGGCCGGTAGCAGCGCGCCAGTTGGTCGTATTCGATGTTCTGCTCGGCCCACTCGCGGTAGAGCGCCAGATCGCGCGAAGCCGCTGCGGGCTTGACCCCGAAGCGGCCTTCGATGTCCGAGCGGCGCAGCTCCCCGCTGAAGTAGAGCTTAAGCTCCAGAAAGGCCAAGCGTTCCTTCTGGTTCTGGGAGAGATCGTCTGGTGTAAGGGTCACGCGCGAAGCATTGGTAATTTTGAATATTTTAGCGCTTCATCAATTTGATGATGGCACGCTTCGCAAAATATTACGCCTGCGCGGCAGGTCCCGTGACCCGTGCGACAAGGCCCACTGCGATGGAAAAGCGGCCTGAACTATCAGACGCTGCTGGCGACAGCATTCACTCCCAGCCGCATTGCCACATCTTCGAACCCGGGATCTTCGGCATACACGCGTTCCAGCTCGCGGCGCGCCTGGACTCGCTTGCCCAGGCGTTCGAAAACCAGTGCCCGCTGGTAGCGGATCTCGCGCAGCAGGGTTTCGGCACGGTCTTTGGTGCGGCGCAGCGCCGTGGTGAACACGCCTTCGGCGGCATGGTCCATGCCCAGCCTGACCAGGGCCTTGCCGCGCAGCAGCAGCACGGCCGTGTGGATGGCGGTCTCGTTGCCAACGGGAGCGGTCAGCTCGACCACTCGCTGCTAGCGGCTTCGGTCCTCGGTGTCCAGCACCAGTTCGGCATAGGACGCCAGCGCCACCGGGTCATCAGCCTGGCGGTCCAGCAGGGTCTCGAGGTGCGCCACCGCCTCGCTGTCCTTGCCCTGCAACTGCAAGGCCTCCACCAGGCCGAGCAGGGCGCTGTGCGCGTTGGGCTGCAGCTCTGCCGTGACCTCGGGCGTGACGGGCAGGCCTATCCGGGGCGTCAGACCGTACTGGCCAAACATCTGCCCCA
>CAZJQH010000025.1:0-17752 GCA_964547895.1 uncultured Chitinophaga sp. | reverse complement strand
CGCTCAAGATCGTCTCGACCCGCGGCAACGTCGTCGGCACCCAGGAATACCACCCTGAGCCGCGCGTGGCCTCGATCGTAGCCTCGCACTACAAGCCCGAGTTCGTCGTCAACGTGAAGGAAACCGGCAAGAGCCTGATCGTCGACTACTCCAACCTCAACGCCCTCAAGACCACCGAGATCGAGAGCGCGCCCTTCCTGCATGACGGCGGACTGGACTCGTCCAAGCGCTTCTTCATGGTGGCGGCGAACTCGAGCAACAAGATCGCGGCGATCGACCTCAAGGACGGCAAGCTCGCCGGCCTGGTCGAGGTCGGCAAGATCCCGCACCCGGGTCGCGGCGCCAACTTCAAGCATCCGAAGTATGGCCCGGTCTGGGCTACCGGCCACCTCGGCGACGAGACCATCTCGCTGATCGGCACCGATCCCAAGGGCCACAAGCAGTATGCCTGGAAGGAGGTCGCCAAGCTGACCGGCCCTGGCGGCGGCGCGCTGTTCGTCAAGAGCCATCCGAAGTCGAGTCACCTGTATTCCGACGCTCCGCTGAACCCCGATCCGAAGATCTCGCAGTCGGTCGTCGTCTACGACATCAACAAGCTCGACAAGGGCTATGTCACGCTGCCGATCGGCCAGTGGGCCGGCATCAAGGACGATGGCGCCAAGCGCGTGGTGCAGCCAGAGTTCAACAAGGCCGGCGACGAGGTCTGGTTCGCGGTCTGGTCGGCCAAGGACAAGGAATCGGCCCTGGTCGTGGTCGATGACAAGACGCTCAAGCTCAAGGCCGTGATCAAGGACCCGCGCCTGATCACCCCGACCGGCCACTTCAACGTCCACAACACCCAGAACGACGTCTACTGATCGAAGCGAGGTGCTCGCCCGGGCGCGGGTACCTCGTCAGTTTTTTATCCAGAGGAGTCTCCATGAACAAGCTCAGCATCCTGGCTGCCGCGCTGATCGCCGGCACTGCCCTGACCGCCCAGGCCGGCCCGGCCGAAGACGCGCTCAACAAGGCCGGCTGCATGGCCTGCCACGCCAAGGACAAGAAGCTGGTCGGTCCGTCCTTCAAGGACATCGCCGCCAAGTACAAGGGCCAGGGCGATGCGGTCGCCAAGCTGTCCGAGAAGGTCCGCAAGGGCGGCTCCGGCGTCTGGGGTCCGATCCCGATGTCGCCCAACGGTCCGGACAAGATCAATGATGCCGACCTCAAGCTGGCGATCGAGGCCATCCTGAAGTCCTGATCTGCTGCAGTCCCGGTCTTGTGACCGGGCAAGATCTCAAGCCACCGGCAGGGTTCTTCCGTCCGGTGGCTTTCTTGTCGCCCGCCATGCTGGCCGGGCGAGACGGCTGGCGTGCCGGGCTTCAGCGCGCCAGCCTGACCCAGGCCTGGGTCAGCTTGGCCACCAGGTCCTGCGGCCGGTGCACCAGCGCGTAGCCCTGCTCGCCGAACAGCGTCGGCAGGTAGTCATGCGCCTTCTCGTCGATCGTGACGCAGAACGGCGTCAGGCCCGCCTCGCGCGCTTCCTGCACCGCGTGGCGGGTGTCCTCCAGACCGTAGCGGCCCTCGTAGACGTCGAGGTCGTTGGGCTTGCCGTCGGTCAGGATCAGCAGCAGGCGCTGGCGCTCGGGGCGCTCCGACAGGCGCCGGATCGCGTCGCGCATCGCGGCGCCCATGCGGGTGTAGTAGCCGGGCTTGATCGCGCCGATGCGCGCCTGCACCGCCGGGCTCCAGCCCTCGTCGAAGCCTTTGAGGTGCTGCAGGCGCACATGCTGGCGTCGCACCGAGCTGAAACCCAGCATCTCGAAGGCGTCGCCGGTGCCCGAGATCGCCTCGCCGAAGACGTAGAGCGCATCGCGGATGACGTCGATCACGCGCGCGTCCGAGGTCGCATAGGCATCGGTCGACAGCGACAGGTCGGCCAGCAGCAGCGTGGCCAGGCTGCGTTCGCTGCGCTCGCGCCGGGCATAGACCGGTGGCGCCTCGCTGGCCGGCGCGCCGCAGCCGGTCTCGACCCGATAGCGCACCCAGGCGTCGAGGTCGATCGCGTCACCCTGTTCCTGCGCGCGCGACCAGCGCGGTGCCGCGCGCAGCACCTCGAGCCGGCGCCTGACCTTGCGTGCGGTGGCGCGCAATGCCGGACGCGGCTGATAGGCCTGCGCGGGGCGCGCCATCAGGCACTGGACGGCGCAGTGATCGGGCAGCATGACGCGCTTGCGCCAGTCCCACTCGGGCAGGCGCCGTCCCGGTCCGAGCGGGATGTCGTCGGCCGAGGCGCTCGGCAGGTCGAGGTCGAACTTGACGCGCGCGGCCGTGGTCTGGTCGCCCCTGGCGACCGAGAGCTGGTCCATGTCGTCGGCAGCCGTCGTCGCGTTCGGGTCTTCCTCGTCATCGGTGCCGCGGTCGAGCTTGACGAACTCGCTCCAGCTCAGCACCGACTCGACCTTGGACGGCAGCAGCATGGCGGTGCGCTGGTTCGGTTCCTCGACGCGCTGGCTGCGCCGGCGCTTGCGGTTCTGCGCGCCAGGGTCGCCCTCGGGACGTTCGCCCTGTCCTTGCGAATCGTCGCGGGCCATTGCGTCCGCCGCCGACCCTGCGCCGCCGGCGATCCATAGCCAGACCGGCGCCACCTGCTGCGGTTGCACGAACAGGGCGCCATGGTCATTGCCGCGCAGCGCGGACTGGACCGCGGCCTCGAGCAGGGCGGCCTCGCCACGCAGCTGCTGCAGCCTGGGGCGCATGGCCAGGTGGGCCTGCAGCAGCCGCTCGTGGCGGCCGCGCAGGCCGGCGAAGCGCTGCAACGCGCGCGCGGTGGCGGCGCGGTTGTCGGCGATCCAGTCGCCGCTCGGCTCGATCACGGCGGCCAGCGCCGCCAGCCAGAGGTAGAGGTCGCGGTTCAGCTCGCGTGCGGGGAACACCGCCAGCTGTGGCGGCAGCGCCAGCGTCTCGGCGTCGAGGCGGGACTGCGCGGCGCGCTGGCCGCTGCCGGCGATGCGTTGCAGCCAGGCGCGCGGCCCGCTGTGGGTCGAGTCGGCCACCGGCACCACGCGCACGCCGGCGTGGCCACCGCCGGCGCGATACAGCATGCCGATGGCGCGCGCGACCTGGTCGAGGTCGACGGTCGCCTCGGGGTGGCTGTCGTCAGCCAGGCGGGTGATGAAGCGGTGCCACCAGAGGCCGACCTTCTCTTCCATCAGGAGTTCTCCTCGCGCCGCTGGCGCATGGTTTCGCGCACCGCATCGAGCCCGATCTTCCACTCAAGCGTGGGCGTGCGGTCCTGCGAGCCCTGCGATCGCTCGCAGGCGCTCAGGCACTGGCCGCACTGCACGCAGGAAAACATCATGCGCTTGATGTTGCGCGGGTGCAGCCGCATCGGGCAGACGCTGTCGCAGGCAGCGCCCAGGGCTGCGGTATCGGTGCTGGAAAAGTCCTTGGCCTGGCTGCAATCGGGCAGCCGCACGCAGGTCCTGCATTCGCGCGCGCGCTCGCGCTCGAACGACACCACCATGCCTTTGGGATTGGCCATCCAGGCCAGGCTCTGGAACAGGCCGACAGCGCAGCCAAAGCGGCAGAACAGGTGGCGCGCGAACAGGAACTCGAGCGTGAACACCAGGGTGCCGATGCCCAGGAAGCGGGCCTGGTTGGGCGTGAGCTCGGCGCTGAGCAGATTGCCCCAGATCTGGGCTGGCGGCAGCAGGTAGCTCAGCAGCGTGATGGCCCAGGTGAAGCCGGCCAGCAGGCAGGAAATGAAGAACAAGGGCCACCAGCGCCGGGCTGGCTGGCGACCGGGAATCGGGGTGGCGGAGCGGTCCCAGAGGCTGAACTTGCCGCAGGCGCGGTGCAGCAGGTCGTTGAGGGTCTCGACCAGCGAGAAATGCGGGCAGAGCCAGCCGCAGAAGACCCGGCCCCAGCGCCAGGCCACGCCCAGGAAGATGGCGACCAGCAGCAGGGCGGGCAGGAAGGCGCGCAGCACGATCGAGATCGCGGCCTGGGTCGCGTCGATCTCGCCGCGCTGGAAGGCATCGATGCCGAGCGACCAGCGCAGGCCCAGGAACCAGAGCTGGGTCTCGTTGAGGTCGAAGCGCAGCAGGTCGAGCGCCGGCGCCAGCAGGAACAGCAGGAAGAAGCCGGACTGGGTCCAGCGGCGCAGCCGCTGGCGTCGCTCAGTCGGCATCGCCCACCACCGCACGCACCACCTCGTCGAGCGCGGCGGCTGTATCAAGGTCATCGGTCAGCGCGTCGACTATTGCCGCGCGACAGGCGGCGCGCAGGCCCAGGCCGGAGGCGACCAGGCGCGCGCTCATCACCAGCAGCCGGGTGCTGACGGTTTCCTCCAGGTCGTGGTCGCCCAGTCGTCGCAAGGCCTGGGCCAGCTGCACCAGGCGCGCGGCCAGCGCCGGGCTGGCCTGGCCCTCGCGCTCGAGGATCAGGCGCTCGACCGCGGCCTCGGGGTAGTCGATCGACAGCGCGGTGAAGCGCTGGCGCGTGCTGGGCTTGAGGCCCTTGAGCAGGTTCTGGTAGCCCGGGTTGTACGAGATCACCAGCATGAACTCGGGCGGCGCCTGCAGCAGTTCGCCGGTGCGCTCCAGTGGCAGCACGCGCCGGTCGTCGGCCAGCGGGTGCAGCACCACGGTGGTGTCCTTGCGCGCCTCCACCACCTCGTCGAGGTAGAGGATGGCGCCGCTGCGCACGGCTCGCGTCAGCGGGCCGTCGACCCAGACCGTGTCGCCATTGCCGATCAGGTGCCGGCCGACCAGGTCGGCCGCGCTGAGGTCGTCATGGCAGGAGACCGTCACCAGCGGACGGCCCAGCCGGGCCGCCATGTGCTCGACGAAGCGCGTCTTGCCGCAGCCGGTCGGTCCCTTGATCAGCAGCGGCAGCCGCTGCCGGAAGCAGTGCTCGAACAGTGCGCACTCGTCGCCCTGCGCGGCATAGAAGGGTGCTGCGTCAGCCGGGCGCCCCGTCCGGGGTGCCTGGGCAGCAGCATGGATCATTGCGGCTGGCATGGTCAGGCGCGCTTGAGGCGGTTGATGACGACGGCTTCATCCGCGCCACCGACGAAGAAGCTGCCCAGGTAGGCCAGCAGGCCGGCCAGGAAACCGACGCCACCGGCCAGACGGGTCCAGTAGAAGAAGCGCAGCTGGTCCTGGGTCGCCATGAAGGACAGAGCGCCCTCGGTCGGCATGCGCTGCAGCCAGACCTGCAGGATGCCGGCGCCGGTCAGCGCCAGCACCATCACGCCCATGCCGATCGACATGATCCAGAAGCTCCACATCTCCAGGCTCTGGGCCTTGCGACTGTTGGCCTCGCGGCCGCGCAGGATCGGCATCGCGTAGCTGATCATGGCGATCACGACCAGCACATAGGCGCCGTAGAAGGCCAGGTGGCCGTGGGCGGCCGTGACCTGGCTGCCGTGGGTGTAGTAGTTGACCGGGCTCAGCGTGTGGATGAAGCCCCACAGGCCGGCGCCCAGGAAGCCCATCACGGCGGTGCCGACGGCCCACAGCACGGCGGCCTGGTTCGGGTGTTCACGGCGGCGGCGCTGCACCATGTTGAAGGCGAACAGCGTCATCATGAAGAAGGGGATCGGCTCCAGCGCGGAGAAGATGCTGCCGACCCACTGCCAGTAGCCCGGCAGGCCGATGAAGTAGAAGTGGTGGCCCGTGCCCAGGATGCCGGTGACCAGCGCGAAGGTGATGATCATGTAGAGCCACTTGTCGATCACCTCGCGGTCGACGCCGGTGGTCTTGACCAGCACGAAGGCCAGCATCGCGCCCATGATCAGTTCCCAGGTGCCTTCGACCCACAGGTGGACCACGAACCACCAGTACATCTTGTCGCGCACCAGGTTGGACGGGTTGACGAAGCTGAACAGGAACAGCAGCGCCAGGCCCCACAGGCCCATCAGCAGTACCAGCGAGATCGCGGTCTTGCGGCCCTTGAGCACCGTCATGCTGATGTTGTAGAGGAAGCCGAGCGCGACCACCACGATGCCGACCTTGGTCGGCAGCGGCTGCTCGAGGAACTCGCGGCCCATGGTGGCGAGCAGGTTGTTGCCGGTCAGCTCGGCCAGCGTGGCGTAGGGCACCAGCAGGTAGCCCAGGATGGTGGCGGCGCCGGCGCCCAGGAAGACCCAGAACAGCAGCTTGGCCAGGAAGGGGCTGTGCAGTTCGGTCTCGCTCTCCTCGGGCACCATGTAGTAGGCCGCTCCCATGAAGCCGAACAGCAGCCAGACGATCAGCAGGTTGGTGTGGACCATGCGGGCCACGTTGAAGGGTATGGCCGGGAACAGTACGTCGCCGATCAGGTACTGCATGCCCAGCGCCAGACCGAAGACGATCTGGCCGGTGAACAGTCCCAGCGCGGCAATGAAGTACAGCTTGGCCACCGACTGTGACGCGTACTTTTGGATTGCGGGTTGCATTTTGGTTTCCTTGCGTGATGGATCAGTGCGGTGAGCCGATCAGCCTTCGATGTTGGGCGGCCAGTTCTCGGTGTTCACGCCGTTGGTCCACTTGAGGAACTCCACCAGGTCGTTGAGCTGCTCGTCGTTCAGGTGGAACTGGGGCATCTGGCGCCGGCCCGGGGCCCCGGTGGGCATCGCCTGCATCCAGGCCTTGATGAACTCGGGGCCGCGGCGCTGGTAGACATTGCCGAGCTCGGGCGCGAAGTAGGCGCCTTCGCCCAGCAGCGTGTGGCAGCCGATGCAGTTGCGCGTCTCCCAGATATGCTTGCCGCGCGCGACCGCCGGCGTCACTTCGGCCGCCTTGGACCGTTCCGGGATCTTCGTTTCGGTGTGCAGGATCAGCGCCGCGAACAGCAACACGAAGAAGGCAGTTCCTCCGTAGAAGATGTTGCGCGCCATCTGACTCGTAAAGCCTTGGCTCATGGTGTACCTCTTGAGATGTGGAGACCTGAAATTAACTGGAATATTGAATGAATATTTTGATTCTGGTCAAGGCTTCATAAAATAGGTAAAAGAGATGAATCTTTTGTCGCCTCAGAGCCCCAGCGACTCCCAGACTGGCCGGATCCGTTCCAGCACCTCGGGCGTCATCGTGATGGTCTGGCCCCATTCGCGGCTGGTCTCGCCCGGCCACTTGTTGGTGGCGTCGAGCCCCATCTTGCTCCCCAAGCCGCTGACCGGCGAGGCAAAGTCGAGGTAGTCGATCGGCGTGTGCTCGATCAGCATGGTGTCGCGCGCCGGGTCCATGCGCGTGGTCATGGCCCAGATCACCTCGCGCCAGTCGCGGATGTCGACATCCTCGTCGACCACGACAATGAACTTGGTGTACATGAACTGGCGCAGGTGGCTCCAGACTCCCATCATGATGCGACGCGCGTGGCCCGGATAGGCCTTGCGGATCTGCACCACCGCCATACGGTAGCTGCAGCCTTCCGAGGGCAGGTGGAAATCGGTCACCTCGGGGAACTGGCGCTGCAGCAGCGGCACGAACAGCTCGTTCATCGCCAGCCCGAGCACGGCGGGCTCGTCGGGCGGCTTGCCGGTGTAGGTCGAGTGGTAGACGGGGTCGCGCCGCAGCGTGATGCGGTCGATGGTGAAGACCGGGAACTCGGCCTGCTCGTTGTAGTAGCCGGTGTGGTCGCCGTAAGGGCCTTCGAGCGCGTGCTCGTAGCCCGAGGCGTGATTGGGGTCGGGCTGGATATGTCCCTCGAGCACGATCTCGGCGCGCGCGGGTACCTGCAGCGGGCTGCCGAGCGCCTGCACGACCTCGGTGCGGCTGCCGCGCAGCAGGCCGGCGAACTGGTACTCGGACAGGCTGTCGGGCACCGGCGTGACCGCGCCCAGGATCGTGGCCGGGTCGGCGCCGAGCGCGACCGCGAGCGGAAAGGGCTGTCCCGGATGCGCCAGCGCATGGTTGCGGAAGTCGAGCGCGCCGCCGCGATGCGCCAGCCAGCGCATGATCAGCTTGTTGCGCCCGAGCACCTGCTGGCGGTAGATGCCCAGGTTCTGGCGCGGCTTGTGCGGTCCGCGCGTGATGACCAGGCCCCAGCTGATCAGCGGCGCCACGTCGCCGGGCCAGCAATGCTGGATCGGCAGCCGGCCCAGGTCGACGTCTTGTCCTTCCCAGACCTGCTGCTGGCAGGGCGCCGAGCCGACCACCCTGGGCGTCATGTTCCAGAGCGTCTTGAGCAGGCTGCCCATGCCGAGCATGTCGCGCAGGCCTTTCGGGGCCTCGGGTTCCTTGAGCTCGGCCAGCAACTCGCCGAAGGCGCGCAGCTCGCGCACCTGCGACACGCCCATCGCGCGCGCCACCCGCTGCTGGGTGCCGAACAGGTTGGCCAGCACCGGCATGTCGTGTCCGGACGGATGCTCGAACAGCAGGGCCGGGCCACCGGCGCGCAGCACCTTGTCGCACAGCGCCGTCATCTCCAGATGCGGCGAGACCGGCTGCGGCACCCGGCGCAGCTCGCCGTCCTGCTCGAGCTGGTGCATGAAGTCGCGCAGGTCGCGGTAGGGCATGGCTGGCTTCAGTTCGGACTCTGGGCTGGCAGGCCGCTCCAGCGCGGCACCAGCTCGGTGGCGGGGCCAGGCAGCTGCAGCAGGTCGATCACGCGCGCGACCATGTGGTCGACGAGTTCATCCACCGACTGCGGCCGCTGGTAGAAGGCGGGCACCGGCGGGAAGCAGATCGCGCCCATCTCGGTGACCGCGACCATGTTGCGCAGGTGGGCCAGATTCAGCGGTGCCTCGCGCGTCAGCAGCACCAGCCGGCGTCGCTCCTTGAGCATGACGTCGGCCGCGCGCGTGATCAGGTTGTCGGACAGCCCATGGGCGACGGCCGCCAGCGTGCGCATCGAGCAGGGCGCGATCACCATCGCATGGCTGCGAAACGACCCGCTGGCGATGGTCGCGCCGATCTCCTGCGCGCCGTGCAGATGGTGGGCCAGCGGGCGGACCGCCTCCTCGCCGAGGTCGAGTTCCTGGCGCAGGTTGAGCCAGCCGGCGTTGGAGACAGCCGCATGGGTCTCGACCCCCGGCTGTTCGCCCAGCCGCTGCAGCAGGCGCAGCCCGAGCAGCGCGCCGCTGGCGCCCGAGATGCCGACGATGACGCGCAGCGGCGCGCTTGCCTGGTCCATGGGCTGCTCAGGCCGCATGCGGCAAGGCTACGGCTGGCTCGCGCTGTGGCGGCGCGGCAGCCAGGTCGTCCAGCACCCGTTGCAGCACGGCTTCGGCCTGCTCCGGCTCGAAGTCGGCATGCAGCCGCTTGCGCACGCCGAAATCCTGCAGCTGATGGTAGCGCGCGGGCTCCAGTCCGTGGCGCGCCAGGCAGTTGCGCACGCAGGCCAGCGGGCAGCCGTCCAGTCCCACGATCGGGCGGCCTGACCTGGCGGTCTTGACCAGTGATGGCACGTCGCCGCCGACGCCCGCGATGCATGACATCTCTGCCACCCCGCGGCGGTCGAGCTGCAAGGCGACATGGTTGGCCAGCTGCGCGGCGCTCGAGCAGCCCGAGCAGGCATAGACCAGCGGCAATGTCTTGGGATGTGTGCTCATGGCTTGCTCCCGGATCTTCACAGGCGTAATTCAGCGCGGCCGGATCGCGCGCGCCAGGCTGCCGAGCAGCTCGAGTGGCGGCGGCAGGCGCAGCTGGCGCGGATCGAACACCGGCAGCTCCAGCGCGTCGATCGTGTTCTTGACCATCAGGCCCAGCTCGGTGTCGCCTTCCATCACCAGCCGGCGGCTGAAGAACAGCGTGTCCGGGTCCTGCTCGCGCCGTGCCAGCGCGACGAAGTCGGCCGCGCTGGCGGCGATCGTCAGGTCGGGCTGCTGCGCGTGACGGGGCTTGGCGGTGAACGATCCGGCCTGCCAACTGAAGTCGAAGGCGATGCCTGCATCGCGCACCGCGATGCGCAGGCGCTTGCCTTCGAGCGCGGCGCCGACGTCGGCGGGCAGCTGGCGCGCCAGCGCCAGGTTGAGTCCGGTCACGAACAGCACCGACCCCGGCCAGGCCGGCAGGCGACCGAGCAGGCCGCTGACCATTGGCGGCAGTTCGAAGCGTTGCGAGGATGGCTGGTTCATGGTGCTGGCTCCGGGGAAGGCGGCTCGTGGGCTTGGGTTCATGCGGTCACCTGCGCCATGCCGGGCTGGCCATGCCAGTAGCCGTTGCAGGACTGGTCGGGCAGCAGCGGCTGCAGCTGTTCTTGCGCCTGTTGCGGGCTCAGGCGGCCATCGATGGCGTCGCGCCAGATGGCGATGATCTCGGCCATGTGCTGTGACTGCGGGCTCAGGCGCAGCAGCTCGATGCCCATGGCGCGCAAGGTGGCCAGTTCTCCGATCAGGTTGCACAGCCGGGCCGACTGGGTCTGGATGCCGTTGAGCACCAGGAAGTCCTCGCTCTCACGCGTCTGCAGCAACAGGCCGTCGGGATAATCGATGCAGCTGAAGCGGCAGTCGTCCTTGGGCAGGTTGCGGTGCCGCGCCGTGAAGCAGCGGGCCGAGAACGCCAGCGGCATGCGGCCGAGCGCAAACAGCTCGGTCTCGAGCCCGGTCGGCTTGTGCTGCAGCAGCTGCGCCAGGTCGGACTGGCTCATCTCGAGCGGCGGCAGCCAGCGCCTGGCGCCCAGTCTGGCCATCCACTCGAGCGCGGGGCCGTTGTAGAGATTGGTGTGCGGGCCGGCGACGAAGGGCTTGCGACCGGCTAGCGCCTGCACCGCGCCCATGTCGTTGGCCTCGACCAGGTAGTCGTCGTTGCCGGTGATGCGGTGCAGCGTGACGGCGTCGGCTGCGGACTCGACCAGCGTCATGGTCGAGATCACGACCTCCTTGCCGGCGGCGCGCAGGTTGGCAGCGAGCGCCAGCCAGTCGGGCAGGCGCAGCTCGTGACGGCGCGAGCAGACCGTCTCGCCCAGGTAGATCACGTCGACCGGGGTCTGTGCCATTTCCTCGTAGAAGCGCAGCACCGTCTCGCGTGGCCAGTAGTAGAGCAGGGGGCCGAGGGTCAATTTCATGTCGTGCTTTCCTGCGGCGGTCATTTCCAGGGCCGGTGATAGGCACCCAGCGTCTGCTGCTGGCCCTCGGCCACGGCTGCCAGCGAGTTCATCCAGGCCGACTTCGGCGTGTAGCGGTGCGGGTTGGCGCGGCAATGGTCGATCGCCTCGCGCCAGGCCTGGGTCACCTGCGCGACATAGGCCGGGCTGCGCTGGCGGCCCTCGATCTTGATCGCCCGCACGCCCATCTCCATCAGCTGCGGCAGCAGCGCGAGCGTGTTGAGGCTGGTCGGCTCCTCGATCGCGTAGTAGCCGTCGTCGCTGACATCGCCGACATCGAAGCGGCCCTTGCACAGCGTCGGGTAGCCGGCGTTCTCGCCCGGCGCGTAGCGGTCGATCAGCACGCCGTTGAGGCGCGACTCCAGGCCCTTGGGCGTTTCCTGCCAGCGCACTGCCTTGGCCGGTGAGCAGACGCCATTGGTATTGGGCGCCTCGCCGGTCACGTAGGACGACAGCGCACAGCGGCCCTCGACCATCACGCACAGGCTGCCGAAGCCGAACACCTCGATCTCGACCGGGGTCTGACTGACCAGGCGCTCGACCTGCTCGATTGCCAGCACGCGCGGCAGCACCGCGCGCGTGATGCCGAACTGCTGGTGGTAGAAGTTGATCGCATCCGCATGCGTCGCCGATCCCTGCACCGACAGGTGCAGCCGCAGCTGCGGGTGGGTCTTGCAGGCGTACTGCATCAGGCCCGGGTCGGCCATGATGACGGCATCCACGCCCTGGTCGGCCGCGCGGTCGACCGCCTTGCGCCAGACCTCGACATGCGCCGCCTGCGGATAGGTGTTGAGCGCGAGCAGCACCTTGCGACCGCGCTCGTGCGCATAGCGGATGCCGCTGGCGATCGCCGCCTCGTCGAAGTTGAGGCCGGCGAAGTTGCGCGCATTGGTGCTGTCGCGGAAACCCAGGTAGACGCAGTCGGCGCCATGGTCGATCGCGGCTTTCAGCGCCGGCAGGCTGCCGGCCGGGCAGACCAGCTCGAGCTTGTCTGCCGGATCGGCTGGCTGCCGCAGTTCGGTGTTCGATGTCATGCTGCTCATGGGGGCAATCGCTGTAACGCCGGGCCCGGTTCAGCACCGCATGAAGTCGATCATCACGCCCCCGGCGTCGCGCTGCAGATAGCTCATCCTGACGCTGGATCCGTAGCGCGCCGCCATCTGGTGCAGCAGCGGGATCGGGTCGTGGTCGTTGACGAAGCGCATCGTCTCGCCGGGCAGCAGCGCGTCGAGCGCACCGAAGATGGCCGCGTGGCGGAAGCGCTTGGCGACGCCGCGGGCATCGAAGGGGTAGATCGCTTCCGGGTTGCGGTGGTCATGCGGCTGGGAGATCGAGTCGGGCTGCTGGTTCGTCATGGCTCAAGCCTGTTGCGGGGTTGCTGTGAATGTGCATTTTATATAAATATTCATAAAAAATGTGGATTCATGTCTGGCTCCTGGCAGCCTTGAGCCCGGGCGCACAATAGAGGCCTTGCAGCAACAAGCGAACAGGACATGAAATCCTTGCGTGATCTCGGCGGCCTGGTCTATTCGACCGACAGTGGCCGCATGTGCCCGGGGTGCCGCCAGCCGGTGGCGCAGTGCCAGTGCGCCAGCCTGCGCGCCATCCCTGCCGGCGACGGCATTGCGCGGGTGCAGCGCGAGACCAAGGGCCGCGGCGGCAAGGCCGTCACGGTGGTACGCGGCCTGGCGCTCGACGCGGAGGCGCTCGCCGCGCTGGCCAAGCGCATCAAGGCCGCCTGCGGCAGCGGCGGCACGGTCAAGGACGGCCAGGTCGAGGTGCAGGGCGATCACTGCGACAAGGTGGTGGCCTTGCTGCAGGCCGAGGGCTTCAAGGTCAAGCGCAGCGGCGGCTGAAGACTGGCGGGCCTGAACCCTGCGTTGCGCCGGGGGTGACGCGCGCGCCCATCTGCTCTAGCATCTCCCCCGGGGCCTGGTCGCCCCGAGCAAGGGAGAAAAAATGAAACATCAACTGATCTGCTGGCCGGCCGCGGCCTGCCTGCTGCTCGCTGGCCCGTCAGGCCTTGCGCAGGCTGCCGAGATGCCCGCGCGCAAGTCCGGACTCTGGGAGATGGACAACCGCATCGAGGGCATGCCGACCCACGGTCCGATGCAGATCTGCATCGACCAGAATGCCGACAACATGGTCGAGCAGCGCGGGCGTCCGGGCGACAAGACCAAGCCCGACTGCAGCGTGATCGACGTCAAGCGCACATCCGACGGCCGCACCCACATCCACACCGTCTGCAAGGTCGACGCCAGGACGACCGCCACCACCGACGCCGTCGTCAGCGGCGATTTCGGCAAGTCCTACCGCAGCGAGATGACGGTGCGCTACGCGCCGCCCCTGGAAGGCATGTCCGAGATGCGCATGGTCTCGCAGGGCAGATGGCTGGGCGCCTGCAAGCCCGGCCAGAAGCATGGCGATGTCGTGATGCCGGGCATGCCTGGGATGGTGCCCGGCAGCAAGGGCATGCAGGACATGATGAACGACCCGCGCCTGCGCGAACTCATGCAGCGGCACGGGCAGCCGGGCCAGGGCGACTGAAGCGGGTCCCGGTTCAGGGCTGGCTGGTGTAGAAGCTGGTTCCGGCAGGGTTCATCACGCCCTGCGTCACGTCCAGCGGCTTCAGGTCGAGGCCGCCGCTCCAGGTCGAGAGGTTGAAGGTCGGATTGGCGGCATCGACCTGCACGATCCTGACCGCGGGCATCGACAGCGGCAGTCCCGGCGCGCACTGGCTGGGGGCCTTGCCAGCTGAGACGAAGAAGGCCTTGCTCGCGCTGTCCTGGTTGTTCGCGTTGGTGACCCGCTGCGCGATCAGCTGGCCATTGCCGTTCGGCGCGACCAGCAGCGCGGTCTCGACCGAGATGCCGACGCCGCGCGCGTAGAGGTCGGTCGATCCGGGCTTGGCCGCCATGCCCGGATTGAGGATGCCGCCCGGGCAGCCATCGCCCCAGCTGCCGCCGCCGATCTGGCGTGCCACGAAGCTGACCAGCCGGCCCAGCCGGTCGCGGCTGTCGAGGTGGCTGTCGAACACGATGTTGAACAGGGGTGACGGGGTCAGGAAGCCGGCGTCATAGGTCTGGCTGTCGCTGGGCATGTACTGGGTCAGCGTCATCGGGCTAGGATCCAGCGTCATGTACTTGTTGAAGGGGTCGGCCAGGGCCTGGGTGGAGGTGACCGAGCCCCGCAGCGCGGCGAAGTCGAACTGCCCCAGCACCGCCAGGCCCGCGCTGGTGCCGCCGATCGGCACTTTGTTCTTCATCAGCTCCAGCAGGCTGGCTTCGAGCTTGGTTCGCTTCCATTCGCGGATGTAGTCGCTCTGGTCGCCGCCGGCGATGAAGACCGCGTTGGCCGAGCGCACCACCTGGTTGACGAAGTCGCTGTTGGCCGCCGCCCGGTCCGGGATCACCAGCGTCTCGACCGAGCTCAGGCCGAGCTGGGCGCCGCCAACCCAGTCGTCGGCGGCCGGCTGGTCGGTCTGCAGCGAGGCGTTGCTGTAGTAGAGGTAGGGGTTGTAGCCGTCGGCGCCGCGCGCGCGCACGATGACAAAGCGCCCGCCGGTGGCGGGCTTGCCGGCGGAAGCGGGGCGCACGCCGGCGCGCTCGATCATCCAGCGGAAGGCCTGGTCGACGTCGGGGCCGCCACCCATCAGCACGAAGGACGGCGTGCTGGCCTTGTCCTTGAGGGCGATCTTCTGGCCCGGTGCCGGGGCCGAGGGAGTGCTGTAGTAGATGTAGCCGTCCTTGCTGGTCCAGTCGCCGGCGCTGGCCGCCGCAGGCAGCAGCGACAGTCCTGCCAGTGCCAGCAGGCTGGCGGTCCAGCAACTGCGCAGCCTGAACCCTGGCTGTGATGATCTGTCGGTCCTGGTGTTGTTTGTCATGCCTCACTCCCTTTTCAAGTGGCAGAAATGGATTTCCGCCTGGTTGGGAGTGTAGGAGGATTCGATCCGAGATGAAATCCCCGCCCGGGCTGACCAAGCTTGTGGAAAAGCCCTGCAACAACTCAGCAAGTGACTGCGGCTAAACAGGATTTCCCGGTTGCTTAAAAAATGATCAGATCGTGACAAGGTCGCGCAGCCTGGCGTGCAGGCGCGCGGTCATGCCGCGCGCCCGGCGCAGCCCGTCGATCGAGGCAAAGGGGCGCGAGGCCACGATGGTGCGCGCCAGCTTGTCGCTGACGCCGGGCAGTGCGCGCAGCGCTGCCGTGCTGGACCGGTTGATCGAGATCGCCGGTCCGGCGGGGTGGCGCAGCCACTCGAGTGCGCGCCAGTCGCGCGTCAGATAGCCGGCGGGCGTCCACTCGCGCAGCATCAGCGTCAGGTGGCCGCTGGGGCGCTGGCCCTGCAGCAGCACCGGCAGATGCCAGGTCTGGCTCAGGCTGGACCAGCGCTGCTGGCCGGCCAGGCTGCCGAGCGTGACGCTGCCCAGCGGCTTGCCCCGGAAGCCGCCGCCCCGGTAGGGACTGTCGAGCGACCAGATCTCGAGCGCCAGCGTGCCGCTGAGGCTGCCGGCAGCGCGCGGGTTGGCAATCGTCTCGACCTGCAGGCTTGGCATTGCGCTGGCCAGCTGCAGTCGCACCGCGCCTTCCAGGCTGGGCTGGACGAAGCGGCGCGGCAGCGCGAAGCGCCAGCAGTCACGCAGCCTGGCCGTGCCATCGGACTGGACGCTGAGCAGTTCAAGCGCGAGCTTGCGTGCCTGCTGGCCAGCTGGCGGGTTCAGCGCCAGCGTGGCGTTGACGCTTGCCAGGCCGCCGGCGTCCGGCTGCAGCAAAGGCGGCTGCCATTCGGCCAGCAGCTCCTCGTCGGCCAGCAAGCGCAGCACCAGGGGTGGCCCGCTGGCGCCATCTGCAGCCATGCGGCAGCGCAGCCGCGCTCGCAGTTCGACCTGATCGCCCTGGAAGCGCAGCACGGCATCGGCAATCGAGTTCGGCAGCCAGCTGCCGGGAGCGGGTTCTTGGTTCATGGTCGTCAGCGGAGGAAATGAGCATTATCGGCCGCCGCAAGCCCGTTCACCAGCGCTGGCGCACCGTGTAGTCGAGCTGCGCCGATCCGCCGGCCGGCACGGTCAGCGTCCAGGACATCAGATGGGCCGATTCCTGCTGCCCGGGTTGGCTGGACTGGACCAGGGTCCAGTCGCCCGGGATGTTCTCCTGCACCTTGACCGTCGCGGGCTGGGCGCTGGCATTGCGCAGCTTGACCTGCCAGCTGCTCTCGCTGCTGTTCTCGCCGAGCTTGCGGTAGGCGGTCTGGCGCCGCTCGGCCGGCAGGTCGAAGGCGCTGCCCAGCCTGAGCCTGACGGTCTCGCCGACGGCCGTGTGCGGTATGCGGTCCTCGCCGACCAGTTGCAGCGCCTTGTGCTGGTCGGGCGAGTGCACCCGCACCGTGCCCGCCGGCAGCGGCTGGCCGTTCGGCCCGCCCGGATTCACGAATTCCAGCATCACGGCCGGCTTGAGCTGCTGCACGCCATTCTGCTGGCGGCCCGGATAGACCGCTTCGTGACCCGAGAGCAGGTATTCGCGTCGCGCCGCAATCTGGCTGCTGGGCAGGAGTGCCAGCAGCAGCGTCTGCTGGTCGAGCAGGGTGACCGGCCGCTCGAAGCGGTAGAGGTGGTAGTCGAGCAGCGTCTCGGCCGATGGCGTGGCGGGTGCACTCATCACCGTGGCTCTGGCCAGCATCTCGCCGGCCGGCCGGAAGTCCGGCACCCGATTGAGGCTGCCCGCGACCAGCTGCAGCCTGGCGGCGGGAAAGTCGGTGCCGCTGCGGTTGCTGACCGTGGCCCAGCCCGACAGATAGATGCTGCGCGCGTCGGGCGACAGCTCGGCCACGTAGTCGGTCTTCCAGGACAGGCCGCCGGTCTGGTAGCTCAGCTCCAGCGACTGCTCCCCGGGCCGGGATTCGAGCAGGGCATCGAGGCTGGGCCGCGCCTCCAGACCGGCGGGCAGGCGATCGAACACGATGTGCTCCGGGTCTGCGGTCTCGATCCGGTCGGGGAACTGTAGCAGGATGCCGCCTTGCGCCGACAGCAGGATGGCGCGCTCGAGGGCTGGACTGGCCTCGCCGGACGGGCCGCGCCTCACGCCCACCTCGCGCCCGACATGCTGCTCGAGCAGGGTCTGCGGCGACAGCCGGCCCGGGTCATGGGCGATTTCGAGCAGCCTTAGCCCGGCCTGGGATGCGGCCTGCAGCATGACGGTCTCGGGCCTGATCTGGGAAGGGATCGTCCCGATCCGCAAGCGGGTCTGGCCGCCGGGCAGGCGCGCCGAGCGCTGCTCGCGGACCAGTGCGAGTTCGCCTGGATAGACCGTCAGCGCCAGCGAGCCGGGCGCCGAGACGGCGGTCTTGGGCGTGCTCTGCGCCTGCGCCGACGCGGCGATGGTCAAGGCGGCTGCCAACGCGATGCCTGTCTTCATGTTCCGCTCCCGATGTTCTTGCAGCCGGTCAGCTTAGCCCATGGCGGGGTGAAAAGGCAAACGGCCCGCAGTCCTGGGAACTGCGGGCCGTCATGTTTGTGGTCGGCGTGGCGGGATTCGAACTCGCGACCCCTTGCACCCCATGCAAGTGCGCTACCAGGCTGCGCTACACGCCGAAGCACTCATTATAGCCCGACCGGCAGGTGGTTCCAGGGGGGGCGTCACGGCCCGGAAAAAGAAAAACGGCCCGCAGTCTTGAGAACTGCAGACCGTCATCTGTATGGTCGGCGTGGCGGGATTCGAACTCGCGACCCCTTGCACCCCATGCAAGTGC
>CAZJQH010000024.1:0-17797 GCA_964547895.1 uncultured Chitinophaga sp. | reverse complement strand
GCAGGGCGCGGGCAAGACCACCACCACCGCCAAGCTGGCCAAGCACCTGATCGAGCGGCGCAAGAAGAAGGTGCTGACGGTGTCGGGCGACGTCTACCGTCCGGCCGCGATCGAGCAGCTCAAGACCGTGACGAAGCAGGCCGGTGCCGAATGGTTCCCGAGCAGCCCGGACCAGAAGCCGCTCGACATCGCACGCGCCGCGCTGGATTACGCCAGGAAGCATTACTTCGACGTGCTGCTGGTCGACACCGCCGGCCGGCTGGCGATCGACGAGGCGCTGATGGCCGAGATCCGCGAGTTGCACGCGGCGCTCAATCCGGTCGAGACCCTGTTCGTGGTCGACGCTATGCAGGGCCAGGACGCGATCAACACCGCCAAGGCCTTCAAGGAAGCGCTGCCGCTGACCGGCATCGTGCTGACCAAGCTCGACGGTGACTCGCGCGGCGGCGCGGCGCTGTCGGTGCGCGCGGTCACCGGCGCACCGATCAAGTTCGCCGGCGTGTCCGAGAAGATCGACGGCCTCGAGGTGTTCGACGCCGAGCGCCATGCCGGCCGCGTGCTCGGCATGGGCGACATCGTCGCGCTGGTCGAGCAGGTCACCGCCGGCGTCGACCTGGCGGCGGCGCAGAAGCTCGCGGCCAAGGTCAAGAGCGGTGACGGCTTCGACCTGGAGGACTTCCTCGACCAGCTGCGCCAGATGAAGAAGATGGGCGGGCTCTCGAGCCTGATGGACAAGCTGCCGAGCCAGATGTCGGCCAAGGCCGGCACGGCCGACCTGGACCGGGCCGAGAAGGAGCTCAAGCGCAAGGAGGGCATCATCTGCAGCATGACGCCGCAGGAGCGCCGCAAGCCCGAGCTGATCAAGGCCACTCGCAAGCGCCGCATCGCCGCTGGCGCTGGCGTCCAGGTGCAGGATGTGAATCGCCTGCTGAAGGAATTCGAGCAGATGCAGTCCGTCATGAAGAAGATGAAGGGCGGCGGCCTGATGAAGATGATGAAGAAGCTCGGCGGCATGAAGGGCATGGGAATGCCGGGCATGCCCAAGCTGCCGGGCATGTAAGCTGCTCATCTGCCGGACACCCTGCCGTGGAGGCCGACGCGCTCCTGCTGCTCGAACTGCTGCTGGGCCTGGTTGCCCTGGCTGTGGCGCTGTCCTTGCGTCCCTGGCGCATGCTCAAGGGACCGCTGCTGACGCCGGCGCTGGCTTCGCTGGCGCTGCTGCCCTGGTTCTGGCTGTTGCCGCATCAGCTGCCGCAGGGCCTGCAGGTCCAGCTCTCGGGCGCCAGCCTGCTGGTGCTGATGCTGGGCTGGCCGCTGGCGGTCCCGGTGCTGGCGCTGGTCGCGCTGCTGGTCTGGGCCATCGGTGCCCATGACGCGGCGGCGGTACTGTCGCAGTGGATCTGGCTCGGGCTGGCGCCCGCCACGCTGGCGCTGCTGCTGGGCCGCCTGCTGCGGCGCTGGCTGGCAGTCAATCCCTTCGTCTACACCCTGGGGCGCGGCTTTCTGGGCACCGCGCTGGCGGTGTTCGGCTCCGGCTTGCTGCAGGAGCTCGCACAGCGCTGGCTGGTGGGAGTCAGCCTGCACGAGGCACTGGTGGCGCGCTGGCTGATGGCCTGGGGCGACGCCTTCCTGACCGGCATGTTCAGCGCGATCTTCGTCGCCTTCGCGCCGCATTGGCTGGCGACCTGGTCGGACCAGCGCTATCTGCCGCGCCGGCCGCGCTGACGGCCTGCCCGATTTTGCTGCAGCAGATGCCGCGGCGGGCAGGCAAATCCCGCGCACTGGCTTACAGTGCGGTTTGATTCTGGAGATTGCATCATGAGTGACCTTCTGCTCAAGTTCGGCGGCGAGCGCGAGCCGCTGCAAGCCTCGTTCAGCGACGCCGCCAATCCGGTCGGCCTCGATGGCATCGAGTTCATCGAGTACTCGACTGCCAAGCCGCAGGCGCTGGGCCAGGTGCTCGAGATGATGGGCTTCAGGCCGGTGGCGCGCCACCGTTCGCGCGAGGTGCTGCTGTACCGCCAGGGCGGGCTCAACATCGTGGTCAATGCGCACCAGCCGGTGGCCGCAGTTGAAGGCCGCGGCGAGGCCCCCGCCATCTCGGCGATCGCGCTGCGGGTGCGCGATGCGCGCGCCGCCTACGCCTATGTGCTCGAGCGCGGCGCCTGGGAGGTCACGACCCACCCCGAGGTGATGGAGCTCAACATCCCGGCGATCCACGGCGCCGGCGGCAGCCGGATCTACTTCGTCGACCGCTACCGGGAGTTCTCGATCTACGACGTCGACTTCGTGCCGATTCCCTCGGTCGACCCGCATCCGGTGGCGACCGCCGGCATCCATTTCTTCGGCATCGTGCAGTACATCGGCCCCGAGCGCAGCTACGACTGGATCGAGTTCTACCGCGAGCTGATCGGCGCCGAGCTGATTCCCGACGAGCAGCGCTTCGGCATCATGCCCAAGGGCAAGCTGCTGCGCACGCCGGCGCTCGATCCGTCCAAGTGCTTCATGATCCAGCTGATCGAGCCCGACCTCAACGTGCTCGATGCCGACGAGCGGCTGCAGCGCATCGGCCTGGGCGTGCCCGACGTGCCGGCCGCAGTCAAGGCGCTGCGTGCGCTGGGCGTCGAGTTCGTCGAGACACCGGCGACCCACACCGAGGTGCGTGGCGCGATCAGCAAGACCTACCTGGGCTCGGTGGTGTTCGAGCTGGTGCACGACGAGAGGGGCTGACGCCATGAGATCCGAGCGCAGCACCGCACAGGCCATTGCCGGCTTCGGCATGGACACGATCACGCTGGCCGGCCCGCTCGAGGCCAAGCTGGCGGCGATGAAGGAGGCCGGCTTTTCCCAGGTCATGCTCAAGGCCAACGACCTGGTGGGCCATCCGCAGGGCTGGCAGGCGGCGGTGCAGGCGGTGCGCGATAGCGGCCTGCGCGGCACCGGCTTCCAGGTGCTGCGCGACTTCGAGGGCCTGAGCGGCCACCTGCACCACTACAAGGTCGACATTGCCAAGATGATGCTCGAGATGTGCGCGGCGCTCGGCTGCAAGGTGCTGCTGGCCTGCTCGTCGACCTCGGTGCACGCGAGCGCCGACCTCGACCAGGTCGCGCGCGACCTGCGCAAGCTCGCCATGCTGGCGATCCCGCACGGCATCCGGATCGCCTACGAGGGCCTGTCCTGGGGCCGCACCATCAACGATTACACGACCGCCTGGGACGTGGTGCAGCGCGCCGACTGCCCGAACCTCGGCATCGGCATCGATTCCTATCACATCCTCGCGGCCCAGACCCCGCTCGACGAGATCGACTATCTCGACCCGGGCAAGATCTTCCTGGTCCAGCTGTCTGACTTCATGTGGCAGGAGACCCGGACCTTCGAGGAGCGCATGGCGACCGCGCGCACCTTCCGCGTCTTCCCGGGCGAGGGCGTGCACAGCGAGCAGCTGGTCGACCTGGTGCTGCGGCTCGACCGGCTCGGCTACCAGGGCGACTACAGCTTCGAGGTCTTCAACGACGACTATGTGCAGCTGCCGCTGCCCTTCGTCGCCGAGCGGGCGCGCCGGTCCGCCCTCTGGCTGGCCGAGGAGGTGCTGCGCTGCGCGGTGCCGCTGCCCAACCAGATGAAGCTGAAGTCGCAGGGCTGAGAACGCCGTGGGTCTGGGCTGAGAACTGGCATGAGGATCCTGCTTGCGGAAGACGAAGCCGAACTGGCCAACTGGCTGGTGCGGGCGCTGGCGCAGGGCGGCTTCCTGGTCGATTGGGTCAATGACGGCCGCATGGTGCGGCGCAGCCTGAAGGCCACGCGCTACGACGCGCTGGTGCTGGACCTGGGGCTGCCGGGGCTGGAAGGGCATGAGGTGCTGGCCGATCTGCGCGAGGCCGGCCAGCGGCTGCCGGTGCTGGTGCTGACCGCGCGCGATTCGCTCGCCGAGCGGGTCGGCTGCCTGAACCAGGGTGCCGACGATTTCCTGCCCAAGCCCTTCGAGCTGGCCGAACTCGAGGCGCGCCTGACCGCGCTGATCCGCCGCTCCCGCGGCAGCGAGCATCCGCGCTTCAGCTGCGGGCCGCTGCAGTACGACGCTGGCAGCAAGCAGTTCCGGCTCGGGCAGCAGCCGCTGGCGCTGACGCCGCGCGAGCATGGCGTGCTGCGCGCCCTGATCCAGCACAGCGGCGAGCCGCTGTCCAAGCGCGAGATCCTGGAGCGTGTCTTCGGCGACGAGGACGAGGTCAATCCCGAGGCGATCGAGGTGCTGATCCATCGCCTGCGCCGGCGGCTGGACGGCAGCGAGGTCAGGATCCAGACCCTGCGCGGCCTGGGCTATGTGCTCGAATGCGGCGCCTGAGGCAGTTCGACTGGCGCAGCGGCAGCCTGCGGCGCACGCTGCTCGGCGTGCTGATGCCCGCCATGCTGCTGCTGTCGGGCGTCGAGCTCTGGCACACCTGGCGCACCGCGGTCGATGCGGCGAACGCGGCCTATGACCGCTCGCTCTACGGGGCGATCAAGTCGATCGATGCCAATATCTCGACCGCCAGCGGCGGCCTGGGTGTCGAGCTGCCCTACCGCATGCTCGAGTTCTTCGAGCTGACCGCCAACGGCCAGGTCTACTACCGGATCGCCACCGATGACGGGCTGGTCGAGATCGGCAATGCCGACCTGCCGCCGCCGCTTGGCAACTTGCCGAGCCGAAAGCCCGAGTTCCGTGATGCGGTCTATTTCGGCGAGCCGGTGCGGGTCGGCTCCTATCTGCGCGAGCTCGATCAGCCACTGGCCGGACAGCCCACGCGCCAGCGGGTGCTGATCCAGGTCGCCGAGTCGCTGCAGGCGCGCAGCGACTTCAAGCGAACCCTGCTGCTGCAGGCCCTGGCGCGCGACGTCCTGCTGCTGCTCGGGGCCGGTGCCCTGCTGCTGGGCGGCGTGGCCTGGGCGCTGGTGCCGCTGCGCCGCTTGCGCGACGAGGTGGCGGCACGCCAGCCCGACGACCTGGCACCGATCCCGCGCACCGGCGTGCCGCGCGACGTGCTGCCGCTGGTCGACGCGATCAACCTGCACATGGAGCGCAACCACCTGCAGTCGGAGGCGATGCGACGCTTCATCGATGATGCCTCGCATCAGTTGCGCACGCCGCTGACCACGCTGGCGACCCAGGTCGGCTTTGCGCTGCGGGAGTCCGATCCGGTGCAACGGCAGCAGGTGCTGGGGTCGATCAAGCTGCAGCTCGAGGAGACGGTGCGCCAGACCAACCAGATGCTTTCGCTGGGGCGTGCCGACAGCGCCGAGGTCTTGCGCTTGCCGGTCGAGCTTTCTGCCCTGGCCGAGAAGGTCGCGCGCTCCTGCTGGTCGCAGGCACGAGCCCGAGGCATAGACCTGGGGCTGGCGGAAGATGCCGCGAGCGCCTGGGTGACAGGCGATGCCGGACTGCTGGGCGAGGCCTTGTCGAATCTGCTCCACAACGCCGTGCGCTACACGCCACGCGGCGGGCATGTGACGGTCTCGGTCCGGCAGGACGGCGCATGGGTCATCCTGGAGGTGCTCGATGACGGTCCCGGCATCCCGGCCGACGAGCTGGCCAGAGCCGGGCAAAGGTTCTTCCGTGGCAGCAATGTGTCGCAGCCCGGTACCGGGCTGGGCCTGGCCATCGTCCACGCGATTGCCCTGCGCCATGGCGGACAGCTGCTCCTCGGGCCAGGCCAGAGCGGGCGGGGCCTGAGTGCCGCACTGCATCTGCCGGGCTGCGAGTCACCCGCATCAATCTAGGGTTAACCCTGGGATATCGGCCGATTTTCTGAAAGCCGTCTGAAAGTCGCGGCTCGCTAGAGTTGGCGCACTCCCCGGGATTTCGCGCCCGGGGTTCCATCAGCCCCGCTCTGGAGACCCACCGATGAAAGTCCAACGCCTGTTCCTTGCCGTCACGATGGCAGCGTCCTTTGCCGCCCACGCCGGCCCGCTCGACAAGACCGAGTGCATTGCACCGGCCAAGCCCGGCGGCGGTTTCGACCTCACCTGCAAGCTGGCGCAGAGCGCCCTGAGCGAGGGCAAGCATATCGCCGATCCGATGCGCGTGACCTATATGCCGGGCGGCATCGGTGCCGTGGCCTACAACACCGTGATCGCCCAGCGCCCCGACGCAGCCAACACCATCGTCGCCTTCTCGGGCGGCTCGCTGCTCAACCTGGCGCAGGGCAAGTTCGGTCGCTACAACGAGAACGACGTGCGCTGGCTGGCGGCGGTCGGTGCCGACTACGGCGCGGTGATCGTGGCCGAGCAGTCGCCCTACAAGTCGCTCAAGGACGTGCTGGCCGCCGTCAAGGCCGATCCGACCAAGGTGGTGTTTGGCGCCGGCGGCACCGTCGGCAGCCAGGACTGGATGAAGTCGGCGCTGATTGCCCGCTCGGCCGACATCAGCCCGAAATCGATGCGTTTCGTCGCCTTCGAGGGCGGTGGCGAGGCGATCACCGCGTTGCAGGGCGGTCACATCCATGTCTTCACCGGGGATGCCGCCGAGGCGCAGCAGCAGATCAAGGCCGGCAGCAAGATCCGCATCCTGGCCGTGATGGCCGACAAGCGCCTGCCGGGCGATCTGGCCAATGTGCCGACCGCCAGGGAGCAGGGTGCCAATGTCGAGTGGCCCATCGTGCGCGGCTTCTACCTGGGGCCCAAGGTCAGCGATGCCGACTACAAGGTCTGGTCCGACACCTTCGGCAAGGTGCTGGCTTCGCCTGGCTACGCCAAGCTGCTGGCCGAGCGCGGTCTCTACCCCTTTGCGCTGACCGGACGCGATCTGGACGGCTACGTCAAGAAGCAGGTGGCTGGCTATCGCAAGCTGGTCGAGGAGTTCGGACTCGCGGTTGCCAAGTAAGCGGCAACGTCGCCCCCCCGCGGCCGCCGCAGGGCGGCCGCTCCTTTTTTATCGAGAGTTCTCATGAGTGATCGCATCCTGGGTGCGGTGTGTGTCATGGCAGCGGCCGGCATGGCCTGGGCTGCCAGTGGCTACACGCCGCCTTTTTCCTACGAGCCAGTGGGGCCCAAGGCCTTTCCGCTGTTGCTGGCGACGCTGATGGCCATCGCCGGCCTGTGGCTGATGATCCGGCCGGCGCGTGGCCAGTCCTATTTCGAGGGCGTGCCATTGAAGGCGATCGCAAGCTGCGTCGCAGCGGTGTTCGTCTTCGCGCTGCTGTTCGAGCTGCTCGGCTTCGTGCTGGCCACGATGCTGATGGCGCTGCCGGTCGGCCTGGCCTTCGGCGGCAGCTGGAAGCAGGCGCTGGCCGCTGGCGCGGGCCTGGGCCTGGCGCTTTTCTTCATGTTTGACAAGCTGCTGGACGTGGTGCTGCCGACCGGCCTGCTGGCCGGCTTGCTGGGAGGCCGTTGATGAACACGCTGGAACATCTGCTGTCGGGCTTCGCGGTCGCGCTCAGCCCCGTCAACCTGCTGATCGCCGCGCTGGGCTCGCTGATCGGCACCGTCGTCGGCCTGCTGCCCGGCCTGGGCCCGATCAACGGCGTCGCCATCCTGATGCCGCTGGCATTCGCGATGAAGCTGCCACCCGAGACCTCGCTGATCCTGCTGGCGGCGGTCTACATCGGCTGCGAGTATGGCGGTCGCATCTCGTCGATCCTGCTCAACGTGCCGGGCGATGCCGGCGCCATCATGACCGCGCTCGACGGCTATCCGATGGCGCGCAAGGGCCTGGGTGGCGTGGCGCTGTCGATCTCGGCCTGGAGCTCCTTCGTCGGCTCGCTGGTGGCGACCATCGGCATCGTGCTGTTCGCGCCGCTGCTGGCCGGCTGGGCGCTGTCCTTCGGCCCGGCGGAGTATTTCGCGCTGATGTGCTTCGCCTTTGCCTGCATCGCCGGCCTGATGGGCGACGAGCCGATGAAGGCCGGCCTGGCCGCGGTGATCGGCCTGTCGCTGTCTTGCGTCGGCCTGGACTCGAACTCCGGCATCTACCGCTTCACCGGCGGTGACGTCCACCTGTCGGACGGCATCCAGTTCGTGGTCGTCGTGATCGGCGTGTTCTCGATCAGCGAGATCCTGCTGATGCTCGAGGAGCACCACAGCAACGCCGGCATCATCACCCAGACCGGGCGCGCGCTGTTCAACCTGCGCGAGCTGGCGCAGACCTGGTGGGGGACGCTGCGCTCGAGCGTGGTCGGCTTCATCGTCGGCGTGCTGCCGGGTGCCGGCGCCACCATCGCGAGCGCCATGACCTATTCGATGGAGAAGCGCCTGACCGACAAGGAAGGCACTTTCGGCCAGGGCGACATCCGCGGCGTGGCAGCGCCCGAGGCCGCCAACAATTCGGCTGCGACCGGCTCCTTCGTGCCGATGCTGACCCTGGGCGTGCCGGGTTCGGGTACCACCGCCGTGATGGTCGGGGCGCTCTCGCTCTACAACATCACGCCGGGCCCGGCCCTGTTCGCGCAGCAGCCGACCCTGGTCTGGGGCCTGATCGCCTCGCTGTTCCTGGCCAACGTCATCCTGCTGGTGATCAACATCCCGATGGTCGGCCTGTTCACCAAGGTGCTGCAGGTGCCCAACTGGGTGCTGGTGCCGGGCATCCTGGCCGTCAGCGCGGTCGGCGTCTATGCCGTGCACGCGACGACCTTCGACCTGATCCTGATGGCGGTCTTCGGCGTGGCGGGCTACCTGCTGCGCAAGCAGAGGGTGCCGATGGCGCCGCTGATCCTGGGCTTCGTGCTCGGTGACATGATGGAGCAGAACCTGCGCCGCGCGCTCTCGATCACCAACGGCGAGATCGGCATCCTGGTCGAGAGCATGGTGTCCAAGGGGCTGTGGTTGGGCGTCGCCGTGATGCTGCTGCTGCCGCCACTGATGCGCTGGCGCTCACGCAAGTGATGCAGCTCCCATCGGCACCTTGCGCATGTCGGGCATGAGCAGCATGGACCGGCTCGCGTGCAGGATCCTGCCTGCGCTGCTGGTCGGGCTGCTCGCGGGCTGCGGCGCCGTGGCTGCCCGGCTGCCGCTGCCCTGGATGCTGGGGCCCCTGTTCGCGATCGCGCTGTCGCGCATCGCAGGCCTGCCGTTCGAGCCCGCACGGGGCTCGCGCCAGGCCGGGCAATGGGCCATCGGGGCTGCGATCGGCCTGGGTTTCACGCCGGCTGTGGTCGCCGAGCTGGCTCGCCACGGCCTGCTGATCCTGTCGATCGCGCTCAGTTCCGTCCTGTTCGGCCTGCTGGCAGCTCGGGCCATCCAGCGCTGGGGCCGGGTCAGTGCCCCGACCGCCTTGTTTGCCGCCCTGCCCGGCGGCGCGTCCGAGATGGTGGTGCTGGCGCAGGGAGCAGGAGGTGCCAGCGACCGGGTGGCAGCGGCCCATGCCCTGCGGGTCATGCTGGTCGTCAGCCTGGTGCCTTTCGCGCTGCAGCATGGCGCAGCCCATTACCCGCCCCAGATCCTGGCAGCTGCCACTGACTGGAGCCGCTTTCCGCTGCTGTTGGGAGCCTCGCTGGCCGGGACCACGCTGTTCCGGCTCTGCAGGCTGCCGAATGGCTGGATCCTGGGGCCCTTGCTGGGGGTCGGTGTGCTGACCATGGCAGGGGTGGAGCTGGCGCAACTGCCGGCCTGGCTGGTCAACGGCGGCCAGATGCTGCTGGGCATCGCGCTCGGTTGCCGCTTCTCGCCCGAGTTCTTTCGCGCTGCGCCGCGCTTCCTGGCCGTTTCGGCCATCGCCACGGTGCTGATCCTGCTGTCGAGCGGACTGTTCGTCGTCTCCCTGGCCTGGCTGGCCCGGGACTCGGCGGCATCGCTGCTGCTGGCCGCTGCGCCGGGCGGGATGGCCGAGATGAGCATCACCGCGCGCGAGCTGGGGCTGGGCGTGCCCTTCGTCACGGCCACCCATGTGGTCAGGGTGGTCCTGCTGACGCTGGTGGCCCCCATGCTGTGCGGTCGCTATCTGGCATGGGTGGGCGGCCGCTGAGCTCGATCTCAGCCCATCCAGCTCATCACGGCCCAGATCCAGCCGTTGACCGTCAGGAAGGCGATCGCGGTCGAGGCCACCAGCAGCGTGGCCGCATAGCCGCCGTAGCCCAGGCGCTGCGCCAGCGCCGAGAACAGCGCCGGCATCGGCATCGCCGCGTAGAGGATGGCGGCGCGCTGGAGCTCGGGCTCGAGCGCCGGCAGCAGCGCCAGCATGGCGAGCACGCACAGCGGGTGCAGCAGCAGCTTGCCGCCGACGACGGCGAACAGGTCGACCTTGACGTCCTGCAGCCGCTGGCCGACCAGCACGCCACCGATCATCAGCAGCGCCACGCCTGGTGCACCCGCGCCGACCAGTTGCAGGCTGCGATCCAGGAAATAGGGCAGTTGCATTTCGAGCGCCGAGCCGCTGACGCCTGCCACGATGGCCCAGATCATCGGGTTGCGCGCCAGCGTCTGCAGCGACTGCAAGAGCGAGCGTTGCCAGGACAGGCCGGAGTTGCGACTGGCGGCCATCAGCACGACCGGGATCACGAGCAGGTTCTCGACCAGCACGCCGAGCGTCATTGCGATCGCGGCTTCCGGGCCGATCAGCTCGCCCAGGATCGGGAAGCCGACGAACACGGAGTTGGAGGCCGACATGCCCATGCCGGTCAGGGCCGACTGCGGCCAGGGCAGCCGGCGCCAGAGTCGGCCGTAGAGCAGGCCGGCCAGCAGCGCCAGCGCAGAGCCGCCGCCGTAGACCGCCAGGTAGCGCAGGTTGAGCACCTCGTGCAGCGGGAACTGCAGGATGGCGCGGCAGATCAGCGCCGGTAGCAGGAAGTCGATCAGCAGCTTGCCCAGCACCAGCATGTCCTCGCGCTTGAAGACGCCGCGCCAGACGGCCAGATAGCCGATGGCGATCAGCAGGAAGATGGGCGAGGTGATCGATAGGATGTGCAGCATGGCGGAAAAAAGCCCGCCAGGGGCGGGCCGTCAGGGGCAGGGCAGGGCACCAGGCGCCTGCGAGATCCTCAGTATGACAGACGCGCCACCGAGCGCAGGTGCTCGGCGGTGGTGGTCGGCAGGCCGAAGTACTCGAGGTAGGCCGGGATCTGTTCGAACAGCATGTCGGAGCCGACCTGGATCCGGCAGCCGCGCTCGCGTGCCGCGGCCAGGAAGGCGGTGACCTCGGCAGCCATCACCACCTCGCCGACGAAGGTCTCGGGCGCGAGCCGGCTGACGTCGATTGGCAGCGGGTCGCCCGGGTTCATGCCCATCGGCGTGGCGTTGACGACCAGGTCTTGTCCGGCCGGGTCGTTGGAGCCGGTGCGGACCTCGATCTGCGGGTAGTTGGCCTGGATGCGCGCACCGAGCGCCTCGGCGGCCTGGGCGTTGACGTCGAACAGCGTGATCGAGGCGATGCCAGCGCCGGCCAGCGAGGCCGCGATCGCCGAGCCCACGCCGCCGCTGCCGACCACCAGCACCCGCTTGTCCCGCAGGTCCAGGCCCTTGCGCTGCACGCCGCGCACGAAGCCGGCGCCGTCGAACATGTCGCCGACCAGGCGGCCGTCCTCCAGGCGCTTGACCGCGTTGCAGGCGCCGGCCACCCGCACGGTGGCTGTGACCTCGTCAAGCAGGCCGACGGTGGTGACCTTGTGCGGCATCGTGATCAGCGCGCCGCGGATGTTGCTGAGCTGGAACACCGACTTCAGGAAGGCCGGATAGTCCGGCGCCTGGCAGCCCATCGGCACCACCACGCAGTCGATGCCGGCCTGCTCGAAGTAGGGGTTGTAGATCATCGGCGACTTGAAACTGAAGGTCGGGTAGCCGATGTGGGCGATGATCTGGGTATTGCCGGTGATCATGGGGGGCTGGTGGCTTCAGGCCTTGCGTGCCGCCGAATTGACGTACTTGCGTACCAGGCCATCGATCGCGACCAGGTAGCCGTCGACGCCGAAGCCGACCACGATGCCAGCCGCCGCCGGCGAGACCCAGCTGTGGTGGCGGAATTCCTCGCGCGCATGCACGTTGGAGATATGGCATTCGATCACCGGCAGCGGGTCGACCCCCTTGATCGCGTCATGCAAGGCAATCGAGGTGTGGGTGAAGGCCCCCGGGTTGAACACCACGCCGAGCGCCTCGCCTGCCTTGTAGAGGCGACCGTACTCGTGGATCTTGTCGAGCAGCGCGCCCTCCCAGTTGCTCTGGAAGCACTCGATCTCATAGCCGATCTGCTCGCCATGTGACTTGCAGAAGGCCTCGACGTCGGCCAGCGTGGTGTGGCCGTACTGCGCCGGCTCGCGGGTGCCGAGCAGGTTCAGGTTGGGACCGTTGAGGATCAGGATCTTCTTCATCTTGTACGAACCAGTTAGTTTGGCCTGGGCCAAAAAGGGGAGCCGGCTGCCCGGCATCCCCCTGCGGCTTACTTGCGGACCTTGGCCAGTTCGGCCTGCAGCTCCTGCACGGTCTCCTGGCCGACGTTGACCGCGTACTTGGCGGTCACGGGGCGCAGCTTGTCGCGCAGCTTGCCGAGCTCGGCGGCGGGGAATTCGCTCACCTGCATGCCGTTCTTCTTCAGGTTGTCGAGCGCGCCGGCGATCTGGCTGCGGTTGACCTCGCGCTGGTGCCTGGCCGACTCCTTGGCGGCGTCGGCGACGATCTTCTTCTCGCTGGCGTCGAGCTTGTCCCAGAACTTCTTGCTGATCATCACCGACTGCGGGTTGTACTGGTGGTTGCTCAGCACGATGTGCTTCTGCACCTCGTAGAACTTGTTGGCGTTGATGACCGAGACCGGGTTCTCCTGGCCGTCGATCGCCTTCTGCTCCAGCGCGCCGTAGACCTCGGGGAAGGGCAGCGGGGTCGGGTTGGCGCCCAGGGCCTTGACCCAGTCGACGTTGATCGGGTTGGGGATCACGCGCAGCTTGAGGCCCTCGAGGTCCTCGACCTTGTTGATGGGGCGCTTGCTGTTGGTGATGCTGCGAAAGCCCAGCTCGTAGTAGGCCAGGCCGACCAGGCCCTTGGCCTCGAGCTTGGCATGCATCTTCTGGCCGAAGGCACCGTCCATGACCGCGTCGGCTTCCCTGGCGTTGCCGAACATGAAGGGGAAGTCCCAGATCGCGAATTCCTTGACCTGGTTGGCCAGGATGCCCGAGTTCATCGTCACCATCTCGAGCGTGCCGCCCTGCAGCGCCGAGACGTTGGCCTGGTCGCTGCCCAGCGTGCCGCCCGGGAACAGGTTGACCTTGAGCTTGCCGCCCGACTTGGCCTCGACGATCTCCTTGAACTTCTCCATGCCGGCGACCAGCGGGTGGCCCTTGGGGTTCTGGGTCGCGAACTTGATGGTCTTGACCTCCTGGGCCGAGGCCAGGCCGCAGGCGGCCAGGGCGACGCTGGCCAGAACGGTCTTGATGAACACACGCTTCATGGGAATCTCCAGTTCAAAGGTGGGTGGACGTACGCTGGATTATTGCGCCTGGCCTGGCGTACCCGTGCAGGCCAGGCGCTGGGAGTCTCGATTCAGTTGTAGAGCCAGCGTGCCGGCACCATGACGAGCTCGGGGAAGATCACCATCAGGAACAGCAGCCCGAACTGCGCGATCATGAAGGGCCAGACGCCCTTGGTGACCGCGTCCATGCTGACCTTGCCGACGCCGGCCACCGTCGAGAGCACGGTGCCGACCGGCGGCGTGATCAGGCCGATCGCGTTGTTGATCATGAACAGCACGCCGAAGTAGACCGGGTCGATGCCGGCGGCCTTGACGATAGGCATCAGCACCGGGGTCAGGATCAGGATGGTCGGGGTCATGTCCATCGCGGTGCCGACCAGGATCACGATCACCATGATCGCGAACATCAGCAGCTTGGGGCTGTCGAGCAGCGGCTCGAGCAGTTCGACCAGCTCGGCCGGCAGGTTGGCCACCGTGATCATCCAGGCCGACACCATGGCGGCGGCGACCAGGAACATGATGACCGAAGTGGTCCTGGCCGCGGCCAGGAACAGGCCGTAGAGCTGGCCGACCCTGAGCTCGCGGTAGATCACGGTCGAGACGAACAGCGCGTAGACTGCTGCGACCACGGCGGCCTCGGTCGGCGTGAAGACGCCGAACTTCAGGCCGACGACGACGATGACGGGCAGCACCAGCGCGAAGGTCGCGTCCTTGAGCGCGGCCAGCACCTCGCGCCAGCTCGCGCGCGGCGCCGCCTCGATCCTGTCCTTGCGCACCAGCCACCACCAGGTCAGCCAGAGTGCTGCGCCCAGCATGATGCCGGGCGCGATGCCGGCCATGAAGAGCTTGGAGACCGAGACGTTGGCCGCGACACCGAAGATGACGAAGCCGATCGAGGGCGGGATGATGGGCGCGATGATGCTGGCGGCCGACAGCAGGCCGGCCGAGCGCGCCGGGTCGTAGCCGGCGCGGTTCATCATCGGCAGCAGCAGAGCGGCCAGCGCCGCGGCATCGGCCACCGCCGAGCCCGACAGCGCGGCCATGATGATGGCGGCCATGATGCCGACATAGCCCAGCCCGCCCTTGACATGGCCGACCAGCGTCATCGCGAAGTTCACGATGCGCCTGGACAGGCCGCCGGCGTTCATGATCTCGCCGGCCAGCATGAAGAAGGGCACGGCCAGCAGCGGGAAGCTGTTGCTGCCCTCGATCACGTTCTGCGCCAGGATCTGGGCATCGAACATGTCCAGGTGCCACATCAGCGCCGCGCCCGACAGCAGCAGCGAGAAGGCGATCGGCACGCCCAGCATCATGGCGCCGATCAGTGCGCCGAGGAAGATGGCTATCGTCATGGTTTTTCTCCTGGTCGGCCGGCTCAGTGGGGATTGCCGTGCGGCATGTCGTCGGACTCGCGCACGCCGATCAGCTCGTTCTCGCCCAGGCGGCCGGTGAGCAGCTTGAACAGGTCATGGCCCAGGATCAGGAAGGCCAGCGTCGCGAACACCAGGCCCGAGCCATAGAACCAGCCCATCGAGACCTCCATCACCGGGCTGGTGGTTTCCAGGTTGATCTGGAACTGCTGCCAGGAGCCGCGCAGGATCAGCCAGCAGCAGAACAGCATCAGCAGATGGGCGATGGCGAAGCAGGCCTTCTTGCCCGCCAGCGGCAGCCGGGCCACCAGGGTGTCGGTGCCGAGATGGCCCTTCTCGCGCAGGCCGACGAAGGCGCCCAGGAAGGTCATCCAGACGAACAGCCAGCGCGACAGTTCCTCGGACAGGGTCAGGCCGGAGTTGAAGCCGTAGCGCAGCACCACGTTGGCGAACACCAGCACCACCATCAGCGCCAGCGCCGCCACCATCAGCAGCGACAGCAGCTTCGAGAGCTGGTCTATGAGTTTTTGAAGCATCAGGTTCTCCTAATTGCGGCAGATTGTACGAACCAGTTAGTTTTTGATATTGGGGGCAAACCCTGATCTGAAGGCGAGTCCTGCCTGGCGGTTCAGCTGCGCAGATGGCGCCAGACCATGTCGATCACGCTGTTGCGTCGCTGTATCTGGTAGTCGGGCGAGGTGGTGTCGAGCTTGAAGATCAGGCCGAAGGTATGCCGGTTCGAGACGTTGAAGAAGGACAGCGCCGAGATCGAGGCATGGATGTCGACCGGGTCCAGCCCGGGGCGGAACACGCCGCTGGCCACGCCGCGCTGGTACAGCTCGCGGATGGCGTCGATCGCCGGCACGTTGAGGTCCTGGATGTACTGGCTCTGGCGCATGAACTGGCCGCGGTGGATGTTCTCCGACATCACGATCCGGACATAGCTCTCGTTGCGCAGATGGCGGTCGAAGGTGAAGCCGACCAGGCGCTTGAGGGCGGCCTCCGGTTCCAGGCTTTCCAGGTGCAGGTCGGTCTCTTCCTGGCGGATCTTGCGGTAGGACTCCTCCAGCACGGCCAGGTAGAGCCCTTCCTTGCTGCCGAAGTAGTAGTAGATCATGCGCTTGCTGGTCCGGGTCGCGGCGGCGATCTCGTCTATCCTGGCGCCGGCCAGCCCCTTCTCGCCGAACTCCTGCTCGGCCACCGCCAGGATGTCGGCCCGGGTGCGCTCGGGGTCGTGGGTGCGGGACGGCTCCCGTACCGCGCCTCGGCCAGGCTGCGGTTTGCCGGCAGATGAATGTACCAGTTCGTTCATTCAACCCAGTATAGGTCTGGCCCGCCGGATTGCGGATGCAGGTAAACCCTGACTCGCTGCGCTGAGCCCGCCGCAGCCAGCCAGTCAGCCCCGGCCAGCTCAGGCCGTCTGCGCAGCGGCCGTCGTGCTGAAGGCGACCACATGGTCGACGTCGAGCCGGATGCCGATCGCCTCGCCAAGGGCATGGTTGTGGTGGCTGGGCACCAGCGACAGCACCCGCTCGCCACCGGGCAGTTCCAGCGTGTAGAGGATCTCGGCGCCGCGGAAGGCCTTGTGCAGCACCCTGGCCTTGATCGGGCTGGCGTCGTCGTGCACCACGTCGTCGGGCCGCAGCAGCACGTCGACCTGGCAGCCGCCAGGCGCCCGGTGCACCGGACAGTCGACGCAGTCGCGGCCGCAATTGACCGGCGTCATCGAGGGCAGCAGGCCGAGCGTGATCCGCACGCCCCGGCCATCGACGACCTGGCCCGGCAGCAGCACGCCCTGGCCGATGAAGTTGGCGACGAAGCGGTTGGCTGGCCGGTGATACAGGTTGTAGGCGCTGTCCCATTGCTGGATCCGGCCCTCGGCCACCACGCCGATCACGTCGGCCATGGCGAAGGCCTCGTGCTGGTCGTGCGTGACGAGCACGGCGGTGGCGCCTTCGCGCTTGAGGATCTCGCGTACCTCGAGCGAGAGCCGCTCGCGCAGGTCGACGTCGAGATTCGAGAACGGTTCGTCGAGCAGCACCAGCTGCGGCCGCGGCGCCAGCGCGCGCGCCAGCGCGACGCGCTGCTGCTGGCCACCCGATAGCTCGTGCGGATGCTTGCGGCGCTGCTCCGCCAGCCCGACCAGCTCAAGCAGGTGGTCCACCCGTTCCGCGCGCTCGGTCGCGCTGGCCTGGCGCAGGCCGAAGGCGACGTTCTGCTCCACCGTCAGGTGTGGAAACAGGGCATAGTCCTGGAACACCATGCCGATGCGGCGCTTCTCGGGCGCCAGGCTGTAGCCGGGCCGGCTGACGCATTCGCCATCGATCAGGATCTCGCCGCCGGCGGCCGCCTCGAAGCCCGCGATGCAGCGCAGCAGCGTGGTCTTGCCGCAGCCCGATGGCCCGAGCAGGCAGGCGATCTGGCCCGACTGGACATGGCAGCTGACGTCCTGCACCACGGCATGCGAGCCGTAGCGCTGTACCAGGTTGATGATGTCCAGTTGTGCCATGCTGTGATCCAAGTCCAAGAACAATTATTATTCTCAACTAAAAACCGATTGTCACATGCGCTCATCGTCCTCTTTGCTTCTGATCTCGCTGCCGATTGCCATTCTCGCCGCCTTGCCGGTGGCCGGGCTGGCCTTCTATCTGCTGGCGGGAGGCACTGGCGAGACCTGGGCCCACCTGAGCGCGACGGTGCTGCCGGCCTACAGCCGCAACTCGCTGCTGCTGTGCCTGGGCGTGGCGCTGGGGGTGGCGGTGATCGGTGTCGGCACTGCCTGGCTGACCGCCATGCACGAGTTCCCGGGCCGGCGCGTCTTCGAATGGGCGCTGGTGCTGCCGATGGCGATGCCCGCCTATGTGATGGCCTATCTCTATACCGACCTGCTGCAGTTCGTCGGGCCGGTGCAGAGCTGGCTGCGCGAGACCTTCGGCTGGCGCCGCGCCGACTACTGGTTCCCCGACGTGCGCAGCCTGGGCGGCGCGGTGCTGATGTTCATCCTGGTGCTCTACCCCTATGTCTACCTGCTGGTGCGCAATGCCTTCCTCGAGCGCAGCAGCGGCATGCT
>CAZJQH010000023.1:12807-19064 GCA_964547895.1 uncultured Chitinophaga sp. | reverse complement strand
CGGCCAGCACGTAGAGGTTCTCGCACTGCTTGTCCTTGATCAGCGCCTGGTGCAGATTGGCCTCGCCGTGGATCACGTTGATGAAGTCGTACACCACGCGACGCTCGCACCCCATGATGAGGTCGAGGTTGCGCAGGCCGACGTCGAAGTCGATCACGACGGTCTTGAAGCCCTTGAGCGCCAGACCGCTGGCGAAGCTCGCACTGGTCGTGGTCTTGCCGACCCCGCCCTTGCCTGAAGTCACGACGACGATTTTTGCCATAGGTTTGCTTGCTCGAAAAAACGGTTCAGATGATGGGTTCGATCACCAGCCGCTCGCCGTCGGGACCGGCTTGCAGCCTGATCTGGGCGGGTTTGCCCAGCACTTCGGGTGGCAGTGGCTTGTCACTGGTGCGGTAGACGCCGGCGATCGAAACCAGCTCGGCCTCCAGGCTGGCGGTGAAGATGCGGGCATCGGCATAGCCGCGCGCACCGGCGATCGCCTTGCCACGCAAGGGGGCAAAGACATGGATATGGCCGTCGGCGATGACTTCAGCGCCGGGATTGACGGCGGCCAGCAACACCAGGTCGCGGCCGCGTGCGTAGACCTGCTGGCCGGAACGCAGCGGCTTGTCGACGATCAAGGCTGGCAGCAGCTGGGGCTCGGCGGGTACAGGAGCCGGAGCGGGCGCTGGCTCGGGCGGGCTTTCGCTGCGCGCCAGCGTGGCGTCATCAGCCTGGGCCAGACCGGCCTGCAGCGCCGACTGCATCTGCCTGGCGTTGCCGCCCTTGACGGCCACCGGAACCAGGTGGAAGCGTCGCAGCAAGGGCAGCAGGTAACTCCACTCCGGGATCTCCTCGCTTTGCTGGATCGGGGACAGGTCGATCAGCAAGGGGTCGCCCGAGAAGAAGTCCGGACTGGCTCCGTAGCGCTGTTCCAGTTCCCTTGCCACATCGTTGAGCTGGGTCGATTTGAGTAACAGGGCGACCAGCGGCAACTGGGCGCTTTTGATCTCGAACAGGGGGGCAGTCGCGCCCGGTGCAGCAGAAGACATGCAGATGACGGTCTGAAAACACAAATCTTAACAGCCGGAACTGAAAGAACAAAAACGATAGTCAGGATCACAGCGGCATTACCGCATCCAGCCGTTTTCCTCTGTATTGATTATTGTTATTTGAATTAACTCATAGTCGTCGTAGTAGAGCCCTTGATATTTCTGTGGAAAACCTGTTTTTCAAAAATGTTATCAACAGCTTTGCGTTTGTACAAGCCTGTGGGAATGTCGATTTTCCGACCAAGCTGGATCGCTAACAAGTCTGTAAAATCTCCACCACCTGTTGATAACCTTGATATTCCATTAAATTTATACACAGCCTTGTGCAAAAAGTAACGCCGCCCATGGGGCGGCGTTACTGTCGGCCGGTCCGGGGCTGCCCGGGTTCGGCCCTGTCTGTGGGCGGGATCAGGCCTGGACCTGGTAGCCCTCCTCTGCGATGGCGCTGGCCAAGGCCTCGCGTGGCTGGCTAGACTCGACTTCGACCTGGTTCTGGCTTCGGTCGATCTTGACCTGGGCTTGCGGGTCGATGGAGCGGATCGCCTGGGTCACGGCCTTTTCGCAATGGCCGCAAGTCATGCCGGTGACGGTGAAGATCTGTTGCATCAGGTTTCCTTTCAGTGGGTGATGTGCAGTCGAAGTATGGCGCCAGCGGAGCCATGAAGCGGAGCGGCTTAGGGTTCATACTTGTCCCATGGAACAAGCAAGCACAGCAATCGAAGCAACGGAGCCTGCCGTCTGTGAAACGGATTTCGGCGTCGGCGGCATGACCTGCGCCTCTTGCGTGGGGCGGGTCGAGCGCGCGCTCAAGAAGATCCCCGGTGTCCAGGAGGCCAGCGTCAACCTCGCGACCGAGACCGCGCGGGTGCGCTGGCAGGTGGGCGATGGCGATGCGGTCGCCATGCAGGCGCGCCTGCAGCGGGCCGTACGCGATGCCGGCTATGAACCCAGGCAGGTCGAGGCCAGCGACGCCGAGGTGCCGACCTCCTGGCTGGGCTTGCCGCGCGACGCCTGGCCGGTGCTGCTGGCGGCCTTGCTGTCGGCGCCGCTGACCCTGCCGATGCTGGGATCGCTCTTCGGAGAGCACTGGATGCTGCCGGCCTGGCTGCAGTTCGCGTTGGCGACGCCGGTGCAGTTCTGGCTCGGCGCGCGCTTCTACCGCGCCGCCTGGCATGCGCTGAAGGCGCGTAGTGGCAACATGGAGCTGCTGGTGGCAATCGGCACCAGCGCGGGCTGGGGCCTGAGCAGCTGGCTCTGGTGGCGTGCCGAGGCCGGCGAGATGCCGCACCTGTACTACGAGGGCTCAGCGCTGGTGATCACGCTGGTGCTGCTGGGCAAGTGGCTGGAGTCGCGCGCCAAGCGCCAGGCGACCGAGGCGATCCGCGCGCTGCATGCCTTGCGGCCAGAGGTCGCGCATCTGCTGCCCGACGGCATCCGCCGCGAGGAAATGGTCGACGTGCCGGTGGCCGAGCTGCTGCCGGGCGACCGCGTGCTGGTGCGCCCGGGCGAGCGCGTGCCGGCCGATGGCGAGCTGCTGCAGGGCCAGACCCAGGTCGACGAGTCGATGCTGACCGGCGAGCCGATGCCGGTGCCCAAGCAGCCGGGCGACCGGATGACCGGCGGCAGCCTGAATGGCGACGGCGCGGTCGAGCTCCAGGTGGCGGCGGTCGGCGCCCAGAGCGTGCTGAGCCGCATCATCGCGCTGGTGCAGGACGCGCAGGCGGCCAAGCCGCCGATCCAGCGCCTGGTCGACCAGGTCGCGGCGGTGTTCGTGCCGGTGGTGCTGGTGATCGCGCTGCTGACCTTCTGCGGCTGGTACTTCTGGCAGGGCGCAGTGCTCGAGGACGCGCTGCTGCCGGCGGTCGCGGTGCTGGTGATCGCCTGCCCCTGCGCGCTCGGACTGGCGACGCCGGCCGCCATCATGGCCGGCACCGGCGTGGCGGCGCGACACGGCATCCTGGTGCAGGACGCCGAGGCGCTGGAGACCGCCTGCCGCATCGACACGGTGGCCTTCGACAAGACCGGTACCCTGACCTTGGGCGAGCCCACGCTGAGCGCGCTGGTGGCCGCGCCCGGCGTGGACGAGGCCGGTGCCTTGCAGGCAGCGGCAGCGCTGCAGCGCCAGAGCGCGCACCCGCTGGCGCGCGCAGTCGTGCTGGCGGCCGAGGCCGTGCCCGGCGTGCAAGCGCTCGCGGCGCAGCAGGTGCAGGCGGTGCCGGGACGCGGCAGCCATGGCCTGGTGCAGGACGCGCACCTGCACCTGGGCAGCCTGCGCTGGATGGAAGAACTCGGTGCCGGGCTGGGCGAGCTTGGCGCTCGGGCCGAGACCTTGCAGAACGAGGGCGCGACCGTGTCGGCGCTCGCGCTGCGTCTGCCCGACGGCCGCTTCACCGTGCTGGCCCTATTCGCCTTTGCCGATCTGCCCAAGCCCGGCGCTCAGGCCGCCATCGCCCAGCTCCGCGCGCGTGGCCTGCGGCTGTCGATGATCTCGGGCGACAACCAGGGCGCGGCCGAGGCGATGGCGCGTCGCCTCGGGCTGGATCCCGACACCGGCGAGGTGCTGGCCGAGGTGCTGCCGGGCGACAAGGCCGCGCGCGTCGCCGAGCTGCGCCAGGGTGGCCATCGCGTCGCCATGGTCGGCGACGGCGTCAACGACGCGCCGGCGCTGGCGGCGGCCGACGTCGGCATCGCGATGGCGGCTTCGCGCAGCGGCTCCGACGTCGCGATGCACGCGGCCGGCATCACGCTGATGCGTGGTGAACCGCAACTGGTCGCGGCGGCGCTCGACATCTCGCGCCGCACGGTCAGCAAGATCCGGCAGAACCTGTTCTGGGCCTTCGCCTACAACGTGGCCGGCATTCCGCTGGCGGCGCTGGGCTACCTCGATCCGGTGTTCGCGGGCGCCGCGATGGCGCTGAGCTCGGTCAGCGTGGTGAGCAACGCGCTGCTGCTCAAGCGCTGGCAGCCAGCTGCCTGATAGCGGCTGGCCCGCGTGAGGACGGAGCTGCACCAGTCGTGCAGCAGGCAAGCCCCAGCTTGCCCAAAGACTTGCTGCATCGCAGAATCCCTGCACGACAGGGAGGAACAATGCGATGAGTGCAACACCGGACTTGCCCGATGCCTTGCGACTGCAGGCCAGCGACGCGCTGGTGGTGGTCGACGTCCAGCGCGACTTCCTGCCAGGGGGTGCGCTCGCGGTGCCGGATGGCGACCGGGTGGTACCGGCGCTGCAGCGCTACCTGGAGCGGTTCGAGCACCTGGGGCGCACCATCATCTTCACGCGTGACTGGCATCCGGCCGACCATGTCTCCTTCCATGCCCAGGGCGGCCCCTGGCCGCCGCATTGCGTGGTGGGCCAGCCGGGCGCCGAATTCGCGCCGGGGTTGCGCCTGCCCACGTCGGCAATGGTCTTGTCGAAGGCGACGCGGCCCGATGCCGAGGCCTATTCGGGCTTCGAGGGCACCGATCTCGCGGCCAGGCTGCGCCAGCAGGGCGTGAAGCGGCTGCTGGTCGGTGGCCTGGCGACCGACTACTGCGTCAGGGCTACCGTGCTCGACGCGCTGCGCGAGGGCTTCGAGGTGCTGCTGCTGGTCGATGCGATCCGCCCGGTCGACCTGCAGCCAGGGGACGGCGAACGAGCCATCCAGTCCATGCTGCAGGCCGGCGCGCTGCCCGTCCGCTTCGAGCAGCTCGCCGGGGAGAGCGCATGAAGGAGGCGACCGACAGCGCGCTGCTGACCGACCTCTACCAGCTCACCATGCTGCAGGCCTATCACGACGAGGGCCTGCACGAGACCGCGGTGTTCGAGCTGTTCGTGCGCGCGCTGCCCGCGCAGCGCAACTTCCTGCTGCTGGCCGGCATCGAGCAGGCGCTGGACTGGCTGGAGCAGCTGCGCTTCGACCCCGCCGAGCTCGACTGGCTGCGCGCTTCGGGCCGCTTCCGGACCGATTTCCTCGACTGGCTCAGCGAGCTGCGCTTCACCGGCGAGGTGCACGCGATGCGCGAGGGCACGGTCTTCTTCGCCAACGAGCCGGTGCTGCGGATCGAGGCGCCGATCGCGCAGGCGCAGCTGGTCGAAAGCCGGCTGCTGAACCTGGTCCATCTCGCCACGCTGGTCGCGAGCAAGGCCGCCCGCTGCAAGCTCGCGGCGCCCGACAGCCTGCTGGTCGATTTCGGGCTGCGGCGTGCGCATGGCGCGGAGGCTGGCCTGCTGGCGGCGCGATCGAGCTACCTGGCGGGCTTCGCGGGCAGCGCGACCGTGCTGGCGGGCCAGCGCTATGGCATCCCGGTGTTCGGCACCATGGCGCATTCCTACATCGAGGCGCACGAGCTCGAGGTCCAGGCCTTCCGCGCCTATGCGGATGCGATGAGCGGGCTGAAGGGGCAGCTCACGCTGCTGATCGACACCTACGACACCGAGGCGGCCGCGCGCAAGATCGTTGCGCTGGCGCCGGCGCTTGAACGGCGCGGCGCGCACATCGCCTCGGTCCGGATCGACAGCGGCGACCTGGCCCAGCACGCGCGCCAGGTGCGGGCCATATTCGACCAGGGCGGGCTGCAGCGGGTCAGCATCTTCGCCAGCGGCAACCTCGATGAATGGCGCCTGCGCAGCCTGCTGCAGGCCGGCGCGCCGATCGACGGCTTTGGCATCGGCACCGCGCTGAGCACCTCGGCCGACGCGCCCGCGCTCGACGCGGTCTACAAGCTGCAGAGCTATGCGGGACGAGCCAGGCGCAAGCGCTCCGAAGGCAAGGCGACCTGGCCTGGCTCCAAGCAGGTCTGGCGCTGGAGCGGGCCGGACGGCTGGATCGAACGCGACCGGGTGGCGCTGGCCGACGAAGCGGCGCCAGCCGGCGCCCAGCCGCTGCTGCAGCCCGTCATGCGCGCGGGCCGCCGCATCGCGCCGCCCGAGCCGCTGGACGCGCTGCGCGAACATGCGGCGGCGCAGCTCGCCACATTGCCGGACCCGCTGCGCGGACTAGACGGCGTCGCGCAGGAGCAGGCCTATCCAGTCGAGATCTCGCCAGCGCTGCAGCAACTCGCCGCCAGCCTGGACCGGCAGCCGCACTGAGCGCGCCCGATCCAAACGAAAGCAACAGCCATGGCAAAACCCAGACGCCTGCAGCTGGCCGTGATCGGTCCGGGCCGGCTCGGCAAGGCCTGTGCTCGCGCGCTGCGATGCGGCCGACTTCGTGGCCCGGGTCATGTTGGATGCTGCAAGCC
>CAZJQH010000023.1:0-12707 GCA_964547895.1 uncultured Chitinophaga sp. | reverse complement strand
GCGCGCTGCGATGCGGCCGACTTCGTGGCCCGGGTCATGTTGGATGCTGCAAGCCGGCTGCCCGCACTGCAGCACGGCGCGCACCGCTACGCGCTGGGGCTCTAGCGTTCCGGCGCGGGCGCCGCATTGCGTGGAGGTAACGTTCCGCCTGCTGGAGAAGGTTTCGCCAGTCTGTGAGAGACTTGCTGCCGATGACCGACAGCTCCATTCCGTCCCGACCCGAAGCCCTTGAGGCGCCCTTGCGCGTCGCCTTCCTCGACCTCGATCACACCCTGCTCGCCGCCGACAGCAACCAGCTCTGGCTGGACTACCTGCTGCAGCGCGGCCATCTGCAGCCCGAACAGATCGTGGCGCACGAGCGCTTCGTCGACGACTACGGGCAAGGCCGGCTCGATTTCACCGCGCTGCAGCGCTTTCGCGACCTGATCGACACGGCGCTGCCTGCGGCAGAACTGGCCGAGCTGCGCGCCCGCTTCGAGGCCGAGTCGCTGCTGCCAGCCATCGCGCGCGATGCCGCAGCGCTGGTCGACCGCCTGCACGCCGACGGCCTGCTGACCGTGGTGGTCAGCGCGACGCGGCTGTCGCTGGTGCAGCCGGTCGCTGACCATCTGGGCATCGCGCATGCGATCGGTTCCGACAGCCAGCCCGAAGTGGACGCGCATTGCTTTGGCGCCGGCAAGATCGACCATGTCGGGCACTGGCTGCGCGGCCTGGGCAGCTCGCTCGACGCGCTGGCCGAGAGCCATTTCTACAGCGACTCGCACAACGACCTGCCGCTGCTGGAAGTCGTGATGCATCCGGTCGCGGTCGACCCCGACCCGCAGCTGCTGCACAAGGCGCGCGAACGGGGCTGGCCGGTGATGAGCTTGCGCGGCTGAAGCAGCCCTGTCGCTCGCCAACGCCTCAAAGCCGCGCCAGCCGCTCCAGCGCAGCCCGCAGCGTCTCGTCGCGCTTGGCGAAGCACAGCCGCACCACGCCCTGCTCGAAGCCGTCGCCGTAGAAGGCAGACAGCGGTATCGCCGCGACGCCGATCTCGCGCGTCAGCCATTCGCAGAAGGCGGCTTCCGGCAGGTCGCGCTCGGCCACTGCCAGATCCCGGTAATCGACGCACTGGAAGTAGCTGCCCTCGCAGGGCAGCAGCCGCAGCCGGGTACCGGCAAGGCCGGCGCGGAACAGCTCGCGCTTGCGCTGGTAGAAGGCCGGCAGTTCCAGGTAGGGTTGCGGATCGGCCAGGTGCTGCGCCAGGCCATGCTGCACCGGCGTGTTGACGCTGAACACATTGAACTGGTGCACCTTGCGGAATTCGGCCGACAGCGCGGCGGGCGCCGCGACATAGCCGACCTTCCAGCCGGTGACGTGATAGGTCTTGCCGAAGCTGCTGACGATCAGCGCGCGCTCGGCCAGGCCGGGAAAGCGCGCCGCTGACGCATGCGGCAGGCCGTCAAACACCATGTGCTCGTAGACCTCGTCGCTGATCAGCCAGACGCCGGTCGGCGCCATCAGTTCCTGCAGCCTGAGCATGTCGGCCTCTTGCCAGACGGTGCCGCTGGGGTTGTGCGGCGTGTTGACGATCAGCGCGCGCGTGCGCGGCGTCAGCGCCGCCGCGATGCGGTCGAAGTCGGGCCGGAAGCTGCCGGGCGTCAGCGGAACCCGCACCGCGGTGCCGCCGGCCAGCGCGATGCCGGGCACGTAGCTGTCGTAGCAGGGATCGAGCACTATCACCTCGTCGCCCGGCTGCACCAGCGCCAGCAGCGCGGTCAGGATGGCCTGCGTGGCTCCGGCCGTGACGGTGATCTCGCGCTCGGCGTCGTAGGCGCGGCCGTAGAGCGCCTGCAGCTTGGCCGCGATCGCCTGCCGCAGCGCCGGCAGCCCGGTCATCGGCGCGTACTGGTTCAGGCCGGCGCGCATCGCACGGCTGACCGCGTCGACCAGGCGCGGGTCGCAGTCAAAGTCCGGAAAGCCCTGGCCCAGGTTGACGGCACCGGTCTCGGCGGCGAGCGCCGACATCACGCTGAAGATGGTGGTGCCGACGCCGGGCAGACGACTGGGCAGCGGTGGCATCGTTGCCGGCAGCGGGCTGGTGGCGCCGCCAGGTGCTGCGACGCTGGCGGGTTCGTGGCGGGCAGGGTCCATGATGTCCCAGGATGATGGAGTGGTGGAAAAAAGCCGGACTTCAGCCGCGCAGGAACAGGCCGACCGTCAGCGCGATGCCGATGCAGACCACCAGCACGCGCAGCAGCTTCTCGTTGATGCGGTGCAGCGCCCAGGCACCCGCCAGCCCGCCGAGGATGGCACCCGCGCTCAGCACCAGTGCCTCGCGCCAGTGCGCCTCGGGCGAGAGCGCGAACAGCGCCACCGCCGATGCGTTGATCACGCCAGCCAGCAGGTTCTTGGTTGCGCCCGCGTTGCGCGCCGGCAGGCCGGCCATGGTGAGCGCCGCGATCATCAGGAAGCCGATGCCGCCGCCGAAGTAGCCGCCGTAGATCGCGATCAGCAGCTGCACCAGCGCAGCGGGGGCCGGACCGAGATGCTTGCCTGGCGCCGACGGCTTGCGCAGGAAACTGCCCCAGGCGAACACCGTGGTCGCGAACAGCACCAGCCAGGGCACCAGCCGCGCGAACACCGAGGACGGCGTGTTGAGCAGCAGCAGGCCGCCGAGTCCGCCGCCGGCCAGGCTGATCCAGAACAGCGCCTTGAACGACAGCCGGCCGGCGCCGCTGGCGAGCTTGCGCCCGGCCAGCCCCGAGCTGACCTGGGCCGGGAACAGCGCCAGCGTCGAGGTGATGTTGGCCGCCAGCGGCGACATGCCGGTCAGCATCAAGGCCGGCAGCGTGACGAAGGATCCGCCGCCCGCGAGGGCGTTCTGCAGCCCGGCCCACAGGCCGGCAAGGAAGACGATGGCAAACAGCATGGCTAGGCGCGAGGCTTGGACAAAGCACGAGCATAGCGGCATCATGCAAGCGGCTTTGTGAGAGACTGCGCGTCCGCCAGAACTTCAAACCCCGCCCGCACAGAAGAAACGACCCGATGACCGATTGGAAAACCCAGCAAATGATCAAGGCCTCGGGCTGGCCGCTGGCCCCCGAGCTGCTCGCGCCTGGCGCCGACTTCAACGCCAGGCTGGCGGGCGGCCTGGTGCCGCTGCACTGGGCCTGCCAGCAGGGCAAGGCCGGCCTGGTCAAGTACATGATCGAGCAGGGTGCCAACCTGCTGGACCGGACTGAAAACGGCCGCAGCCTGCTGGAACTCGCCGTCGACTCAGAGAGCTTCCAGGTCGTGATGATGGTGATCGACCAGCTCAAGCTGCTGGCCGCGCCAGCGCCCGGCGAGGCCCTGCGCAAGCGGCTGACCCATGTCTTCCGCAATGGCCATGTCAACGCGAGGAACCGGCTGCAGCAGACGCTGAAGGACTGGGACCGCATCGGCAAGAAGCCGCGTGCAGCGGAGGCACCATGAGCGACGACAGCCCCGAGATCATCCAGGAGGCGCGGCTGTGGAGCGACGGCCGCTGGACCGCGCGCGTGATCAAGAACGAGGACGACGACGGCTGGGCGGTGGCGATGCTGCTGCGCGGCGAGGACGAGCCAGCGCTGGTCGGGCCCTGGACCATGGGCCGCGACAAGAAGAACCCCAAGCCGCTCGACACCGCGGCCTTCAACACCCTGGTCAAGACCGCCAGCGAGGTGATCCGGCGCCACGAGCAGCAGCTCCATGCCCAGCTCAACAAGAACGTGACCGTCACGGCGCATGGACAGCGGATCAAGGTGCTGCTGGCCATCGTGCCCGACGAGGAAGGCGCCAGCGCCACCCTGAGCGCGCAGGACGAGTTCGGCGAGGAACTGGCCCGGGTGCCGGTGGCGCCGACCTTCAAGCTCAACGTCGACAGCGCAACGGCCTGGATCGAGTCCGGCTTCGAGCGCCCGCGCTGAAAGCTGCCGGAAAACCTCAGTCCGCGCAGGCGGGATAGCTGGGCCGGTACATCGACGCCAGGATCGCCATCTCGGGGTCGGCCGGGCGGGGCAGGGTGGCCAGGCCATCGCGCCAGGCAATGCCGGCAACCGCCACGGCGACCGCGATCGCGACCTCGCGCAAGCGATCCTGTCCGGGGAAGATGCGGCCGCTGGCGAGGTCGGCGTCGGACACCTGGGCGGCCAGCGCAGCAGCGGCGGCGAAGAACATGGCGTCGCTCACCCGGGTCGCGCCGCTGGCAAGCAGGCCCAGGCCCACGCCGGGAAAGATGTAGGCGTTGTTGGCCTGGCCCGGCACCAGGGTGCGGCCCGCGAACTCGACCGGCGCGAACGGGCTGCCGGCGGCAAAGATCGCGCGCCCGCCGGTCCACTCATAGGCCTGCTGCGCGCTGCACTCGGCCTTGGCGGTCGGATTCGAGAGCGCGAACACCACCGGGCGCTCGCAGTGGCGGGCGAGCGCGGTCAGGACTTCCTCGCTGAACAATTGCCCCACGCCCGAGGCGCCGACCAGGACGGTGGGCTTGAATGCCGTGATCGCCTCCGGCAGGCTGGCCAACGGTGCACGCTGCTGCGCGTGCGGCAGCTTGTGCGCGGGCATGCCGGCGCGGCCTGCAACCAGCAGGCCCTGGGTGTCGAGCAGCCAGCAGCGTTCGCGTGCCTGTTCCGGGCTCAGGCCCTGCTCGACCATCGCGGCCTTGACCATGGTGGCGATGCCCAAGGCGGCCTCGCCGGCGCCAGCGAACAGCAGGCGCTGCCCGGTCAGCTTGCCGCCGGTGATACGCAGCGCCGAGTTGACCGCCGCCAGCCCCATCGCGCCGGTGCCCTGGATGTCGTCGTTGAAGCAGCAGAGCCGCTCGCGGTAGCGTGCCAGCAAGGCGAAGGCGTTGCGGTTGGAGAAATCCTCGAACTGCAGCAGCGCGCCCGGAAAGACCTCCTGCACCGCGCCGACGAACTCCTCCAGCAGCGTGTCGTAGGCCTCGCCCTGCAGCCGGGGCTGGCGCAGCCCGAGGTAGAAGGGGTCTTCGCGCAACGCCGCGTTGTCGGTGCCGACGTCGAGCATCACCGGCAGGCAGGCCGCCGGCGCGATGCCGCCGCAGGCGCTGTAGAGGTCGAGCTTGCCGATCGGGATGCCCATGCCGTTGGCGCCGAGGTCGCCCAGCCCCAGGATGCGCGAGCCGTCGGTGACGACGATGGCGCGCACCGGACCGGCCGGCCAGCGGCGCAGCAACTCGCCGATGCGGCCGCGATCATTGGCCGTGACGTAGAGCCCGCGCGGCGCCTGGAAGATGCGCCCGAACTGCTGGCAGGCCTGACCCACCGTCGGCGTGTAGACCAACGGCAGCAGCTCGGCCAGATGGTCGAGCAGGGCGCGCTGGAACAGCACCTCGCTGCGCTCGCGCAAGGCCATCAGCCAGCAGTAGCGGTCCAGGTCAGTCGCCTGCCGCCGCAGGTTGTCGATCACGCGCGCGACCTGCCGCTCCGGCCTCTCGACCGCCGGCGGCAGCAGCCCGCGCAAGCCCAGCGCGTCGCGCTCGGCATCGGAAAACGCCGTGCCGCGGTTGGCCATCGCGTCGCGCAGCAAGGCCACGCCTGTCAGAGAGCCGCTCATGTCCGTCCTCCCCGGCGGGGTCTTGGCCCGGGTGGATTTGACCCGGACCCGTCCCGCCTTCATGATGTTTCATGCCCTTTATACGCCCGACAGCAAAATGAAGCGAGATGCAGACCATGATGCCGAACTGCTGCTGGAGCTGATCGCCGCGCTGTGTCGCGAGCTGCGGCCAGGCCAGCTGGCACCCGCGCTGACGCTCGACAGCGAGCTCGAGCGCGACGCCGAGCTCGACAGCCTGGCGCGCGCCGAGCTGCTGGTCCGCATCGAGGCGGCCTTCGGCGTGCGGCTGCCGCAACGCCTGATCGGCGAGGCGCAGACGCCGGGCGACTTCCTGCGCGCGCTGGGGACGGCCGACAGTCGCGTCCCGGGCACGCCCGCCACCGCACCCGCCCCGGCGCCTGGGGCAAAGGGTGCCGGGGAGCCAGCCCCCGATGCGCTGGCCACGCTGACCGCGGTGCTGGCCTGGCACGCGCAGCGCCAGCCTCAGCGGACCCATCTGACCCTGCTCGACGAGGATGGCCAGGAACATCGCCTGAGCTATGGCGAGCTGCTGCGGCAGGCGCAGGCCGTGGCGGCCGGACTGCAGGCACGCGAGGTCGGCCCCGGCGACGCGGTCGCGCTGATGCTGCCGACCTGCGTGCCATTCTTTCCCTGCTTCCTCGGCATCCTGCTGGCCGGCGCGGTGCCGGTACCGATCTACCCGCCGGCCAGGCCGTCGCAGCTGGAGGACCACCTGCGCCGCCATGCGGCCATCCTCGACAACGCGGGCGCCCGGCTGCTGATCGCCAGCGGCGAGGTCGCCTTGCCGGCCGGGCTGCTGCGCGGCCTGGTCGCCGGCTTGCGCGGCGTGGTGCTGGCGGACGAACTGCTGGCCTGCGGCAATGCGCCGGCAGCAGCGCCAGCAGCCGGCCAGGACCTCGCGCTGCTGCAGTACACCTCGGGCAGCACCGGCAACCCCAAGGGCGTGACGCTGACGCACGCGCAGCTGCTCGCCAACATCCGCGCCATGGCGCGCGCCGCCCAGGTCAGGCCGGACGATGTCTTCGTGAGTTGGCTGCCGCTCTATCACGACATGGGGCTGATCTGCGCCTGGCTGTCCAGCCTGGTCTACGCGATCCCCTTCGTCGTCATGTCGCCGCTGCGCTTCCTGGCAGCGCCGCAGCGCTGGCTGCAGGCCATCCACGACTACCGTGGCACGCTGTCGGGCGCACCCAACTTCGCCTACGAGCTCTGCCTGCACCGGGTACCGGACGAGCTGCTCGGGCAGCTGGACCTGTCATCGTGGCGCATCGCCTTCAATGGCGCCGAGCCGGTCAACCCAGGCACGATGGAGCGCTTCGCGGCGCGCTTTGCCGCCTGCGGCCTCGACCCGAAGGCGCTGGCGCCGGTCTACGGCCTGGCTGAATGCGCGGTGGGGCTGGCGCTGACGCCGCAACGCGGGCTGCTGGTCGACCGCATCGAGCGCAGCGCCTTTTCCACCCATGGCGAGGCGGTCCCGGCAGCGCCCGACGATCCGAATCCGCTGCGCTTCGTCGCCTGCGGCCGGCCGCTGCCGGGCTACGAGCTGCGCGTGGTCGACGCCAGTGGCAGCGAACTGCCCGAGCGGCGCGAAGGCCGGCTGCAGTTCCGCGGCCCGTCCGCCACCGCCGGCTACTGGCGCAACCCGGAAGCGAATGCCCGGCTGTTCTGCGACGGCTGGCTCGACACCGGCGACTACGCCTACCTCGCGGGCGGCGAGCTCTACCTGACCGGGCGCGCCAAGGACATCGTGATCAAGGCCGGCCGCAACATCTATCCGCAGGAGGTCGAGGAAGCAGTCGGCCGCATCGACGGCGTGCGCCCGGGCTGCGTCGCGGTCTTCGGCAGCCCCGATCCGGCCAGCGGCACCGAGCGGCTGGTGATCGCGGCCGAGACCCGCCTCAGCGATCCGGCCCGGCTCGCCGCGCTGCGGCAGGCGATCCAGGACTGCACGCTGGCGCTGCTCGGGCTGCCAGCCGACGAGATCGTGCTGTCCTCCCGGCGCATCGTGCTCAAGACCTCCAGCGGCAAGGTGCGCCGCGCCGCCAGCCGCGCGCTGTTCGAGCAGGGCCTGCCCGAGGGGCAGCCGCGCGCGGCCTGGCTGCAGCTCGCGCGCATCTTCGTTGCCGGCGCGCTGCCCAGGCTCAGGCGGCAGGCCACGCAGATCGGCGAGCGGCTGGCTGGCATCTGGGCGGTCATGGCCTTCGCGCTGCTGGCGCTGCCGGTCTGGCTTGGGGTCGCGCTGACGCGTCAACCCGCTTCGGCCTGGCGGCTGCTGCATCATGCGGCCCGGCTCTGGCTGGCGCTGGCCGGCATCAGGCTTGAAGTGGTCGACCGGTCCGGGCCAGCGTCATCCGAGGCCAGGCTGCTGGTCGCCAACCACGCCAGCTACCTCGACGGCCTGGTGCTGATCGCCGCGCTACCCGCGCCGGGCTGGCGCTTTGTCGCCAAGCGCGAACTGGCCGGCAACTTCTGGTCGCGCGTCTTGCTGCAAAAGCTGGGCTGCGAGTTCGTCGAGCGCTTCGACCTGCAGCAGGGCGTGGCCGACGCCGACCGGATCGCTTCAGCCGCGCAGCGTGGCGAGCAGCTGGCGGTTTTTCCGGAGGGCACCTTCACCCGCGCGCCGGGATTGCGGCCGTTCCGGATGGGCGCCTTCGTCGCGGCGGCGAGTGCCGGCATCGGCCTGCAGCCGGTGGCGCTGGCGGGCACGCGCGACCGGCTGCGCGCGGACCACTGGCTGCCCCGGCGCGGTGCTGTGCGCGTGACGATCTGTCCGGCGATCGAGCCTGCATCACAGGGCAATGAATGGGAACTGGCGCTCGCGCTGCGCGATGCCGCGCGCGCCACCTTGCTGGAAGCTTGCGGCGAGCCGGATCTGCACCGCTGAGCGGCCGGATCAGCCCTCCAGCGCCGCGCGCCGGCCACGCTCGGCATTGACGCCGGCGAGCAGCAGCAGCCCGATCACGAAGTAGCTGCCGGTCGCCAGGATGGCGAGCCGGTGGTCGCCGCCGCTGAGCCAGCTCACCGCGCCATAGGTCAGCGGCCCGAGGATGGAAGACAGCTTGACCGCCAGCCCCCAGAGGCCGAAGAACTCGCCATGCCGGTGCTCGGGCGCGAGCCAGCCGACCAGCGCCCGCGCGGCCGACTGGCTCGCGCCCAGGCACAGGCCCGCGATATTGGCCGCGATCCAGAACGGCGTCGGCCCCTGCGCCGACCAGGCCAGCAGCACCATGACGATCCAGCCGACCAGCGTCAGCGCAATCGCGCGCACATGGCCGATGCGGTCCTGCCAGCGCCCGAAGGCGACCGCGCCGAGCGCTGCCGTGATGTTGACCAGGAAGATCAGCTGGATGGTGTCGGCGGTCGAGAAGCCCATCGCCTGCTCGGCATAGATCGCCGCCAGCGCGATCACCGCCTGGATGCCGGCCTGGTAGAACACGATGCAGAGCATGAAGCGGCGCATGTCGCGGTAGCGCCGGGCATGGCGCAAGGTGTCCATCACCCGGCCCCAGGCCGATGCAGTCGCCACGGGCTGCGGCGTCACCCGCTCGCGCAGCAGCGCGAAGGTCGGCAGCGAGGCGAGCGCGAACAGTCCGGCCGTGATCAGCATGCAGACCGGGATGAAATCTGCCGCCCCCTGTCCCTGCGCCCTGGCCCAGGTGATGTAGCCCAGGCAGGCGCCCAGGCTGACCAGCCCGCCGACATAGCCCAGGCCCCAGCCCCAGCCCGACACCTTGGCCAGGCTGTCGGGCTCGGCAATCTCGGGCAGGAAGGCGGCGATCAGGTTCTCGCCGGTTCCGAAGCAGAAGTTCGACAGCACGACGAAGGCCAGCGCCAGAGCCACCGCGCCCGGACCGGCCAGCGCGAGGCCAGCGGTGCCGAGCACGCAGCCCAGCGTGGTCCAGGCCAGCAGCCGCTTCTTGCCCGCGTGGGTGTCAGCCCAGGCGCCCAGCAGCGGCGCGCTCAGCAGGATCAGCGCGTAGGACAGCGACAGCGCGGCGGTCCAGGCGAAGGTTGCCCAGGGCGCGCCGCCCGCTATCCCCGAGACAAACCAGGCGTTGAACACCGCCGTGATCACCACCGTGGTGTAGCCCGAGTTGGCGAAGTCGTACATCGCCCAGGCCCAGGCCTCGCGCTTGCGCACGCCGGGGCGCAGCGGGCCGCGGTGATCGGAGACAGGGATGCAGGTGCTGGAGCTTTCGGACATGGCAGCAATGTTAGCCCGCCATCAGAAGCGGGACTGTCGCCGGCATCCACGCGCAGCGACCCTGCAATCCCCCCTGCTCAGCCACGAGCTCGCTGCAAGCAGCGTGCAGCGTGCCTCCTGCCTTTTTGCTCAGAACCCGACCAGGTTGTCGACCGCCATGGCCAGCTTGCTCTGCCCGGTGATGCGTTTGAGCGTCTGCTCGATCACCTGCACGTTGTTGTCAAAGCCACCGTGCGAGGCACTGATCGACTTCTCGGGCAGCGCATCGCCCACCTTGATCCGCGTGATGAAGCGCTCATCGTCGTGCACGGTCAGTCGATCGGCCAGCTGGCTTTGTTCCGCGCAGGTACGCCAGTTGAGCAGGTCCTCGTTGGTACTGGCTGATCCGTCCCAGCTTCGGGACTCGGACTGGTTGAAGACCTTCTCCAGCCCGAGGATGGGCGTGCGTGGATCGGCTTCGAGCGCGTTCGAGACGAAGTAGAGCAGGGACTTGCGATAGATCTGTCCGACGTTGTCGTCGCGCTCGCGGCGATCCGAAAGCAGGTGCAGGTAGAGGCGCTGCATGATGTCTTCGTGCGGCGCGTAGTAGCGGTTGGCGAAGCCGACCGTGCACGCCGGAGCATAGAGGTGCACGCTCCTGACATGGTCGGCGAGATCCTTCTGCTTGAGTCGTTCGAGCAGCCTGCCCAGCATGATCGAGCCGGCCGAGTGGCCGATCAGGTGCAGCTCGAAGTCATCGCCCCAGGCCTGGGCGAGCTGGTTGATTGCTTCGGCCAGCAGGTCGCCGCCACGACCGCCGTGGCTGGCGAGTTCGGCGTTCTCCTTCATCTCGGTCCAGAGCGGACGTGCCAATGGACGGCCGACCAGCTTCTCGAGCAGCGGATCGCTGAGCTGCTCGTCCAGCCAGCCTGCCGCCAGGCCATCGGGGGCCTTGCGTGCACGCCGGTCCCTGATGATGTCGGTGATCGATTCGAGCAGTCCGCTCTTCCAGACCAGGAACAGTGGATAGCAGCCGTTGCCAAGGAAGTAGCGTCCCATGGCCTGGACACGCTCGAGCGCGCTGGACTCGGAGTTCAGGCCCCCGTGCGCGTAGAGCACCAGGCGCTTGCGCGCCTGCCCGTTGCCGCGGAACCAGCTGTCGGGCAGGACGCAGGCCTGGTGCTGCAGCGTGCGGCTGATGCCATCGACCGTGTCGTAGCGATCGACATGGCCGTTGTTGCCGAGCACGATGCTGTGGCGGTACGCGGTTGTCTTGTCCCACCAGCCCGGCTGGGCAGCGCCGGCCTGGGCCTGCGCGCCAGCCACGGCGCCGTTCACGATCCGGCTTTCGATCACGCCCGGCACGCCCATGGCCGCGACCCAGGCGTCCATCGCGTTGTCGTGCCAGTCGGCGTAACGAATCACCGCGAAGCCGCCCGCGCCCCAGCTGCCGCCCCAGGAATTCTGGATCACGAAGCCCTCGCGGTTGAAGCCGACCAGTGCGAACGCGTGTCCGCCAGAGCGCGAGGGGTTGCCGTCATAGTCGATCACGGGCAGGTCGGCATGCGAGGCGGGCGCCTTCCTGCTGGTGCGGACCTTGTCCCAGCCCTCATGCGTGAAGGCGGATACGTAGACCGCGCCGACTTCGTGGATCGCTGCCTGCATGTCGGTGATGTTGTGTTTCTGGATGCGGTAGTAGACGCCCAGCGTGTTCTCGATCGCGCGCTTTTCCCAGCCGGGAGCGGGCTGCTTGTCCTGGCCCGGCAGATAGGGCCAGTCGGACTCGAGGCAGACGCCGTTGCCGTACCAGCCCTTGAGGGCACCCCGGCAGCTCGACCCCTCGTAGTCCTCGCCCGCGTATTCGTCATTGCGGCGTGCGAACTGGTAGAGCATGCGCGGGCTGACCGATTCGAGCCGATCGGGCGTTCCGGCCCGGATCCAGCGCAGGTAGTTGACCACGCAGGCCAGGCCGAATCCGGTGCAAGCCCCTTCGCGGCCCTGGTTGAGCACCAGTCCCGCGCGCTCGTAGGCGCTCACATGGGTCCTGATGTCCTGGTCGCCCGGATAGCGGTCTGGCAAGGAGCGTGGCGGCGGCTGGTAGGCGCGGTCGCGCAGGTCGGTGGGATCCTTGCTCACGTTCAGGCTGGCGCGCAGCGGGGCCTGTGTCTTGGCAGCCATCTTGGCCACCACCTTGGCGGTGATGGCCTTGCCTCGCTTGCCAGCCAGCATGGGCCAGGTGCTGTTGGCGCGCGCTACCGTGTCCTCGAAACGGTCCAGACCGTGACTGCCGCCATTGACGATCCGGCGCGCCCCCTTGAGGTCGCCGCTGGACATGGCCTGGATGAGCTTGTCGCGGTGCGCCGACAGGAAGGCAGCCAACAGGCAGGCAGCGACTTCGGGCGCGCAGGCGCTGTCGGGCTGCAGCAGCAGGTCGACATCGAGCAGCCTGCCATAGCGGTCGTAGTTGTCGCGTCCGGTCAGCTGCACATAGCCCCGGCCGCGAAAGCGTGCGCCGTCCCCGGGCGACTTGTTGCCGAGCGTTTTCATGTTCTCGTAGCGGCTGAACGTGGCCTGGCCGGGCCAGGTGTTGAAATGCGAGGGCTGCTCGGGGATGGGAACGAAGCCCTCGGTTTCTGCGCGGATGGTCCCGAGCGCCGCGATCACGAGTTCGCGCTCGCAGAGGCCGAAGGCTGAGAGCGCGGCGGCGACATAGGGCAGGTTCTTGTCTATGCTGCTGCTCCGCGTGCAGGGGAACAGCTGCCTGACATGCGCGAGGTCGAGCTCAAGCCCCAGCGGCGGCAGCTCCAGAACGCCGAGTGCTGCCAGTGTGCGTGGCCCCGCGATGCCGTCCGCGACCAGTCCGGTGGCGGCTTGCCAGGCGCGCAAGGCACTCTCGGTCATGGCATCGAACTGGTCGCCATCCGCC